>JBOGTC010000111.1:0-23667 GCA_050692055.1 Candidatus Limnocylindria bacterium | reverse complement strand
GCGTTGCATGGGGTGGAGATAACGGGGAAGAAGGCGGGGATCTGGGCCTCATCTTCCCTGTCTATTGCATGGAATGACGCCGTCGGGGAAGCAGCAGCGGATCTCGGGCTCTTCTTCCCCGTTGTCTCCACCTGGTGCAATTTCGGCCGTGTCGGCCGCGTCGGCCGCGTCGACCGGGTCGGCCGCGTCGGCCGCATCGGCAGGCCTCGGCCGCCGCGCGCCTACTCTCGCGATCGCCAGGGTTGATGCAGGACGAGGTCATCCTCGCCGCGTCGGAACCCGACGCGCAGGAGGCGAGCTGGCCCGTCCGACGCCGCGACGCGCAACGTCCGCCCACCGGCGTCTGACCAAGCGACGGCCATGGCATCCGGGCCTTCGGGCTGCAGGTCGGTCGTGGCGCGCAGCTCCGCGCCGGCCTCGACCAGCCGTACCGCGCCCTCGATGGGGTACAGGATCAGCCCCTCGCTCGGCGGCATGGCGATGTCGAGCGTGGCATCGGCCTCGAGGGAGCTGTCGAAGAAGCCGGTGATGGCGCTGTTCGACGCGCTGAACTCCGACGAGCCGCCGATGAGCTGTTTGGTCGCCACGCCATCGGCCTCCGCGACGACGGGCACCGTGGAAGCGCGGAGCGCGTTGAACGAGGCGACCGGGATCGGGGGCTCGACGTCCGGGGTGTATACCAGGATGAAGGCATGCGTGGTCACGTCGGAGCGGCCGTTCCACTCCTGGTGCAGCATCCCGCGCTCCCCCTCGGTCAGCCGCGCGAGATCGCCCTCGTGCATCGTGCCGCGGATGCCGTTGAGCGCGTCATCGTGCTCGATCTGGCCGCGGATGATGTAGAAGAGCCGCTCGTTCGTGCGGTGCGGATGGTGGCCGATGCCCTTGTCCGGGTCCATGTGGGCGTCGTGGATCATGAGGAACGGGCCGATGTTGGCGATCTCCATGAACGGGCCGACGCTCTCGATGGCGATCAGCCCCGGCATGCCGAACTGCGCCTGGCCGACCCGGAAGAACGACTCGGCGCCCACGATCTGGAGGTCGCCGTCGAGCTGGGCGGCGAGGGTTGGGCGGACGTTGGTGGTCATGCGCCCATGCTACGCCAATGTAGTTGCTTATGCAACCATCCTCATCCAGGCGCGGCCGTTGCCCGAAGCCGGTGGGTGACCTCGAAGAAGTCGTAGAACCGGTTGTTCGACCGATGCGCATAGATGCGGTCCGGCAGGAGCGGAAGATCGGCGGCGAAGTACTCGCCGAACACGATGCGGAACGAGTTGACCGGCGAGATCGATTGCGTCAGCCCGGCCTGCTCCGGGTCCACGCCGGGGAGGCGGTAGGCGTTGAGGATGCCGAGCTTCTCCTCCAGCTCCGCGTCACTCGCTTCGTGAAGCCAATCGAAGTCCATCTCGTCGCTGCGATACCGAGCCGGGAACGGCCCCTCGTCGCTCTGCAGCAGGATGATCGAGTCCGGGCCAGAGTCCTCGATGATGCCGTCGATGATGTCGAGGATGCGCCCGCTGATGAACTGCAGCTGGCGCAGGTAGCTCTCGGGATGCCCCTGCTCGGCGACCTGCTCGCGGTCCATGAAGCTGCCGTCCACATCGAAGACGTACGGGTCGTGCGGCAGCAGGAGGTGGGCGAAGACGAACTTCGGGCCCGGGAGCGAGGGGATCTCCTCGAGGCGATCGAGCTCGTACTCGGAGTGGGCGCGCAGGACGGGCCACGACCACGGGTCGCCCGGCTCGGATGGCTCGGCCCAGGCGCGCACCAGCGTGGTCTGCAGCAGCGCGGCCGTGAACTCCGTCTGGCCCTCGTAGCGGAAGACGCGATCGGCGTCGACGTTGTCGCGCGTCGGCTCCCACCAATTGGCGACCTGGATGTACTCGTAGCCGAGCTCCTTGAGCCAGGACGGCACGACGAGCCTGCCGCGCAGCGCGCGGTGGATGGGTCCGTTGTCCCCGCCGGAGCTCGCGGAGGCGCGCAGCGCCTCCCCGTTGAGGTAGTCCATGTCGAGCGTGCTGACCAGCGAGAGCGGGGTCTTGATGTAGTTCGCGTGGCTCTGCGCGGCCACGTAGAAGCCGCGTTCCTCGAGCGCCGCGTAGAAGGCGCTGTTGTCGAATCCGTACGTCTCGTCCAGGGCCTTGGCGCTGGCGTAGCGATCCAGGACGATGTAATAGATGTCCGGCCGATGCGCCGGCACCTCGCCGGCCGCCGCCCCGACGCGGCCGACGGGACCGGCGATGCCGGCGGGCGTCACCGCATCGGCGATGTAGATGCCCAGGCCAACGAGGTTGAGCGTCACCGCCAGCGCGGCCACGACGTTGAGGACCCGCGTCGCCCGCAGCGCCCAACGGCCGCTGCGCACGATCAGGTAGATGCCAACGACCGCGGTGATGGCCCACGCAACCAGCATTGGCGCCTGGCTGCCGAGCCACCCGCCGGCCAGGTTCCAGGCATGTCCGTAGGCGAAGAACAGTGCCGCCAGCAGCGTGGTGACGAGCGCCGCGCGCAGCGGGTCGCGCAGGATCACGAGGAGGAGGCCGAATGCCACGGCGGCCGCGCCGACCGCCGCGGCAAGGGGGATCCAGAGCGGCTGCAGCGTGACCTGGTCGTCCGCGTTCAGCGCGAACAGGAACAGCACCGGGTACGCCGCCACCAGGAGCGGATGGAGCGGGAGGCTGCTCCATCCCGCCGCCGGGCGCTTCATCCAGCAACCGCTCTCGCGGCCCCGCCTGCCGGTGCCGGCTGTCGCGATGGCGCCGAGATGGCTAACATCGGCCTAACACTAGCCGAAGGTCTCCAAGATGGGCATCCTGGCGTATATCGATCCGGGTTCCGGCAGCATGCTGCTCCAGGTGCTGCTGGCCGGTGCACTCTCGATCCCGTTCTTTTTCCGCCGCACGATCGGCAACGTCGTCACGCGACTGCGGGGTGGCCCGGACCGGCAGGACGCTGAGCGCGCCGACGGGCACGAGCGATCCGAGCGCTGACCCCGGGCTCGCTTGACCCGGCCTCGTTCCGCGACCCGGCCGGCCAGGTCTTTCGGCGCGACGGGATCCTCTACCGGCAGATCCAGGCCGTCGGCGAGGCTGACTGGCGGGCCTTCCACGAGCGCGGCTTGTACGCCGCACTGGTGGCGGACGGACTGCTGGTCGACCACCTCGATGCCGACCTGGAGCTCGCCGCCGCCCCCGGTGCCGTCGCCGTCATCCAGCCTCGCCATCTCGACCTGATCTCGTATCCGTACGAGTGGTCATTCAGCCAGCTGCGCGAGGCGGCGCTGTTGACGCTCGAGCTCCAGGCCCGCGCCCTGCGCGTGGGCATGCGACTGAAGGACGCGAGCGCATACAACATCCAGTTCGACCGTGGCCGGCCGATCCTCATCGACTCCCTGTCGTTCGAGGTCGCCGAGCCGACCGAGCCGTGGCCTGCCTACCGCCAGTTCTGCGAGCACTTCCTGGGACCGATCGCGCTCATGGCCTACCGCGATGCGCGCCTGGGTCTGCTGCTGCGCGACTTCATCGACGGCATCCCGCTCGATCTCGCGGCTCGCCTGCTGCCCGCGCGCACGCGCCTGCGCCCCGGCCTGCTGGCTCACGTCCATATGCACGCGCGGGCGCAGCGCAGCGCAGCCGACGCGGGCGGTTCGGGAGCAGCGTCACCGAAGCGCCGCGTCACCGAGCTCGGCCAGCAGGCGCTGCTGGACAACCTGCGCCGCACGGTCGAGGGGTTGCGCTGGGAGCCGAAGGGCCATTGGGTGGGGTACGGGCGCCAGACCAGCTACACCGAGCGGGCCGCCGATGCCAAGCGCGCGGCCGTGCAGCGCATGCTCGCCGCCACTGGCGCGCATGTCGTCTGGGACGTGGGCGCCAACGTCGGCACCTACTCCGACGTCGCCGCCGGCGACGGTCGGGCCGTCCTGGCCTTTGACCAGGACGCCGGCAGCGTCGAGCGCCATTGGCGATCGCTGTCGCCGGAGGCGCGCGCATCGGTCCTGCCGCTGGTGATGGATCTCACCAACCCGTCGCCCGCCCTCGGCTGGGCGCTGGCCGAGCGGCGATCGGTCGTCGAGCGTGGTCCGGCCGACGCGGTCATGGCGCTGGCGCTCGTCCACCACCTGGCGATCGGCAACAACGTGCCGTTCACCCTCCTGAGCGGGTTTCTGGCGCAGATCGGACGGAACCTGGTCATCGAGTTCGTGCCAAAGGAAGACCCGATGACGCAGCGTCTGCTCGCCGCCCGGCCGGATATCTTCCCCGACTACACGCTCGACGCGTTCCGGGCTGCGTTCGAGGCCGACTGGCGCATCGGTGAGGAGGCGCCCATCGAGGACTCGATGCGCACGCTCTTCCGGATGGAGCGCCGATAGGGCGCCGCGGCTCTGCGCGCGTTCAGTCGTCGGCCACCGCGATTCGGATGCGCTTGTTGATGCGACCTTTCGACTCGTAGCCGGTGACGCGGACGCGGCCGATTTCGCCCGTGCGGGCCACGTGCGTGCCCCCATCCGCCTGGAGGTCGAGGCCAACGATCTCGATGGTCCGGACCTCCTCGATTCCCTCGGGCAGCAGGTTGAGCTTGGTGCGGATGAGGTCGGGGATGGCGAACGCCTCCTCGCGCGGCAGGACGGCGACCCGGATCTCGCGATCGGCCGCGATCTCCTCGTTCACCCGCTTCTCGATCTCCGCCACGAGCTCCGCTCGCATCGTCTCGAACTCGAAGTCCATGCGCCCGCTGAGCGGCTCCATGTTGCCGCCGGTCACCGAGGCCGAGTGATCGCGCCAGATGACGCCGCACAGCACGTGAAGCGCGGAGTGGGTGCGCATCAGCTCGTGGCGGCGCTGCCAGTCCAGCTCGGCGATGACCTGCGTGTCGACCGCCGGCAGCTCCGAGCCTGCATCGACGGTGTGCCAGATGTCGTCGCCCCGCTTCTGGGCGCCGGTGACGCGCCAGGTGCCGCCGCTGTCGCCCTCGAGCGTGCCGGTATCGGCGGGCTGTCCACCCCCGCCGGGGTAGAAGACGGTGCGGTCGAGGAGGACGGCGCTGGCGTCGGTATCGGTCTCGACCACGACGGCATCGGTCTGGCGCGCGTACGCATCGGTGTAGCAGACGTTGTCGCTCACGGCGCAAGGGTACCCTCCGGCCGCCCCATGTTGGCGCCCGGCCGGTTGCCGCGGGTGGTAGGTAACGGCCGAGTCCACGGAGGGCTTGACACGGGGCGTTCTATTGATCCGTACCCTGCCGTCCGAGCCCCCGGCACACTCGCAGTCCGTGGAGGTCACAGCGATGAGCAGCCTAGTTCGTCGGTCCATCGGCCTTGTCATAACGCTGACGCTCGTGTTGAGCGTGTCGGCGATCGCCGCCCCGGTCGGGCTGGCGCGGCAGGACACCTCGACCAGAGTCGCCGGAATCGACATCGATTCGACGACGATCCCGGAGCTCCAGGCGCTGATGGACGCCCACCGGCTGACGTCGGTCCAGCTGACCCAGTTCTACCTGCGCCGGATCAGGCAGCTGAATGACGAGCTGAAGGCGGTCATCACCGTCAGTCCCACGGCGCTCTTTGATGCGATCGCGGCGGACCGCGCCCGCCGGCAGGGCGACGACCGACCGCTGCTGGGGATCCCGATCATCGTGAAGGACAACATCAACACGACCGGGATGCCGACCACGGCCGGATCGTGGGCGCTCGCCGGCAGCACTCCGTCCGATGCGTTCATCGTCGCGCAGCTCCGCGCCGCCGGCGCCCTGGTCATCGGCAAGGCGAACCTGTCCGAGTGGGCCAACTTCCGGTCGTCCCCGTCGTCGAGCGGCTGGAGCGGGATCGGCGGCCAGGGCAGCATGGCGTACGTGCTCGACCGCAACCCGTGCGGCTCCAGCTCGGGATCGGGCGTCGTTGCCTCGGCCGACCTCGCCGTGGCCGCGGTCGGGACGGAGACGGACGGTTCGATCGTCTGCCCGTCGGGCGCCAACAGCGTCGTCGGCATCAAGCCGACGGTCGGGCTCCTTAGCCGAGAGGGAATCGTCCCGATCTCGGCCGACCAGGACACCGCCGGTCCGATGGCCCGCAACGTCACCGACGCGGCCGTACTGCTCGGGGCGATGACCGGCGTCGATCCGGCCGATCCGGCGACCGCCGCCCAGGCCGGCAACGCCTACACCGACTACACCCAGTTCCTGGACCTCGACGGGCTCGAGGGGGCGCGCATCGGTGTCTGGCGGCAGGGCACGTTCGGCATCGATCCCGACGTGGACGCGATCATGGAGGTGACGATCACGGCGCTCGTGGACGCCGGCGCGACCATCGTCGATCCGACGAACATCCCCATCGAGCCTGCGTTCGAGCCGGAGTTCACGGCACTGCTCTGCGAGTTCAAGGACGACATCGCCGGCTACCTGGAGACGTACACGACCGCGGGCTACCCCAAGACGCTGCAGGCGCTGATTGACTTCAACGATGCCAACCCGGACCTCGAGGGGCCGTGGAACTCGCTGATCTTCGAGCTCGCCCAGGACACCGATGGGCGTGCCGACCCGGACTGCATCGCCGCCCGCCAGGAGGCGAACTCGATCGCCCAGGCCGCGGTCGACGACACCATGACGGCGAACGACCTCGACGCGATCATCGCGCCCACGAATGGACCGGCGTGGGTCACCGACCCGGTAAACGGCGACCTTGGCGGCGACTTCTCGACGTTCGTCGGGTCGTCGACGCCGGCCGCGGTCGCCGGCTACGCCAACGTCACCGTGCCGGCCGGCTACGTCGACGGCGCACTGCCGGTCGGGGTGTCGTTCATCGGCGGCCGGTGGGACGAGCCGACGCTGATCGCGCTCGCCTTCTCGTTCGAGCAGGCGACGCAGGTGCGGGTCCCGCCGTCGTTCCTTCCGACCTTGGACTAGCGCCGCCGTCGAAGCCGAGACAGGGGCCGCCGGCAGAGCCGGCGGCCTCTCCTCGCCATGGCGTCTCTGGCACCATGCGCGCATGAGCTTCGCCGAGGCGCAGGACGCCTTCTTCGCCGACCTCTTCCGACACTACCCGGTGACGGCCACCCAGGCGGGGAACCACGACCACGACCACGCCTGGCCTGACCTGACCGATGCGGGCCGCCGTGCCCGCGTTGCCTTCCTGGCCGGTGCCCGAGCTGGCTTCGAGGCGCTCGAGACCGATGGAGCCTCGGGCGATGACGCGATCGACCGCCACGTGCTGCTGGCCGAAATCGATGCGCTCCGGTTCCATGAAGAAGAGCTCGACGAGCTGCACTGGAGCCCCATCACCTACGTCTACCTGTTCGGCGGCGGGCTCTTTGGCCTGCTGAGTCGCGAGTTCGCGCCGCTGCCCGACCGGCTGCGCAGCGCCGCGGCGCGCATGCGCGGCATGCCCGCGGCCCTGGAGGCAGCCAGGGCCAACCTGACGGCTGGCGGTGGGCGACCGGTCAGCCGCTATCACACAGAGAAGGCGGTGGACACCATCACGGGCGTCGCCGACCTGTGTCGCACGGCAACCGCCGAAGCGGCGTCACTCGAGGACGACGCGCTCCGCCAGGAAGTGAATGATGCCGCGAGGGAGGCGATCGAGGCGGTCGACGCGTTCACGGCCTGGCTGCGTGATGGGCTGCTGCCCAACGCCAGCGGCGACTTTCGCCTCGGCCCGGACCTCTACGAGCGAAAGTTCCGCCATGCGCTGAAGGCCACGATCAGCCACCAAGAGCTCGAGAATCGCGCATCCGCCGCGTACGGCGAGGTGCGCGCCGAGATGCTCCGCCTGGCGCGCGAGCTGTGGCCCGCCTGGATCGGCTCCGAGGCGCCGCCGACCGACGACGACACCGTCATCCGCCGCGTGCTCGATGCCATCGCGGCCGACCACCCGCAGGCGGACGAGCTGCTCGACTTCTGCCGCGCGGAGCACGAACGGATCGAGGCCTTCATCCGCGAGCACGACCTCATCGGCCTCGCGGAGGATCCGCTCCAGATCATCTGGACTCCGCCGTTCCTGCGGGCCTTCGGCGGCGCCATGCTCATCCCGCCCGGGCCGCTCGACAAGGGCCTGGACAGCTTCTTCGCCATCACTCCCGCGCCCGACCACTGGACCGATGAGCAGGTCACCTCGATGCTGCGCGAGAACAACGCGCGCCAGATGCGGCTGCTCACGATCCACGAGGCGGTTCCCGGCCACTATCTCCAGCTGGCCTGGTCGAACCGATCCCCGTCGCTGGCGCGCGCCGTCTTCGGCTCGGGCGTCTTCGCCGAGGGATGGGCCGTGTACGTGACCCAGGTGATGATGGAGGTCGGCTACGGCTCCGACGATCCGGCACTCATGCTCGTGCACTGGAAGTTCTTCCTGCGTGCCATCACGAACACGCTCATGGACATCCGCATCCACACCGGCACGATGACCGAGGACGAGGCCATGGCGATGATGGTCGAGGGCGGCTTCCAGGAGCGGGCCGAGGCCTCCGAGAAGTGGAACCGCGCGCGCCTCAGCTCCACGCAGCTGTGCGAGTACTACCTCGGCAGCGTCGAGATGGCGGAGCTCGAGGCAGAGGCGCGCCGGCGAGCCGCGGCGAATGGCGGCGCGTTCGCATGGCGCCCGTTCCTCGAGTCGGTCGTCAGCCACGGGACGCCGCCGATGCCTGTCATCCGCGAGATCCTGTTCGGCACGGTCCGCTGAGCAGGCGGCCCGCGCGCGCCGCTTACTCGCCGAGGACCAGGTCGAGCAGCGACGGGCCGTCGTCGGGTCGCGCGGTGAGCATCGCGCCGAGGTCGGCGCGGCTGCGATTGACAAGCAGCGCCAGCGTCACGTGGTCCTCGGGAAGGTGGAGCAGCAGCGTGGTGTAGGTCTGAAGCAGGCCCGAGTGCCCATAGCCCTTCTCCTCCGACACCTCGATGCGCTGCACGCCCAGGCCGTAGTCCTCGTGGTTGACGGCCAGCATCTCGGCGCGCGCGTCGTCTCCGAGCAGGTCGTCGTCGTCGTACAGGGCGTCGCCCCAGCGCGCGAGATCGGTGGCGCTCGAGACCATGGCGCCTGATCCCCAGAAGATCGTGGTCCAGGCCGGCTCCAGCGGGTCGTCGATCTCGTCGAGCGGGATGAGCAGCCGGGTGCCGTCGAGGTCCAGCGGCTCGAGGAATCGCTGCCCGAGCTCATCCTGCAGCGCTCGGTCGCAGAGGCGCTCGACGAGGAGGCTGAGCAGCAGATAGTTCGTGTTGGCATAGGCCCAGCCGTCGCCCGGCTCGTACCACGGCTCGTGCAGGGAGCCGAGGATCTGCGCCGTGCTCCACCCTCGCTCGGGGTCCTCCTCGATGCCGCGTCGGGTCGTGTCGTTGAACAGGTCGGCCAGCCCGCTGGTGTGATCCAGGAGCTGGCGCACGGTGATGCCCTGGGAGATGGGCAGCTCCGGCAGATGGGTGCGCACGGAGTCGTCGAGTGACAGCCTCTCTTCCTCGACCAGCTGCAGGACGGCCGCCGCGACGAACGTCTTCGTCACGCTGCCGATGACGAGCGAGGTCGAGGCCTCGAGCTGGGTCCGGCCGTCAGGGGCTGTGCCGCTGGCGCCCGACCAGACCACTTCGCCATCGCGTACGGTGGCGAACGTGGCCCCGTAGGCATCCGCGGACGCCAGGGCGGCGTCCAGCGCGGCCTCGTACCGAGCATCCAGAGACGGGCCGCGTCCCGTATCCGGCGCTTGGGATGGCCGCGCCAGCGAGCGGATCATGTCTGGGACGGCCTCGCCATCGAGCGGACGAGGGCCGGCATATCGCAGCGCCGGGCCGAGCCGCGCCGTATCGCTGATGGCTGGCTCGCTCGCCGCGGCCGGCGCGAGCAGGGCCTCGGGGGCCAGCAGCGTCAGCAGCGTGAGCGGCAGCGCAAGCCACGACGCTCGAGGGCTGCGCCGCCGTCGGCGGTCGCGCTGGGTCAGGAATTGAAGCTCGGGCATGTGCGTTCGCGACATCATCGGTGATTGCCGGGGTCGGCTCAACCCGCTTTCGTACCCCTACCCGGCTTGCGCGGAAAGCCGAAGAATGTTAGCATTGCTAACGATGATGACCCCCGGGATTCCGCGCCGCCTGGCGAGCGCGGTTCCCTTCCTGACGCGCTCCGTGCGCCGGCCCGACGGGCCGGCGCCATTGCCGCCCGCCCGCGGCGGCGGCTTCCGGCGCGGATTCGTGGCGATGCGGCATCGGAACTACCGGCTCTTCTGGTTCGGCCAGATCGCCAGCCTGGTGGGAACCTGGATGCAGTCCGTGAGCCAGCCATGGCTCGTCCTCGAGCTCGGCGGCTCGCCGCTGCAGCTCGGGACGGTGCTGGCGCTGCAGTTCGCCCCCTCCATGCTCCTGGCGCCCATCGGCGGCGTGCTCGCCGACCGGCTCGACAAGCGGCGGACGCTGATGACGGCGCAGGTCGTGGCCATGGCGCAGGCCGCGGTGCTGTTCGGGCTGGCGCTCGCCGGCGTGGCCGAGATCTGGCACATCTATATCCTCGCCGTGGTTCTCGGCATGGCGAGCGCCATCGAGATGCCGGTGCGCCAGGCCTTCGCCGCCGAGCTCGTGCCGAAGGAGGACCTGGTGAACGCGATCGCGCTGAACTCCACCTCGTTCAACCTGTCGCGCGTCGTCGGCCGGCATTGGCCGGCGTGACGATCGCCGTCTTCGGCGTGGCCGTGAACTTCGGCATCAACGCGGTCAGCTACCTGGCCGTGCTCATCGGCCTGGCAGTCATGGATCCGACGCAGCTGCATCGGGTCGCGCGACCGGAACGCTTCCCCTCGGTCCTCTCCAGCCTGGCGGAGGGCGTTCGCTACGCCGCGCGCACGCCCACCGTGCTCTGGCCGCTGATCCTGCTGGGCGGCCTCGCCACGTTCGGCATGAACTTCCAGACGCTCATGCCGCTCTACGCGCGCGACGTGCTCGGCCTGGACTCCGGTGGGTATGGCGCGCTGTTCGCCGCCATGGGAGCGGGCTCGCTGGTCGGCTCGCTGGGCCTGGCCTTCGCCACCAGCCAACGGCCGATGCTGCGCCTGATCCTGGGTGGCGCGGCCGCCTTCCTGGCGCTGGAGCTGGCGCTCGGCCTCACGGGCTCGCCGGGCTTCGCGTTTCCGCTGATCATCGGCATCGGTCTTGCCTCGATGCTCATGGTGAACACCATCAACGTCACCGTGCAGAATGGCGTGCCACACGAGCTGCGCGGTCGCGTCATGTCGCTGTACGTCACCGTCTTCGCGGGCACCGCGCCGCTGGGCGGCGTCTTCGCGGGAGCCGTCGCCGAGGCATGGGGGTCGCAGGCGGCGTTCATCGTGGGCGCCATCGCTGCCTCAGCGTTCCTGGTGCTCGTGGCCTGGCGCCTGCTGCGCAGGAGCGTCTCACTGCCCAGCGCAGGGTCGGCCCCCGAGCTGGTTCCCTCGCGCGAACGCGTGGAGGCGGAGGTGGCCGCGTGACGGCCGCCGGCCCGGTTGTTAGCATGGTCAATCACCCTCCGCGTTGAGCATCTGAGTAGGTTCGTGGCCAACCCCCCGCCCGTCGGGCGCCCTGATCAGCCTCGCAGCCTGCCTCTCGGCGCCGGCGCGCGTGCCGGCCTGAAGCGAGGCTTTGCCAGCCTGCACATCCGGAACTACCGCCTCTACTGGTCCGGCCAGGTCGTCAGCCTCACCGGCACCTGGATGCAGCAGGTCTCGCTGCCGTGGCTGGTCCTGGTGCTCGGCGGCTCGCCGCTGGAGCTCGGCCTGGTGGCGGCGCTCCAGTTCCTGCCAGCCGGCCTGCTGGCGCCCTTCGGCGGCGTCTTCGCCGACCGGATCGACAAGCGCCGCGCCCTCCTGGGCACCCACCTGGCCGCCATGGCGCAGGCGGCGACGCTCTTTACCCTGACTGCGTCCGGCGTCATCGAGATCCCGATGGTCATGGCGGCCGCCTTCTGGCTGGGTCTCGTCAACGCGGTCGACATGCCGGTGCGCCAGTCGATGGCGGCGGACCTCGTGCCGCGGGAGACGCTGCCGAACGCGATCGCGCTCAACTCGATGGCCTTCAACTCCGCGCGCGTGGCGGGTCCCGCCGTCGCGGGCGTGATCATCGCGCTGGGCGCGACGCTGCTGGGCTCCGACACGGCTGGCGTGGCGATCAACCTGGCCATCAACACCTTCACCTACTCGGCCGTGATGATCAGCCTGCTGCGCATGGACCCCGCGCGGATCCGGCGCCACGAGCGCCCGGAGCGCCATCCGCCAGTGCTCTCCAGCCTGCGCGAGGGCGTGGGCTATGCGGCGCGCACGCCGCTCGTGCTGTGGAGTCTGGTGCTGCTCGGTGGCGTTGCCGCCTTCGGCTTCAACTTCCAGATCCTGCTGCCGCTCTTCGCCACGGAGGTGCTCGCGCTCAACGCGGACGGGTACGGCGCCCTGTACGCCGCAATGGGAATCGGCTCGCTGAGCGGATCGCTGACGCTGGCCTTCATGCGAGAGCGTCGCGCGTTGCCGCTGATGCTCGGCGGCGGAGTGGTCTTCGGGGTGCTCGAGATCGGCCTGGGACTGACGCGCAGCGTGTGGCTGGCGGCGCCGCTCATCCTGGGCGTCGGCTTCTTCAGCATGCTGATGATCAACACCATCAACGCCACCGTGCAGGCCAACGTCACCGATGCGCTGCGCGGCCGCGTGATGTCGCTCTACGTCACCGTCTTCGCCGGCACCGCCCCGCTCGGGGGCCTGTTCGCCGGCGCGGTCGCCGAGGCGTGGGGAGTCCCGCTGGCGTTCGTGATCGGGGCCGGCCTGTCGCTCCTCACCGTGGGCATCGTGGCCTGGGGGCTGCGCTCGGCCGCCGTACGAGGCAAGCTCGGCGTCACGCGCATCGACAGCAGCGGAGAGCAGCCGCCTTCCTCGTCTGCGGGCGCCCGCCCGGTGCCCGCCTCAGCGTCGCGGGACTGAGCGTTGGGGCAGCAGCACCTGCAGCTCCTCGAGCGCGGCCGCCACGGCCGCGCGTCGCTCCTGGGGCAGCGGTTCGAGCAGCTCGCTGGCCGCGGCCAGCAGGTCGCGACGCATCGCGCGCGCGCGTTTTCGGCCCGATGGCGTGAGCGCGAGGCGGACCGTGCGCTTGTCCTTCGGATCCGCCATGCGCTCGACGAGCCCCGCCTCCGCCAGCGTTGTCGCCAGCCTGGTGACCACGGGCGCGGTCACCAGCAGCCGGCGCGCGACCTCGGCCTGGGGGCTCGGTCCTTCCACGTCGATCATGCGCAGCACGTTGTACTGCTGATACGTGAGCGCGCTCCAGGTTCGCCGCCGCCGCGCGTGGGCGACCAGATGGCGCATCACCGGCGCGACTGTGGCAATGAGGCTGGCCTCGAGACCGTCGTCCGGGCCGGCCAGCGGCGCGCCGGCCTTCTTGCCGCTGGTGCGGCGCGCCTCACCGCCGGCGCTTGCGCGTGCTCGGATCGTGGCCGACATCTCGGCTGATCGTAGCAGTCGAGGCACGCGGCCGGGCCTGACGCTGGCGCTGCTGTCGCTGGCCCATGCCGCCATCCACGCCCAGTCGGCGCTCATGCCGCTGGTGTACGTGGTCGTCATCGACGATTTCGGGCTGAACGCGGCCGACATCGGCACCTTCATCGCCATCACCACGCTCGTCGGCGGCTCGATGCAGCTCGCCTATGGGTTTCTGACGCGCTACGTGGCGCGACCGGCCCTGATCGCCGGCGGGCAGATCCTGTTCGGCGCCAGCCTGCTCGCAGGCGGTCTGTCGCAGTCGGTCGCGCAGCTGCTGGCCTCGATCAGCGCCGCGCGCATCGGCGCCAGCCCGCAGCACCCGGTCGGCAACGCGCTGCTGTCGGATGCGTTTCCGCCCGAGCGTCGCGGCTTCGCGATCAGTGCGCACATCTCGGGCGGCAACCTCGGAACCATCGTCGTGCCGTTCGTCGGCGGCGCGCTGCTGTACGCGATCGGCTGGCAGGCCACGCTGGCGCTGTTCGGCATCCCGGCGCTGGTCATCGGCGTCCTCGTCGCGCTCTTCGTGCGCGAGGACCACGCGGACTACCGAGCCGCGGCTCGCGCCTCCGGCTCCGTCGGCGCGCAGCTGCGCGAGGTGCTCGGCCGTCGTGACCTGCGGCTGATCCTGGGCGCGTCGCTCATCGCCGCCGGCGGGCGCGGCCTGGACATCGTGGCGCCGTTCATGCTGCTCTACCTCTCCGGCCCGCTCGGCCTCGAGCCCGACACGGTCGCCATCCTCTACGCCCTGCTCCTGGTCGGCGCGGTGGTCGGGCCGATCCTGGCCGGCTGGCTCTCGGACCGATTCGGCCGCCGCCCGACGTTGGTCGTCTACTACCTGGCCTCGGCGGTCGGCATCCTCGCCTTTCTGGCGGCGGGCGCCAACCTGCTCTTCCTGGTGCCACTGCTGCTGCCGTTCGGCACCGCGGTCTTCAGCGAGTCTCCCGTGCTCCAGGCATACCTGGCCGACCGATCGGAGGGACCGATGCGCGACGTCGCCTTCGCCGTGTACTTCACGCTGGCCTTTGGCATCGGCGCCTTCTGGGCGTTCATCATCGGCTCGGTGGTGGAGGCCTTCGGCTATCCGGTCGCCTTCGGCGTGATGGCCGCGTCCTACGTCGGCGCGGCGCTCCTGCTCCTCGCCATCCGGGACCGGCCCAGGTCCTCTGCCGCCTGATCCGTCACCTCGCCGCGCCGCATCGATGGCCAGTGCCTGGTCAGGGGTGGCAGCTCCCCGCTATCCACGACGTGGTCGCTGGGTGGCTGCGATTGGATGATGGCGAGCGCGGCGAGGAGGTGACGCATGGCCTGATGCTCGGCCCTGTCATCGGCCCTGCGGTAGCGCCTCGACGACGGCTGCGCTGGATGATTCGCGACAAGCCCAGCATCGTGACGATCGCCAGGGCTCCGATCGCTGCCACCATCGCGCTTCGGCTCATCGCCGACGATGGTAGGGATTCGTGACCTGGCATCGCCGTGGTTTCCGCATGGTCGGTCGGCGCCGCTCGGCTGCCCCGTCCGCGGGGTTTGCAGCCGCAGTAGGCAACTGGAGAAGAAGGGACCGATATCGGGCTCTGCCTCCCGGCTCTGCGACTGCGGATGCAAGAAACGACGAAGCAGAAGCCCGAAGTTCGCCAGTTGGCGACTCCCGGTGCAAGTGCGTCGCGGCCCGCCGTCGCGGACCGCCCACGGACCTACACCACGCGGTCGTCGGGGAGCGCCTCCGCGAACTCGTGGCCGAGGCGCGCGGCGTCGAATTCCTTGCCCACGAGGTGGTGATAGGGCACGCCGCTGAAGAAGTGGTGCGAGCGGGTGGGAACGTCGGTGTCGGGCGCCCACTCGCGCCGCTGCAGCGCGATGTACCCGTCCTGCTGCCCCTCGCGCATGTCGCCCAGCAGCTGGTTCAGGCCGTACCCGGTCGCGTGCTGCGCCCCGAGCGTGATGAAGATGAAGCCGAAGCCCAGCTCGCCCAGCTGCCGAAACGTGATCGGATCCGGATCGTTGAACCACTTGAACGAGCTCGACCAGTTGAAGGCAAAGCGCGCGTCGGGGAACCGATCCCGAACGCGGCGGCTGAACTCCTCGACGGGCTCGCGGTCGGAGGTCGGGAACTCACACCACACCAGGTCGGGGATGCCGGTGTCGAGGTAGCGCAGTGCACGCTCCACCGACAGGTCCAGGCCACGCGCCAGCTCCGGGGCGTCGACGGCGGAGAGCCCATCGGTGCGGGCGATGATGACGAAGTCCTGGTTGCCAAGATCCGAGGCCACGGCGCGCGCCATGCGCAGCTTGCCCACCATCTCCGAGGCGGGGATGAGCGCCTTGCCGCCGATATGCCCGCAGCGCTTCGGCAGCACCTGGTCCTCGATGTGCGCCGCGGCGACGCCGGCGTTCACGTACAGCTCGGTGGTGCGCTGCACGTTGAAGATGTTGCCGTAGCCACCGTCCATATCGACGATCAGCGGCGGGATCTCGAGGTGGCGCGGTGGGACGCCCTTCTCGGGATCGCCCACCGCCTGCGTCAGCTGGAACTTGCGGAGCGCGCTCACCGTGCGGCGCGCCGCATCGGCGATCTCCGGTCCCGAGTAGAGATCCATGTCGGTCGTGCCGAGATGACCGATGGCGAACGAGTAGCCGCTGAAGTACACCGCCCTGTAGCCGTGGTACATCGCCAGCTGCGCGCCCATCGGGTCGTAGACGCCGGGCCCGAACAGGTACGGCTCGGTCTCCAGCAGGCGGCGCATGCGCGTCGATGGGTTCTCCCAGCGCGAGGCCGGCACCTGGTAGCCGGGCGGGAGCAGCGGCGAATCCACCAGCTCCAGGCCCTCGGTCGAAGGCGCGGCGGGCGCCGTCGACCGTTCGCTCGTCATCGTCATCGGTCCGGAAGCCCCCTACTCGTTGGCGTGGTCGCGGTCGCAGAGATCCGGGCACAGGCACTCGGCCAGCTCGGCCACGGTGAGCACCTGGCGCTCGACGGGCGCATCCGGCCGCCACAGCAGCCATGGGTTGGCCCCGGCATCGGCCTTCGCAGAGGCGATGCGGGCCGCTCGATCGGTGAGCGTCGTGGTCATCATTGCTCCACCTTGACGGACCATCTAACATCAGTCAAGACGATTCTTCCGATGACATCCATAAGGTTAACTGATGATGGAACCGATACACCTGAGCCACGTCGAGGCGATGGCCACCGTCGCGCGCAGCGGCTCCATCAGCCGCGCGGCAGAGGAGCTGTACATCTCGCAGCCGGCCCTGACGGCTCGCATCCAGGGCCTGGAACGGGTGCTCGGCACCGAGATCCTGGTGCGCAGCCGAGCGGGCAGCCGCCTGACCGAGGCGGGCAAGGCCTTCCTGCCGCACGCCGAGCGCGCGCTGGCGGCGCTGAGCCGCGGCCGTGGAGCGGTCGCGGACGTGATCAGCGGCAGCGGGGGGCGGCTGACCATCGGCGCGGCTCCGGCGGTGAGCACGTACGTGCTGCCGGCGATGCTGCATCGGTTCCAGGCGGACCATCCCAACGTCCAGCTGTCCGTGCGCAGCGGCCACTCGGAGGAGGTGCTGGAGATGGTGCTGCGCGACGAGGTCGAGATCGGCCTCATGCGGCCGATCCAGCACGCGGAGATCAGCTCGACGCTGCTGTACGAGGACGAGCTGGTGCTCGTGGTGCATCGCGGCCATCCCTTCGCGGCGAGCGGCGAGATCCGCATGGCGCAGATGGCGACCGAGCACCTCATCCTGTTCGACCGCACGAGCTCCTATCACGAGCTGACGAGCTCCATCTTTCGCCAGGCCGGCATCGACCCGCGCGGCTACCTGGAGGTCGACAACATCGACGCCGCCAAGCGCATGGTGGAGCAGCGGCTCGGGATCGCGCTGCTGCCGCATACCTCGGTGCAGGCGGAGATCGGGACCGGGCGCCTCTTCCCGGTGCGCGTGGCCGACATGACGCCGGTGCGGCGCCAGATCGTCGTGGCGCGGCGACGTGACGCCGGCGAGCCGCCGGCCATCGAGGCCGCCTTCCTGCGCACGCTCGATGAGCTGCGGCCCGATGCGGACCGCTCCCATCGGTTCCTGGCATGAAGAGGCCAATGCCGCGCACCGTCGTCAGTGGGCGGCGCCGACTCCCATTCTTGCCGTCCGTGCACGTAACTACGAGGAAGGGCGCGATTCTGGCCTCTGCTTGCTCGTTTCTTGCGCCCGGGCGCACAGGATGACCATGCAGACGGCCCATCGTGGTAGTTACGTGCGCTGGGGCACAGAAACGGCACATAGCCTCCAGCCGGCCCGCTCCAGACACGGCGCGGCGCCGGCGAAGGGAGCGAGGCACACATGGGCGCCACGGACCGTGCGGCTAGAATCGGTGCATGACGACGGAAGAGCGCACCGAAGCGGCGACGATCGAGAACCTGCTGCGGGAGGAGCGCACGTTCCCGCCGCCGGCCGAGTTCACCGCCACGGCCCTGCTGAACGACGCCGCCATCTACGAGCAAACCGCAACGGAAGAAGGGTTCCGCGACTTCTGGAGCGAAGAGGGCAACCGGCTCGACTGGATGCAGCCGTGGAGCGAGCTCTACACCTGGGAGCCGCCCTACGCGCAGTGGTACCTGGGCGGCAAGCTCAACGTATCGGTCAACTGCCTCGACCGGCACGTGGCGGCCGGCCTCGGTGATCGCGTCGCCTACTTCTGGGAGGGCGAGCCGGGCGATACGCGCACCATCACCTACGCCGAGCTGCTCGAGGAGACCTGCCGCCTCACCAACGCGCTCCGAGCCCTGGGCGTGAAGAAGGGCGACAAGATCGCCATCTACATGCCGATGATCCCCGAGCTGCCGGTCGCCATGCTGGCCTGCGCCCGGATCGGCGCGCCGCACAGCGTGGTCTTCGGCGGCTTTTCCGCCGATGCCCTCGCGGGCCGCATCGAGGACGCCGAGTGCTCGGTCGTGATCACCGCCGACGGTGGCTATCGCAAGGGCGCATCGGTCCCGCTGAAGAGGAACGCGGACGAGGCGATGGGGCGGACCTCATCGGTCAAGCACTGCGTGGTCGTGAAGCGGACCGGCGAGGAGGTGGCCTGGACCGAGGGCCGTGACCGCTGGTACCACGAGCTCATCGCCGACCAGCCGACGACCGCCGATCCCGAGCCGATGGACTCCGAGGACCTCCTCTACCTGCTCTACACCTCCGGCACGACCGCCAAGCCGAAGGGCATCATGCACACCACCGCCGGCTACCTGGCCGGCGTTGCCGCAACCCATCGGTCCATCTTCGACATCCACGCCGAGACCGATATCTACTGGTGCATGGCCGATATCGGCTGGGTGACCGGTCATTCGTACATCGTCTACGGACCGCTCGCCAACGCCACGACCGGGATCATCTACGAAGGGGCCATCGACTTCCCCGACATGGACCGATGGGCGCAGATCGCGGCAAAGTACAGCGCCACCATCCTGTACACCGCACCCACCGCCATCCGCGCCCTCATGAAGTACGGCGCGGATGCCTTCGCCGGCGACGACCTCTCCTCCCTGCGCCTCCTGGGCTCGGTGGGCGAGCCGATCAACCCCGAGGCATGGGCCTGGTACTGGAAGCAGATCGGTGGCGGCCGCTGTCCGGTGGTCGACACGTGGTGGCAGACCGAGACCGGCATGATCATGATCACGCCGCTGCCGGGGATCACGACGTTGAAGCCGGGGAGCGCCACGTTCCCGTTCCCGGGGGTCGTGGCCGACGTGGTGGACGAAGCCGGCGCCTCCGTGCCGCTGGGCGGCGGCGGCTACCTCGTGCTCGAGCGACCCTGGCCGGCGATGCTGCGCGGCATCTACGGCGACCCCGAGCGTTACGAGCAGACGTACTGGTCGCGCTACCCGGGCCGATACTTCCCCGGCGACGGCTGCAAGCGCGACGAGGAGGGCTACTACTGGCTGCTGGGCCGGGTCGACGACGTGATGAACGTCTCCGGCCACCGAATCTCGACGACCGAGGTCGAGTCCGCCCTCGTCTCGCACTCGGCCGTCGCGGAAGCGGCGGTGGTGGGGCGGTCCGACCCGGTGACCGGCCAGGCGATCTTCTCCTACGTCATCCTGCGCTCCGGTTCTGAGCCATCCGACGCGCTGGCGGGCGAGCTGCGCGAGCACGTGGCGGAGATGATCGGCAAGTTCGCGCGGCCCAAGCAGATCCTGTTCACGCCGGACCTGCCAAAGACGCGCTCCGGCAAGATCATGCGCCGGCTGCTGCGCGACATCGCCGAGCAGCGGAGTCTCGGTGACGTCACCACGCTCGCCGACGCCGGTGTGGTGAGCACGATCCGCGAGCAGTCCGGCACGGCCGAGGATTAGGGCCTGCGCCGGCGGGGCTAGAATCGGGCCATGGCCAGCCAGCAGCGCGGCGAGATGACCGAGGTCGCCGCGGAGTACCTCATGACCATCCGGTACATGCATGGCGAGGGTCAGCCCGTCATCGCCGCGCGCCTCGCGGAGCGCCTGGCCGTCAGCCCCGCCACGGTGAGCGAGATGGTCGGCCGCCTGGCGCGCGAGGATTACCTGACCGTCGACGAGCAGACGCGCCAGCTGAGCCTGACCGATGCCGGCAGAACGGCCGCCGAGCGCACCTTTCGGCGCCATGCCCTGTCGGAGTGGCTGCTGACCGAGGTCGTGGGCCTGGGCTGGGCCGAGGCCGACGAGGAGGCGCACCACCTCCAGCACGCCCTGAGCGACCGCGTCACCGACCGCATTGACGAGCTGCTCGGCCGGCCGCCGACATGCCCGCACGGCAACCCGATCCCGCGCGACGGCCACACCCCCGATCGCCCGGCCGGCCTGCCGCTCTCGGCGGCGCGTGCCGGAGGGGAGCTGACGATCCTGCGCGTCACCGAGGAGGCGGAGGAGGATGCCCGCCTGCTGACCTTCCTGCAGGAGAACGGCGTGCGGCCGGGGAGCGTCTTCGCCGTGGTGGACGTGGCGGAGCACATCGGGACCCTGACGTTGCGCCGTGTCAACGGCGGCGCCAGCGACGGGCAGGAGGTGACGCTGGGCCTCGTTGCGGCGGCCAAGCTGCGCATGCTGGAAGGGCGCGCGGATCGGACGCTTTTCCACCGTGTACCCGAGCGCGCGCGCCTCGCGGCCACCCCCTGAACGCCATGCTAGGATGCCGGCCATGGTGAGGAATCGCGCTCGGCGCGGGATCATCGCCGGCGTGGCGACGGTCCTGTGGCTCGGCTACATGGCGATCGGCCTGGCGCTGATCGACAGCGTCGCGCCAACGGTCGGTGGGGAGGGTCCCGAGGGGACCGCCGCCTTCATTGGGCTCGTCACGGGCGTGGTCACCGTAGGCCTGATCATGTGGGCCGCCTCCGACTGAGGGAGCTGCGGCAGGCACTGCGTGCAGCCCCCGCTCACCGCGGCGTGGAGCCCGTCTCCCCGCTGCGTGAAGCCCCTCTCGCCGCGCTGCGGCTCCGTGCCTCCTGCCTCGCAGGGCGGGCTGTAGCGCTCGTGTGGCTGGCACAATCTGTACGGCGATCGGGCGTCAGCGTTGTTACGCTTGCCCCACGGGCGTAACGCGGTCGCTGGCGGCGTAATGCTCACCGTTTGGTCGGTAAGCAGGGTCCAAGGGGCGGGTCCGCGGATAAGGATCGCCTGACGCGCACAACCGGCGCGGCGCGGCACGGATCGCCACCCGGCGAGCGATCCCGGCCGAGCTTCCGTCATACGGCCTGGGAGTCGGCCCTCCTCCCCTGCGTGAAATTGCCAGATTCCAACCACAGCCGGCTTGGGCAGGCTGGGCGGCGTCGAGTGCGCGGGTGGCGACCCCGGTTTGAGCGTGGAGCTGCCCCCCGACGGGCCTCCGGGCGACCCTGAACGTGTCGAAGCCGGCGGTGATTGGAGCCTGACGCCTCATCGGCTCCGAGCCGTGCGTAAGCCGGCGGTGGTTGGCGTGTGATACAAGCCGTGTTGGCCAACGGACGCCGCGGGGACGACCAGCGCCGCCGCCGGCCGCCCTTCCGGAGCGGCGCGGTGTCGTCTACGGGTGGAGCCGATCTGCACCAGGCTCGAGCAGGCGCTTGTAGAGCCCCGGGCGGCGATCGGCGATCGTGTCCCACTCGTGCTCACCGGGGCGGCGACGAACGTGCGTGCTGCGCGCCGCCTCCGGGTCGATCTCGACGACCAGCACATCCTCCTCGGTCCCGCCGGCCGTGGCCAGCAGCCGGCCGTCGGGATCGACAACGAGCGACCGACCGATGAACGTCGTGCCGCGCT
Organism: Candidatus Limnocylindria bacterium; assembly: GCA_050692055.1. Classification (GTDB taxonomy): domain Bacteria; phylum Chloroflexota; class Limnocylindria; order QHBO01; family QHBO01; genus JBOGTC01. Next base: position 1,970 of record JBOGTC010000111.1, on the reverse strand, counting down.
CGGTGCCCACCCGGTCGGCGGCGAGCAGGAAGCAATGGTTCTCCGCAGCGCGCGCGGGCGCGAACAGGTCGGGATGGAAATCGACGCCCTCGGGCCAGTTCGTCGGCAGGGCGATGAGATCGGCGCCGTCCAGCGCGCAGATGCGCGCCGCCTCGGGGAAGCGCAGGTCATAGCAGATGAGGACGCCGACGCGGATCGGCCCCAGATCCACCACGAAGGGCGCGTCCTGGCCCGGCGCGGCGAAGCGGTCGATGCCCAGGAACGGCAGATGCGTCTTGCGGTAGACCCAGCGGCGTCCATTCGGCGCGAGGACGAGCGCGGCGTTGTAGATGGCGTCGCCTTCCGCCTCGAGCGTCCCGCAGATCACGGTGACCGCGTGCTTCGCGGCCAGCTCCGCCAGCCGGTCGGCGGCGATCGCCGACGCGCGCCGCGCGACCGGCATCGCCTCTTCGAGCGAATCGAAGGCGTAGCCGGTGACAGCGGCCTCGGGCGCCACGACAAGGTTTGCGCCGCGCGCGGCGGCATCGGCCACGGTACGCTCGATGTGCTCGAGGTTGTGATCGACCTCGCCGATCTGGGGGTCGAGCTGCAGTGCCGCGATGGTGACCAGGCTCATCGGCTCCATGCTACTCGCCTGGGCGGCGTCGGCATCGGTCCGGCGCTTGCGCTAGCCTTCATCGGATGGCCGAACGTCCGCGCTGGCTGGTCCCGGCCGCCTTCATCTTATTGGGTCTCATCTGGGGCTCGTCGTTTGCCTGGATCAAGGTGGCGGTCGAGGAGATCCCGCCCGCGACCCTCGTCGCGTACCGCATGACCCTTGGTGCGGTGGGCATGCTTGCCCTCCTGCCGTTCCTTGGGGTGCGGTGGCCGCGCTCAGCCCGCGAGCTGCTGCCGCTGGCGGCGATGGGTGCCATGAATGCCGCCATTCCGATATTCCTCATCAGCTGGGGGGAGCAGTTCATCGACTCGGGGACGGCCGCTGTGCTGAACTCGCTGGTACCGATCTTCTCGCTCATCCTCGCCGGGCTCGTGCTGCGCACCGAGCCGGTGACATGGGTGCGCGTGCTGGGGCTGGCGCTCGGGTTCGGCGGTGCCGCGCTGCTTGCCAGCCGCGAGCTCGCGCTGCGGGGCGACGCCGCGGGGCTGCTTGGTGCCCTCGCCGTCGTGGGGGCCGCGATCAGCTACGCGGGCGGCGCATCCTTCGCCCGCTACCGCATCCGGACCACGCACAGGTACGTCGTGGCTGCCGGCACGCTCGTCTTCGCCGCCATCTACATGTGGCTGCTCGCCCTGCCGGTGGACGGTGGCCTGGTGGTCCCGATCGAAGCCGACACCATCCTGTCGATCGTCTGGCTCGGGCTGCTGGGATCGTTCATCGCCTACGTGCTCTTCTTCTTCCTGATCGAGCAGCTCGGGGCGACGATCGCCAGCATGGTGACCTACGTCTTTCCGATCGTGGGCGTGGGGCTGGGCGTGTGGCTGCTGGGCGAGCGGCTCGACGCGCGCCTGCTGGTCGGAACCGCCCTGGTCGTGGTGGGCATCGTGGTGGTGGGCCTTCGGTATGATGCCGGCGTGAGCCGTGCAGCCAGCGAGGCCCGGCAATGAGCGACCGCTGGAGTCCGGACGAGGACGCGCGGCGGTTCCCCGACGAGCCAGGTCCCGACTGGCCGAGCCGTGATCTCGACCAGGCGGCGCGATCGGTCGATCCCTGGGCCGGCGACGATCTGTGGGGCGGGTCTCCGCCCGTGGGGCGGGAGCCATCGACACAGCCGGCGTCCGGCTGGGACGACTGGCCGCCCGTCGCGCCGCCGGATGAGCCGTCCTACGCCGAGCCACCGTACGCAGAGCCGGAGCCTCCGACGAGCGATCCGTGGCAGGAATCGTGGGACCGCGACGTCCCAGAGCCCGAGCCGCCGCCGCCCGTAGAGCCGCCGCCGACCGCCGAGCCGCCTCGGGCCGAAGAGCCGCCT
>JBOGTC010000110.1:0-14055 GCA_050692055.1 Candidatus Limnocylindria bacterium | reverse complement strand
CTCAAACACCGATGAGGGCAACCTCGTGTGAGTTCAAGTCTCACCTCCGGCACCACCGCAACAAACGACTGGGCGTGGGCGTTCTACGAGCAAATCCACATAGCTCCTGGGGTTCTCGTCATGCCGCGTCGTCGTCTGGTAGTGCTTGCATCGGTCATTGGACTGCTGGCGTCTCTTGGGCCGATGGCATCGGCACCGGCCGAGGCAGCGTTTCCGGGGATGAACGGTCGAATCGCTTTCAGCACGATCGGACCGGGCAACCGCTGGACGCTCTACACGATCCGATCCGATGGGTCGAATCTGCAGCAGCTGCTTCCATCCAGCAACGTGAACGACTTCGACCCGGTCTGGTCCCCCGATGGAATGCGCGTCGCGTTCCGGCGCCAGGTGGCCCCGTCGGTCTTCCGCCTGTACGTCGCCAACGCCGATGGCAGCGGCGCGCGGCAGGTCACCACCCAGCGCATCGTGCTCGCACCGTCCTGGTCACCCGACGGCCAGAGGCTGGCCTTCGGCGGAGACGTCTCGGGCCCCAGCGTGCAGGTCTTCACCGTCGACGCCGATGGCACCGATCTTCGACAGATCACGCACCGCACGGCGCCGGCCGGAACCCCGCAATGGTCGCCTGCCGGCGACCGGATCGCGTTCGTGTCGTCGGAGGCGCCCCTCGGGCCGAACCACCTGTACACGATGAGGACCGATGGCAGCGACCAGGTCCAGCTGACTCCTGACCCGATATCCGGGTACGCGTGGTCGCCGGATGCGGACACCATCGCGGTCGGCCTGCAGGTGGGCGCGAACTTCCAGGTCCATCTCATGCCGTCGGCAGGCGGGACGGCGACACCGATCACCGACCACGCGAGCAACAACTACCCGCGCGCCTTCGCGCCCGATGGGCAGCGGATCCTCTTCTTCTCGGACCGCGATACCGACGACGGCGCCCTCCTCAGCGTGCGCCTTGACGGCAGCGACGTGCGGCCCATCTATAGCGGATCCCCGATCGGCGGCGGCGACTGGGAGCCGCGCAACTTCACCGACGTGGCGGCGTCGATCTTCCGCGACGACATCGCCTGGGCCTTCGCCAATGGAATCACCGACGGCTGCGCACCGCAGCGCTTCTGCCCGGAGGCATCGGTCACGCGCGGTCAGATGGCGTCCTTCCTGGCACGCGCGCTGGAGCTGCCGCCGGCGACGACCGACTTCTTCGGGGATGATGCCGAAAGCATCCACCACGGCGATATCAACCGCGTGGCTGCCGCAGGCATCACCGCGGGCTGCGGACCGAACCGATTCTGCCCGGATGCCGTCGTCAACCGGGAGCAGATGGCGTCATTCCTGGCCCGCGCCTTCGACCTGCCGGCGACGACATCCGATGCTTTCACGGATGACGAGACGAGCATCCACGAGGCCGATATCAACCGCGTGGCGGCCGCCGGCATCACGATGGGCTGCGCTCCTGACCGCTTCTGTCCTCGTGATGCGGTGACGCGCGGTCAGATGGCGGCCTTCCTCCATCGTGCCGTGACCTGAGATCCTCCAGGCCTCGGGCCTGGAGAAACGTTTCACCAGGTGAAGCTATCGGTGAAGAAGAGGCCGACGCGGGCCCGTTCTTCCCCGCCGCTCTCATCACATGCAACGTACGGGGAAGATCGGCGGGGCCGGAGCCTCTACTTCCCCGTTATCTCCACCCGGTGCAAGCGCCGGCCTCGCGGGTTCCCTGGCCCGATTCAGGCGGCCGCCGCGACCGGTGCGCTGCCGAGCGACCACCGGCGGGATGACGTAGGATCGGGCGCGGTCGGCTCGTTGTGGAGCCGGTCATCGGCCGTCGGCGTTCTCACCGCCGGCGGCCATCTGCGTGCTAGGCTTTCGCCGCCATCGGCCAAGCCCATCGGTCCACAGGAGGATCCGCCAGCTACACATGACCGGCGAGAGCTTGGAGTGCTTCAACTGCGGACGGACGAACCCCGATTGGGCGCAGGTCTGCCGATCATGCGGCGTCACGCTTCGGCACGGCATTGCCAGCACCGGACCGGGCGGCCGCTTCCCCACCGACTCGGCATCGCTGGTGTCGATAGGCGCCGTGGTGGGCACGATCCTGCTCGCCGTGCTGGTCGGCTTCTTCCTCTCGAACCTCAACCCGACCGACCCGACGATCGGGGTCGAGTCGACGCCGACTCCCAGCGCCACGCCTGCGACCCCCGCGCCCACGTCCGCGGCGCCCGAGCCGACCGTCGCTCCCACCGCCACGCCTCAGCCCACCCCTGTCCTGCCGGGCACAGTCGAATTCGGGAGCGAGCTGGACGGGAATCAGCAGGTCGTGGAGCCTGTCGACACGTTCACGCCGGGCATGACCTTCGCACACTCCATCTCGCTGTCCGAGCCGTTCGGCGTGAATGAGATCGGCGAGCAGGTGGTCAGGATCCTCGAGGACGGCACCGAGGAGCAGGTCGTGGACGCGGCCTCCAATCGGCTGCGGGTGGATCCCTCCGCCACGACCGCCGGCTTCGTTGCCGGCGATGCGGCTGGCTTCGTCAGCGCCTTCGGCCCAGGCACTTACGAGCTGCGCGTGTTCCGGGACGATGAGCTGATCGCCCGCGGCGAATTCCGCCTGGCGGAGGGCTAGCCTCGGGGAAGCCGCTCAGCCGTCCGTGCCGGCGATCTCGTTCCAGGCGTGCGCGTAGAGACGCGCCCGGACCGCCAGGTATCCAGGGTAGGCGCGGCGCGCCCGTTCCACGACCGTCGACTCGAGCGTCACAACCGCCAGCGCGTCCGTCGTCTCCACCAGCACCTCGCCGTTCGGATCCACCGCGACGCTCGGCCCGCCGATCAGCACCCCGTCCTCCGGATGCGGCCGGTTGACACTGAGGACGTACAGGCAGCTCGTCAGCGCATTGGCCCGGAAGACGATCTTCCAGCGCTGGTAGGTCTTCTCCTCCGTCGCGCGCGGAATGAGCACCGCCTGCGCGCCCGCGGCGCCGAGCAGGTGCGAGCCCTCCGGCCGGTTGTTGTCGGAGCAGATCTGCACGCCCACGGGCAGCCCGAACGCGTCGATCCGCTGCGGCCCCTCGGTGCCGGGCTCGTAGTGGCTCGTCTCCCAGAACCCCGGCTCCTCCGGGAGGTGCAGCTTCTCGTACGTCGACACGATGCTGCCTTCGCGATCGAAGACGAGGGCTCGGCTGGTCCGCCTGCCATCCCCACCCCGGTGGATGATGCCTCCCACAAGACCGATGCCGGCCTCGGCCGCCGCCTCGGCCTGGGCGCGCGCCCGCTCCCCGTCCATCGGCTCGGCGTCCTTTTCGACGGCGTCTTTCGTGCTTGGCCGCCAGGCGTTGAGCGGCAGCTCGGGCAGGACCGCCAAGTCGGCGCCCCGCTCGCCGGCCTCGGCGAGACGCTGCTTCAGGCGCACGGCGCCATCGGCCTCCCAGAAGACCTCGGAGATGAGGGCCACGGTCAGGCGGCCGTCGGTGCGACCAGGCGCAATCATCGGTCGTAGGATAGCGGCGGTGGCTGGGATCCAGCGCAAGAGCTTCCGCATGCCGGATGAGACCGAGACCTTTCCTCACGGCATCAGCCGCGAGGTGCACTTCGGCGAGCTCGTCGTCGCACGCACGTTCCAGGAGCCCGGCTGGCGCTGGTCGACCGACGTCAAGCCGATCGTCGGGACCTCGAGCTGCCGCTTCCACCATACGGGCGTAGTGCTGCGCGGACGTATCCGATGGCGGCTCGACGATGGCACCGAGATGGAGTTCGAGCCCGACGACGTCTTCGACATCCCGCCCGGGCACGACGCATGGGTCGTGGGTGACGAGCCGTTCGAGACGATCGACTGGGTCGGCGCGCACCGCTGGGCCTCGCCGCCGACCGGCGAGCGCGTCCTCGCCACCATCCTCTTCACCGATATCGTCGGCTCGACCGCGCGCGCCGAGCAGGTCGGCGACGAGGCGTGGGGGCGGCTGCTCGAGGAGCACAACACCCTGTTCCGCCGCATTCTGGACCGGTTTGGCGGCCGGGAGGTGGCGACGACCGGCGATGGGCTGCTCGCCATCTTCGACAGCGCCGAACGAGCCGTGCGTGGCGCGTGGGCGATCTCACTCGAACTCGGAGGGCGGGACATCCCCATCCGAGCCGGCGTGCACACCGGTGAGATCGAGATCGTGCCCGGTAACATCCGCGGCGTGGCGGTGCACGTGGCCGCCCGGATCATGGCCCTCGCGCGTCCGGGGGAGGTCCTGGTGTCGGGCACGACGCGGGGGCTGATCGAAAGCCGCGACCTGACCTTCGCCGATCGAGGAACCCAGGCGCTCAAGGGCGTGAGCGGGGCGCGCGCGATCTTCGCCCTGGAGCAGGAGGAGCGAGACCCGGCGTGAGGTATATGCCCCGGCCTGCGGCAGCCCTGACCGGTCAGGCTCGAAGGAGCAGGCCGACGTAGTAGGAGGCGTTGCGTGTGACCTTGGCGTAGTCGCCGGGGCAAAGGCTGCCGGTCGCGTTGTAGCGGGCCAGAAACCGCTCGGCGGCTTTGCGACCGTCGCTCTGCCCATAGCCGCTCGACTCTGGCGTGAAGAACGGGCAGTCCAGGTAGATGCCTACCGTGAACTTCCTGCCGGTCACGGTCTCCAGCGTCTTTCCCTCGTATCGCTGAGCCAACTCGAGCAGCTCGTCGTAGGTCACGCCGGCAAGAATACGCCGGCCGGTCGTCCAGCCGCCAAGTTCCACCATTTACGACTGGTGGTCGTAGTAAACGCCAAATGACGCCTGAGCGCTGTTCGAAGACATAGCTATACCCAGTTTTCTGACGTGTATCAGCGCGGTTCGACCCACTTAGTACGACTGGTGGTCGTAAATGACGGAAAGCGGGCGGCGGGCAGCCGGCAGCGGGCTGCGGGCAGCGGCTGCGGCGGCTACACACCCTCCGCCAGGAACTCGCGGACGAGGTTCTGGAAGTGGTAGACGCCGTTCTCGCGCTTGGCACTGAACCGCCCCGCCTCGTAGGAGCGCGAGCGCAGCCCGCGCTGCACCTGCTCGCAGATGACGATGTCCTCCTGCTGGATCTCGTCGGAGAAGGCAATCGTCTGCTGCATCGATTCCCACCCGGGCCCGCTCCCCGGCTCCGCGAAGAACCACTCGAAGATGGTGAGCGTTCGGTCCGCCCCCAACGGAAGGATCACATTGGACGACATGTTGTCCTGGTAGATGTTGAACATCGTGTTCGGGAAGAGCCAGTAGTAGAGCGCCGAATCCTCGGCGCCGGGCTGGCGCAGGTAGCGCCGATCAACGCCGATCTCCTCGCCGGGCTTGAGCTCCCGGATCGGCGCGTGCTGCTTGGAGTAGTAGCGGAACTCCTCGACGCGGTAGGAGTCGTAGTCGAGCTCCTTGTAGAGCTGCGGGTGCGCGATCGGCAGGTGGTAGCCCTCGAGATAGTTGTCGACGTAGACCTTCCAGTTGCACTCGATCACGTAGTCGCGGCGCTCCACCAGGCGCATGTTGTCCACGTCGTAGCCCGCATGGGCAACCTCCGACGGGATGGCTCCCATCACCTCCGCCAGCGGTGGGGCCGAGGGATCGAGATTGACGAACACGAACGGACCCCACTTGTCCACTCGGACCGGCATGAGCCCGAAGTCCTCCTTGCGAAAGTCCTCGGTAGCCTCCATCTCGGGACACGCGCGCAGCGCGCCGTCGAGGCCGTAGGTCCAGCCGTGATATCGGCACTGGAGCGACTTGCGGTTGCCGCGCGTCAAGGCCACCTGCCCGGCCCGATGCCGGCACACGTTGTAGAAAGCGCGCAGCTCGCCGTCCACGCCATGGGTCACGACGATCGGCTCGTCGAGGACCGTGACCGGCACGAAGTCGCCGATGCGCTGCAGCTCCTCGGTGCGTGCCACCAGCTGCCAGGTACGACCGAAAACACGCTCCTTCTCGGCCTCCAAGATGTCGGGGTCGAGGTAGTAGCGCTTCGGGATCGTCGATGCGCGCGAGAGCGGCAGCGGCGCTGCCGCCGGCGGCATCGGTCGCTCGGTAGTCGTCATGAAGGACGAGTGTACCCATAACGCATTGACGTGCCGCATCGCCGCCTTGCCGTGGCGACGGTCAAAGTGCTACAACGTGCCGACCGAACAAGCGACCGATCCCCGGGGGGATGCCACACCGGAGGAGATTCATGACGTTCATGCGACGCAGCGCCGTCTTTGTCGCCGCGCTGCTCATCCTGGCCGCCTGCCAGGCGCCCGATACCGGGGACGGCAGCCCGGATGCCGGCGACGGTAACGGCGACGCCGAGGCCGATGGTCAGCTGGCGCGAATCCTCGAAGCCGGCGTCCTCGTCATCTCGACCGATCCTGCCTATCCGCCCCAATCCTCGCTCAACAGCGAGACCGGAGAGTACGAGGGCTTCGACATCGACGTGGCCATCGAGGTGGCGGAGCGCCTCGGAGTCGACTACGAGTTCACGGACCCGACCTTCGATGCGGTGGTCGCCGGCAGCTGGTCGGAGCGGTGGGACGTCAGCGTCGGCTCCGTGACGATCACCGAGGACCGCATGGAGGTCCTCGACTTCACCCAACCGTATTACTACACCCCGGCACAGATGGCCACGACGGAAGGGACGGATATCGCGTCCGTCGAGGACTTCGCCGGCACCACGATCTGCGTCGCCGAGGCCACCACCTATCTCGACTGGCTGGAGGGCACACTCACCCTGCCCCCGGATGCGGGCGACGTTGCCGAGCCACCGGAGGGCGCCACCGGCACGACCCTGCCGACCGACATCAACTGCGCCGAGGCGTGGCAGGCCGGTCGGACGGAGTTCGAGGGCTGGATCAGCTCGATCACCACGGTGCAGGGCGCGATCGACGAGGGATATCCGGTAACCGCCATTGGCGACCCGGTCTTCTTCGAGCCTCTTGCGGTGGCCTTCGACAAGGCAGTCGAAGACAACGATTCGCTCGTGGCGCGCGTCGACGAGATCATCGGCGAGATGCACGAGGACGGAACGCTCACCGCGCTGAGCGAGGAGTGGTACGGCGGTCTCGACCTGACGACGCAGGAGTAGCGCTCATCGTGATTTGATCGACGGGGGCGTCCGCCTGGCGGATGTCCCCGTCGCCGCTTTTCGGTCGCGCAGGAGAGCCTGCATGAGCTTCGGATCTGGCGCGCAGCAGCCGCAGATCGCCTTTGATGCCGAGCATCGCGCGCCGATCGTCGACCGTGTCATCGACGCGCGGAGGCGCGCACGCAATCGGTTCCGGCTCATCTTCGCCGCCGTCTGGATCGCGCTGGTCCTGGGAATCGGCATCTTCTTCTGGAATGCCGGGCGGGTGGAGTGGGAGTTCATCGCCCAGAGCGGGCCGTTCATCCTGCAGGGCGCCGGCATCACGATTCTCGTCTCGGTCAGCTCGATCATCATCGCGACAACGCTGGCCATCGTCGGGGCGCTCGGGCGGCTGAGCCCGAATCCATTGCTCTACTCGGTCGCGTCGCTTTATGTGTCGCTCGTCCGCGGCACGCCCCTCATCGTTCAGATCTTCTTCATCTATTACGCGCTCCCGCAGGCCGGAATCATCCTCGACCCCATCCCGTCGGGGATCATCGCCCTGGGCTTCAACTACGGCGCCTACATGACCGAGATCTTTCGCGCCGGGATCCAGGCGGTGCCCCGCGGGCAGCGCGAGGCGGCGCAGGCGGTGGGCATGCCGGAGTCACTCATCTTCCGGCGCATCGTCCTGCCGCAGGCAGTCCGGATCGTCATACCGGCCATCGGCAACGAGTTCATCGCGATGATCAAGGACAGCTCGCTCGTCTCCATCATCACCGTCCAGGAGCTGTTCTGGAGGGCCCAACGCGTCGGCCGCGCCGAATTTCAGACCCTGCCGGCCCTCCTCATCGCGGCGCTCGCCTACTGGATCCTGACGATCATCTTCAGCTACTTCCAGGACAAGCTCGAGCAGCGCATGGCGCGGGGCGATCGATGACCGACGCCCGGCAGCTCCCCAACCATGGCGAGCGGCGCGCGCCATCGGGCAGCGGCTACCCGGATGGCACCACGCTGCCTTCGCACCTCGGCGAAAAGGTGATCGTGCACGCCGAGGGCATCGAGAAGTACTTCGGCGACAACCACGTTCTCCGCGGTGTCGACATCGAGGTGCGCCAGCGCGAGGCGGTCATGCTCGTGGGCCGATCCGGATCGGGCAAGACCACCCTGCTGCGCTGCATCAACTTCCTGGAGGAGCCGACCGTCGGATCGGTCGAGATCGACGGGCTACGGCTCGGGGCCGATCCGCTCCGCGCGCGGAGCCGGCGGCACCAGGAGCAGATCCGCCAGATGCGCCTGCGGGCCGGGATGCTGTTCCAGGAGTTCAACCTGTTCCCGCACATGAGCGTCCTGGCCAACTGCATCGAGGCGCCGACCCGCGTCCGCGGCATCGCTCGCGACCAGGCGATCGCATCCGCGGAGGCCTACCTTGACAAGGTCGGCCTGCTGGAGAAGCGCGACGAGTACCCCGCGCGCCTCTCGGGCGGCCAGAAACAGCGCGTCGCGATCGCCCGGGCCCTGTGCATGGAGCCCAAGGTGCTGCTCTTCGACGAGCCGACGTCGGCGCTCGATCCGGAGCTCATCGGCGAGGTGCTGCGCGTCATGGAGGTCCTCGCGCACGAGGGCACGACCATGATTGTCGTGACCCACGAGATGCACTTCGCGAGGGAGGCCGCCGATCGGGTCGTCTTCATGGAGGACGGGGTCGTCGTCGAGCAGGGCCCGCCCGAGCAGATCCTCGACTCGCCGTCGGACGACCGCACGAAGCGTTTCCTGCGCCGATTTCTGCAGGCCTAGGTGCAACGATTCAGAGCGGCACGGCGTCTGCAATTCCACGGAGCACTGCCAAACCGCGAACGGCCAACCGCAGACTGGAGGGGACCGATGATCGAGCGACGCTGTCCGCACTGCGAGTCTGAGATCGAGGTGCTCGAGGCGCGACGAATCAGCTGCCCGGTCTGCGGGCTCGATCCCGATCTCCCGCGCCTCGCCTTCGATGACGCGCCGGCCTTCTTCCTCGCCGGCGATCCCCGCCGGTTGGAGCCGACCCCCGTCGGCGAACCCGTTCGGGAGGGCTCGGCGGCCTGAGGCTGCCTCCACAGCGGCGGCGTAGCGCCGCTGTGCCGCGCCGCCGGCGAGTCGCGGCGGAGCGCCGCCGCCGCGTTGCCGCGAGGCCGGCGAGTCTCAGCGTAGCGCCGCCGCGTTGCCCCGAGGCCGCGTTGCACCACATGAAGGTAACGGTGAAGAAGAGGCCGATCCGGGCCTCTTCTTCCCCGTCCTTGTCACTGGATGCAATACCCGGGGAAGTTGTGGTCCTAGTGCGCCTCTACTTCCCCGTTATCTCCACCTCATGCAATGGCCCGCCTCGGCGTCAGAGCGCGAACGGCCCGCCTCGGGTTAGAGCGCGGGACGCGCCCGGGGTCAGAGCGCGGGATGCTCCTGGCGCCCGAGCCGAGCGGCGCGGCGCTCCTCCGCGCGCCTTCGAAGCGGGAAGACAACGTCGCGCATCACCACGTCGGCGACCGCGACCAGCGGGATGGCGATGATGGCCCCCACGATCCCGCCCAGCGAGGCACCCGCCAGCACACCGACGAAGACGACCATCGGCGAAAGCTGGACCGCGCGGCCCTGGATCATCGGCGTGATGAGGTAGCCCTCCAGCTGTTGCAGCCCGACGATCCAGGCGGCCATGAGGCCCGCGGTCAGCGGACCGCCGTCAATCAGCGCGATGAGCACGATGGGCACGCCCGCGATGAAGGCCCCGGCCATGGGGATCGCGGCCCCTAGGAACGAGAGCGCTCCCAGGGGCACAGCGAACGGCACGCCCAGCACGAACATCCCTGCCGCCGATCCGACGCCGATGACCGTCATCACCGCGAGCTGTCCGCGCACGTAGGCGCCCAGCTTCAGGATCGCCTGCTGCCCGACGTTCGAGGCATGCGCCTGATCCTCACCGTCGACGAACCTCAGCAGCCAGTCGCGTGCGCCGTCGCGCTCCAGCAGGACGAATGCGCTCAGGATGAAGATGACGAAGACGTTGACGAGAATGCCGGCGATCGTCAGCGGCAGCTGGACCACGGCCGAGAGGTCCGGCATGGCCTCCTGGGCACCGGCAGTCACAGAGTCGATCACCCGATCTCCCGCCCCCTGCCCGCCGAACTGATCGATGAAGTCACTCGTCCGCTGGCGGAGCATCTCGACAAGCGACGGCAGGTCTTCAGCAAGCGTGGCGGCCTGGGCGACGAGCGGCGGAAAGATGAGGTAGATGGCCAGCGCAAAGACACCGATCAGGACCATGTACGTGAGCAGCACCGCCACCACCCGCGGGAGGCCGCGCCGCTCGAACCAGACGGACGGGCCGTAGAGGCCGGCCGCGAACAGGATGGCCAGGAAGACGAGGATCATCAACAGCCGAAGCTGGTAGGCGAGCACGAGTGCGAGCGCCACCGCCACGACGACCAGGCTGGCACGCAGCGTGATCCCGGCGACGCTCTGCGGCTCTGGACGCTCCGCCCACGCCACCGGCTCGCGCGGTGGATTCTGCCCGGCACCGCCGAACAGCCGGCCGCCGGTCGCGCGCCACACCGCGCGCACCACGTTGACGATTGGTCGAACGATTCTGCCGATCATTGCGGCGCCATTGTGCACGCAGCGCGCCTCCCCGCGACCACGCGGCTCGCGGAGAACGCCAGTACGTTAAGGCTCGTGTGATGAGCGCAGTCTGTGCCGGGACATCGCTTGTCGCCCTGATGCCCCTGTGATGGGCGTTACGAGGCGGCGGCCCCGGTCGTTATGACTCATGACGTGAGCATTAGCGCCGATAGTGGATGGGCTGATGAGATAGCGCTCGTCACCCGAGCGCAACGCCTCTGGACGCGGGTGCAAGCACCTGGCGCGAGACGGGCGTCTTTGCATCACGAGTCGCCAACTGGAGGAGAAGTCGCTCGTATCGGTCTGTGCCTGCCCGACCTAACGGCGCGGTCCGTAGACCTGGGCGCGGGGCAGGCGGGCCGCCTCGTCCTCGGCGCGGACGCGCTCGGTCGCGGGCTTGAAGGCGAAGGGCGTGTCGGCGGGCGTGCCGCCCTCACGCGCGATCAGCCAGCGCAGCCCCACCTGGGTGAGGGTGGCGCCTCCCGCCGTGCCGGGCTCGATGAACGGAGCGACCACCATCCTTCGCCGATGGAGGTCCTCTACCGCCAGCTGCATCATGAAGGCGTCGACCCCCAGCTCATTCGCCAGCGGCGCGAGGTCCACGGTCTGGTTCGGCAGCTGGCGCAGGTAGCGCAGGATGGCGGCGTCGAGCTGCTGGCCATCGATCGGCGCCTCGGATGCGGCCGGCACGGTGGCGACGGCTGCGGCCGCAGGCGCCACGGTCGTGGCAGGGTCGCCCTGCAGCTCTGGCTTCCGGGACCGCGCGGCTGTGCCCGAACGGGCGCGCTTCGGCTTAGGGGTGGTCACGGCGGCAAGAATAGCAAGCGCCGGCGTCAGGCCTCGGCCGGAGTCGAGCGGAGCTCAACGTCGAGGGGCACGCCGGCGGACCGGCGCAGAGCCTCACCGATGCGATCGTCCCAGGCGACACGCTCCTGGAGCTTCACCTGCCATGCGGCACCGGTCATGGAGATGACCACCGGCAGCGGTCCGGGCCGGCCGGCAAGGGCCGATCGCACGGCTTCCAGGGCCTGGTAGAGCGAATCCGGAGCGATCCCCTCGCCGAATGCGACGCTGACGGTCGCGGACGACCCTTCGGGGCTCGACTGCAGCGGCACCGCGTCGGCGGGCGCCGGCGGCTCGTCGGGAGCCTCAACCGCCTCCGGCGGTGGGACCGACAATGGCGCGAGCGCCCCCTGCGGCTGAGCGGCGGTGGCCACGCCGCGCGGCTTCACGGCGGCGAGCTCAGCCTCGGCGATCGGCACGGCGGCAGGCGCCGGCGGCTGCACCGCGATCGGCTTCGGCCGATTCCATACACCCTGCGCCTGCTCCCCGTTCGGCGGTTGGCCGTTGCCATTGCGGCGCCAGCCGGAGCCGCCACGAGCGGCAAGAAGGCGGTCGCGCTCCACGCCGAAGACGGCGGCGCCCATGCGGACGGCGTCGTCCCAGGCATGCACGGCCTCGCACAGCAGCTGCGGCGTCTCGTCCCGGCGGTCGATGCGGCCGGTGACGAGGACGACGGCGTCATCGGTCCAGGCGTTAGCAGTCTGCTCGAAGACCTTGGGGAAGACGACCACCTCGACCGACCCCTGGAGGTCCTCCAGGTTCGCCACGAGCATGGTCGAACCCGCACGGGTGATGACGCGACGCGTGCTCAGCACGATGCCGCCCAGCGTTACCTTCGCCTGGTCGGACTCCTCAGCCAGGTCGCCGGTGTAGGCGGTGACGTACTCGGGCAGCTGGTCGGCGATGTCGCCGAGCGGATGCTCCGACAGGTAGAGGCCGATGAGCTCCTTCTCCCAGCGCAGCCGCTCGCGGCGCGGGATCTCCTCCCCGTCGTCGAGAAACGAGACCGATGCCTCCCCCGCCGCCGGCGCCGCGAAGAGGTCGAACAGCGTCGATTGCCCCGCCGCCACGTCACGCTGGTGGCGCGCCCCGTTCTCCAGCGCGCGGTCGAGCGCGCCGAGCAGCGCGCCTGCCGTTCCGAGCGAGGACATGGCATTGGCCTTTATCAGCGACTCGATGACGCGCTTGTTGAGCGTCCGTAGGTCGACGCGCCGGCAGAAGTCGTCGAGCGAGCGGAAGGGGCCGGACTCCTCTCCGCCGTCGCGGACGGTAGTGATCGCCTCGATTGCGCCCTCGCCCACGTTCTTCACGGCTGCCAGGCCGAAGCGGATGGCCTCAGGCACGCCGGCTGCATCGGTCTCGACGGTGAAGAGGGCGTGGCTCTTCTGGACATCGGGAGCATGCACCTCGATCCCCAGGCGGCGGCACTCGGCGATCACCGCGGCCACCTTCTCCGCCCGTTCGCGGAATCCGTTGAGGACGGCGGTCATGAACTCGATCGGGTAGTTCGCCTTGAGGTAGGCGGTTTGGTAGGCGATCAGCCCGTAGCAGGTGGCGTGCGCCTTGTTGAAGCCGTATCGCGCGAACGGCTCGAAGGCGGCGAAGACCTGGTCCACGATTGCCGGCGGGATGTTGTTGCGCTTCGCCCCGGCCTTGAACTTGGCCTCGTGCTCGCGGAGGACCTTCTCCTTCTTCTTGCGGATGGCGTAGCACAGGTTGTCCGCCTCGGGGCCGGTGTAATCGGCCATGGCGATCGCGGCGGTCATGATGTCTTCCTGGTAGACGAAGATCCCGTAGGTGTCGCGCAGGGCCGGCTCGAGTGAGTCGTGCAGGTAGGTGACCGGCTCGGTGCCGTGCTTGCGGCGGATGTAGGCGGGGATGTTGGCCATCGGTCCGGGGCGGTAGAGGGCCACCATGGCGGCGAGGTCGCGGACCTCGGTCGGCTTGAGCTCCTTGACGTATCGGCGCATGCCGGAGCCCTCGAGCTGGAAGATGCCGGTCGTCTCGCCGGTGCCCAGGAGCTCGAACGTCTTGGCGTCGTCGAGCGGAAGGGCGTCGACGTCGACCTCGATCCCGCGGTGGTGCTTCACCAGCTCGACCGCATCGGCCAGGATGGTGAGGTTGATGAGGCCCAGGAAGTCGAACTTCAGGAGCCCCAGCGCCTCGCAGGCGTGCATCTCGAACTGGGTCATGGTCGTGCGACCGTCCGTCGCGCGCTGGAGCGGCATGATCTCGGTGAGCGGCTCCCGGGAGATGACGATCCCCGCGGCATGGGTGCTGGCGTGCCGGCTCACCCCCTCGACCTGCTTGGCGATACCGATGAGCCTGTCGACCCGGTCGTCCCCCGCCATCAGCTCGCGCAATGGGGGTGACGTCTCGACGGCGCGCTCGAGGCTGATGTTCAGCTCGTTCGGGACGGCCTTGGCAACCCGGTCGGCCTCGGCGTAGGTGAGCCCCATGGCGCGGCCCACGTCGCGGATGGCCGCCTTCGCGCCGAGCGTTCCGAAGGTGATGATCTGCGCCACCCGGTCGTCGCC
>JBOGTC010000109.1:0-7266 GCA_050692055.1 Candidatus Limnocylindria bacterium | reverse complement strand
CCTCCACCCCGCCGTGGGCGGTGAAGGCATTACGCAGGATGCGACGGTGCTCGGCCAGCGCACCGGCGTATTCCTCGGCGCCGAGGGCGTGGAGCAGCCGGGTCGAGCCTTCGACATCGGTGAAGAGAAAACTGACCGTGCCCGAAGGCAGATCGCGCGCCACGCGCGCATATTGCACCAGCCGGTGGTCAACGGCCAGCGCCGAGGCGGTCAGTCGTCCAGGGTGGCTGTCCACACCATGGCGTGGGCCTCGACGCCGGTTTCCAGGGTGCCGGCCTGGGTGGCGCCGGCCGTGAGCAGGCCGTCATCGGTGACGTGGGCGGAAGCGAAGTAGGCGCCCGGCAGGAGGTCGCCGAAGCTCTGCCACGAGCGGCCATCGGTCGAAATCCAGGCGGCGCCGGTCATCTCGGGGCCACCGCCCACGGCGAGCAGTCCTGCGGGCGTGCGGGTCAGCGTGCGGGCGAAGCCGCCGGCCATGTCGAGGTCGACCAGGTCCGAGGTGGCACCGTCCGTGGAGGTCCAGATCCGACCGCCGCTGCCGTCGAGGGCCGCGCCGACCATGACGAGCGTTCCGTCGAGGTCGATGACGTCGGTCCCTTCGGTGAGCTCGAAGCCCTCGGGGTCGGGCGACAGTGTCCACTCGACGCCGTCGGGCGATGTCCAGACCGCGGCACTCGGGTCGGGGTTGCGTCGCCAGCCGACGGCGACCAGCCCGGGACCACCCTCGGCGATCGACCACATGAAGGCTGCCTCGAAATCGCCGCCGGTGCGCTCCCAGCTCTCGCCGTCCGTCGAGCGCCAGATGCCGGCCGCATCGGCGCCGGGGACGCCGCCCACGGCGTAGAGGCCGTCATCAGTGGCGACGACGTCGATCATCTGGCCGAGCATCTCCTCGCCGCCTTGGACCTGGCGCCAGGTGACGCCGTCGTCGCTGCGGTAGACCGCGGCAAGCTGGGTGTCGACATCGATCGTGTTGCCACGGCCGACACCGATGAGCCCGCCGTTGAACTCCACGACGCTGCTGATGCCCACCGCCTCGAAGCCGTCCGGCGTGATATCGGTCCAAATCTCTCCGTCCGCTGAGGTCCACAGGATGGTGCCAAAGCCACCGTCGAAGCCGATGGCGATCAGGCCCTCGCCGCCCGGCACGATGGTCGTGGCGGCACTGTTGTTCTGAGATCCGGGCACGCTCGCGGCCTCCCACCCGACCGCCGTGGGCGCAGTGGGTGCGGGCGAGGAAGTTGGCTCGTCCGACGGCTGCGACGAGGCCGGGGCCGATGGGGTGGCGGGCGTCGACGGTGAAGGTGGTGGGGTGGTCGTCTGCGCGGTGCAGCCGGCGATGACGACGAGTGCGACTAGCATCACGGCCATGGTGGTATGGCGCCGGAGGGCGAGCGTGTGGATGAGCGCAGCATCGCCTGGACCGCGTAGCGTGCCATCGGCCGCGTGGCCCTCGGGTGATCGGACAAGTGACGTATCTGGCGTGCGTGGGGCGGGCGTATCAGCCAATGAGTGGCCGGAATTTGCGTGGGGTGGGAACGCCAGCCACGCAGTGTGCCGGTTGGTTGGCGTTTCTTGCCGTGGGTCGCACGTTCGGGCACTCATTGGCCGTTGTGCCCGCGGGGTGGGAACCGCCGATGCACGCACGTTCGGGCACTGGGGGCCTGGCCGTTGTGCCGGGGGGATGGATCGCGTCCCACGAATGCTGGAGAGGGAACGCCGCGCTACTCGGCTGGAGCGAGCGAGGAAGTCGCGGGTGACGAGGCTGCCGGCGCCGGGGGAGCGCCGGCCGAGGCCAGCGCTTCGTCCAGGCGGTCGAGGTATGGGCGGGCACGCAGGGACTCGAAGGTGGCACGGGCGTCATCGGCCCATGAGCGGACCTCGGGATCGTCGGGCAGCAGGATGATGGCCTCCAGGGAGGCGCGGGCGGCGGCGAACCACCGTTCCATGCCCTGGAGCGAAGCCCGGGACTCGCGGAAGGCGGCGAGCGCCTCGGCCCGGCGACCCTCGAGGGCGGCGAGGGCCGCAGCCTCCGCGCGACGGTGGGCTTCGGGCAGCGGGCCGTGCCAGGGCACGCGTTGTGATCGTTCCGAGATCTCGCGCACGCGCCGCAGGTCCCTGCCCCACACTGCCGCGCGATGGGCCAGCGGGAGAGCTTCGTGGCGGTGCGTCTCCATCTCGGCGGCGGTGATGGCCCACCGGTAGCCCGCGTCGAGATCGCCGCGTGAGATGGCCGCATCGGAGGCGACATGGGCGACCAGCCATTCATCGTCCGCATCTCCGCCATCGCCGGCGATCTCCCGCAGCTCGTGGTCGAGGGTGTCGAGGGCGTCGCCGCGCGCCGCCTGGAACCAGCCCAGCATGCCGCGCATCCTCACCCGGTCCTGGCGAAGCGCCGCACCGGCGAAGGCTTCCTGGATGCGCCCGATGTGCTCGTCCCAGCCACGCCCCTGGTCGAGAAGGGCGATCGTCGCGGTGCCGAGCATCCAGTTGTAGTGAGCGCGATCGCCGATCTCCCGCGCGAGGTCGAGCGTCTCCAGGATCAGGCGCGTCGCGCGTGCGGGATCGGCATCGTACAGGTTCGAAGCCAGGTTGTTCCGGGCGCGCATCTCCGGGGCCACTGCGCCCGACGCCTGCGCGCGCTCGACGGCCGTGCCGAGCAGCGAGAGACTCTCCCGAAGCCGACCGACAGCGCCCAGGGCGGATCCCTTGTTGATGAACGCCTCGGTCGCGATTTCCTCGAGGTTCAACCGCTCGGCGATGATCAGCGCACGATCGGCAACGGCGATAGCCTCGTCGTCCTGCCCCGACCGCATGTGGCAGCGGGCAAGGTATGCCAGCGTCTGGGCCAGCACCGGCGGCGCATCGATCGCCTCGGCGCGCGGAAGCGTGGCCTCGAGGACGGCCCTCGCGCGCGACATCTCGCCGACGTTCAGGAGCGTCTCGCCCAGGCGAGCGGACGCGTGCACGACGCCCACCTCGTCGCCGAGCTGGCGAAAGGCATCGACGGCGGCCTCGGCGTAGCCGATGGCATCCGGACGGGCCGCCTTCGAAGCCGATGCGGCGGCGCGGTCGAGCATCGGCGCCTGCTCGGATGGATCGGTGGTGATGCCGAGCGCCTGGTCGAGGAAGGCGACCGCCTGGTCGGGGGAGCCGAGGCTCGAGGCGCGGTCCGCGGCGGCGCTCAGCGCGAGCCGCGCCTGGACGGCGACGGCATCGGCCTCGGCTCCGGCGTCCGAGGCGGCATGGGCCGCGAGGTAGTGGCTGGCCAGGGCGCCCGCGATCTCATCGTCGCCCACGCCCTCATAGTGGCGCGCCACGGCCAGGTGACGCGAACGGCGGTCGCGGCGCGCCAGCGTGCCGTAGGCCACTTCGCGGATGAGCGATTGGACGAACTTGTACTGGCCGCGCTCTGGTGAGGACGGATCGCGCTCGATGTCGAGGAGCTCGCGCCGCACGAGGCCGCGCAGCCGCGGGTCCAGCTCGGTCGCCGCGGTGCCATGGATGGCGGCCAGCGCATCGGCCGAGAAGACCTGGCCCAGCACGGCGGCGTCCTGCATGAGGCCGCGGTCGGCAGGGTCGAGCGCGTCCAGGCGCGCAGCGATGAGCGAGCGCAGTGTGTCGGGAACCGTGAGCTGCGACAGATCGCCGGCCGGCTCGTAGACGTCGCCGCGGCGCGCGATGCGACCGTCGGCCAGGAGTCCTCGCACGGTCTCGACGGCATAGAGCGGGACACCCTCGGCGCGGGCGACGATGGTGTCGATCGCCGCCGGCAACAGGCCCGGCACCAGTCCGTTGAGCATCTCGCGCATGGCTGCATCGGCCAGAGGTTCGAGCGCCATGGCAGTGAGCTGGCGGCGCCCGGCCGCCCAATCGGGTCGCCTGTCGAAGAGCTCGGGCCGCGCGAGGGTGACGACCATGATCGGCAGCGCGCGGGCCCAGTCGAGCAGGTGATCGATGAAGTCCAGCAGCCCCGGATCGGCCCACTGGAGGTCCTCGAAGACGAGGACGGTGGTGCCCTTCTCGGCGATGCGCTCGAAGAAAAGCCGCCAGGCCGGGAACAGGGCTTCACGCCCTCCCGCCGGCGCGTCCTCGACGCCCAGGAGCGACAGGAGCGCCGGACCGATGCGCTCGCGTTCGCTCGCGTCGCTGGTGTACTCGGCCAGGATTGCCGCGATGCGGTCGCGAGTGGTGGACTCGTCATCGTCCTCGGTCAGCTGCGCCCGCCGGCGCACCATCTCGCCGAGAGCCCAGAAGGTGACGCCCTCGCCGTACGATGGTGATCGACCGCGGTGCCAGTGGATCCGCTCCGAGACGCCGTCGACGTACTTCTCCAGCTCCCAGACCAGCCGGCTCTTGCCGATGCCTCCAACCCCTGTGATCGACACCAGCTGCACCCGCCTTTCGCGTCCGACCGTGTGCAGCAGGTCCTTGAGCCGGCGGAGCTCCTCGTCGCGGCCGACGAACGGCGCCTCCAGCGCGTCGGTCCGGCCCTGCCCACCCCGGGCAGCCACCACGCGCAGCGCCTGCCAGGCCGGGACGGGGCTGGTCTTGCCCTTGAGCGAGTGTTCACCGATCGACTCGAACACGATGGCGCGCTCCGCCGCCCGCATGGTTGCCTCGCCCACCAGGACGGTGCCCGGCTCGGCCACGCCCTGGAGGCGGGCCGCGGTGTTCACGAGGTCGCCGGCCACCATGCCCTGGTTCTGTGCGTTGAGGGTGACAGCTGCGTCTCCGGTGAGGACGCCGGCGCGCGCCTGGAGATCGGGATGCAGTTCCTTGATGGCGTCGACCAACTCAAGCGCCGCGCGTACCGTCCGTTCAGCGTCGTCCTCGTGCGCGACCGGCGTGCCCCACACCGCCATGACCGCATCACCGATGAACTTCTCGATCGTCCCGCCGTGCAGGTTGATGATCTCGCTGGCGGTGTCGAAGTAACGGCTCAGGAGCTCGCGGACCGCCTCCGGGTCGCGGTCCTCGGCCACGGTCGTGAAGCCGACGAGGTCAGTGAACAGGACCGATACCAGTCGCCGCTCGGCGGTGGTGCCGGTGATGGTCGCCTGGGCGTCTGCCGCGCTGAGGGTGTGGCCGCAGGTGCCGCAGAAGCGCGCGTCGGGGCGGTTCGGCTGTCCACACGTGGGGCAACTGGCTGACAGCGGGGCGCCGCAGTTATCGCAGAACCGATTCGCGGTGCGGTTCTCGGTGCCGCACGCGTCGCAGAGCATCCGGTTGGCTCCGGGCTGGATGTCGATCCGCAGCGTACCCGATGGGCGCAACGGCGCTTGGCGACGGCTCCTGTTCGAAGCGTGGTTCCGCTGCCGACACGCCATGTGTGTGGTGGCCTAGGGACCCCGCGCGTCGGTTTGCGTGGGGCGGGCGTAACGGCCACTGAGTG
The DNA here is from genome assembly GCA_050692055.1 of Candidatus Limnocylindria bacterium. Classification (GTDB taxonomy): domain Bacteria; phylum Chloroflexota; class Limnocylindria; order QHBO01; family QHBO01; genus JBOGTC01. Next base: position 1,871 of record JBOGTC010000109.1, on the reverse strand, counting down.
GCTGAGTGTGCATGGGGTGGGACCTTCGGCCAGGCTGCGGGCCGGTTGGGTGGCTGGAGTTGCCGTGGAGCGCAAGATCGGCCGCTGATTGGCCGTTGTGCCCGTAGGGCGGGCAAGAACCTAGATGAGGATGATCGCGTCGTGGCCCGGCTGCCGGCCTGCGCCGAGGGCTGCCATCACCCGACGGGTATCAAGGTCCGAAGCGCCCACAAGGGCCGGTCGCGCCTCCTCCAGCGCCCGACGGTTCGCGTGGGTCGCGGCGATGACCAGGATGAGCCGCGTCGCACCGATGTCGCGTGCCTTGCTCCGCGCTAGCCGGATCTGCGCCTGGACGTCGCCGAGCCGGGTGATCACTTCCACCGCGATCAGGCAGCCGGTGGCGCGAAGGACGACATCGATCGCGCGAAGGTCGCCGGGCAGCGGGATCACGGCCTCCAGCTCGCGGCGGAATCGGTCGGAGATCCGCTCCAGGAACCGGTCGATGTAGCGGAGCTGGGCTGTATCTCGGACTTCACCGCCGATGGGATGCATGGTCATGGCGAGGCGCAGGCCGACGGCGGCCGCATGCTCCGAGAGCGAGAGGGCAGTCACGTTGGGCGCGTTCCCGTGTTCGCGACGAGAGACTTCGGATGGCGAGACGCCGATCGCCCTACCCACCTCGGTCTGGCTCGTGCCGCGCGTGCGCCGAGCCGTGCGCAGGTCCGTGCCGATCGACACCCGGCGCTGATGCCAGAGTCGCCGGGCCTCATCGACGGCACGGGTGCGGTTTGCCATGCCCGCAGTGTGGCGGATGGCCCCTTAGCGGCCGCTTACCGTGGCCTTACCGGGGCGCGGGCGTAACGGCCAATGAGTGGCTGAGTGTGCGTGGCGTGGGAGCTTCGGCCAGGCTGCGGGCCGATTGGGTGGCTGGAGTTGCCGTGGGGCGCAAGATCGGCCACTGATTGGCCGTTGTGCCCGTGGGGCGAGAATCAGCCGCGCGGGACGCGAATGGCCCTACGGCGCGGTGTACTCCAGGACGTCGGTCTGGGCCACGACGAACGAGCCGAGGGCCGTGGCGCGGATGGCCTGCAGCCGGATGTAGTACGTCTCGCCCGAGACTGGGCCGTCCACGGTCACCGACGTGGCGCTCTGCTCCGCGACGGCGGCCCAGTTCGGATCCCCGTCCAGGTATGAGGGCGCAGGATCGGTATCCGAGTAGACGAGCTTGTAGTAGCTGAAGCAGCTCCCGGGACCGGGGTACGCAGCCCACGTGAACGTCGTCTCCGCACCCCCGGCCGGCGCGGCAGTCAGCTCGCTGAGGTCATGAATCGGCTTGGCCTTGGCGGACTGAACCGATGACGCCGCGATCACCTGGTCACTCGCGTCGAAGGCCATGACCCGGTAGTGATAGGTCGTGTGCAGCGCGCCGGTGGCATCGACGGCGCTGGTCTTGGCCGCATCCGTCGTATACGTGCCGGCGACCTCGACCGCGCCGGCCATATTGGACGACGTGCTGCGCAGCGTCGTGTAGTGGTTGAAGCGCGCGTCGAGCACCTTCGACCACTCGATCACCACGCCGCCGTTGCAGCCGGAGAGGGTCATCGACATCGCACCCACGGGCACCGGGGTAGGCGCGGGCGTGGGCTTCGGCGTCGGCTTGGGCGTCGGCTTCGGGGTTGGCGCCGGCGTCGGCGTGGGCGTGGGCGACGGAGATGGCGTGGGCGAGGGCGTCGGTGAGGCTGATGGCGACGGCGACGGCGACGGCGACGAGGTCTCGAGCACCTCTCCCCATGGCGGCAGCGCGATGACCACCGGCAACGGCGCAGGCGTTGGAGCCGGCGTGACCCGAGGTGGCGGCGTCGGCGGCGCCTGCTCCCCGACCAGGACCGATC
>JBOGTC010000108.1:0-15570 GCA_050692055.1 Candidatus Limnocylindria bacterium | reverse complement strand
GCCCCACGTAGAGGGCCGGCACGCCTGGCGGCTCGTCGGGAACGAAGCGGTCGAAGACGATGGCGCCGTAGGGCGTGCCCTCGTCAGCGGCCTGCTCGAGCGCGTCGGCGTAGCCCGCGCCGCCCACCGCGTAGAGCTCCAGCCCCGGCAGCAGCGCGAGCGCGTTCTCCAGGAAGGTGTTGCCGTCGCTGACGAGCAGCGCGCGCACCGGCGCGTCGCTGGGCACCAGCGCGAAGGCGGTGTCGTCGATCGCCAGCGCGTCGCTGCCGGCCAGCCGCGCCTCGATCGTCGAGGCCGAGGGCGGCACGGTGCTGATCAGTGCCTCGCTGCGCTCGCCAGCGCCGATGGTGAGGTCTCGCGCGTCGACGAGGTCACCGTCGGCGTAGATCTCGAGCCGCCGCGTCGCCGCCGCGTCGGATGCGTTGCTGACCGCCACGAACAGGTCGAGCTGGGCCCCGCCGGCGCGGCGCAGCGTTGCGAGAGCGGCCACGGCCTGGTTCGCATCGGTGTCGCCCACGCGCTCGACACTGACCCGGGTGCCGATGCCGACAGGCGGCAGGCGGCCGCCTCCGGCATCGGTCACGACCACGACGGTCGAGTCTGCCTCTCGCGCAGCCAGAGCCGAGGCGAGGGCGAAGGCATCGGTCAGGTCGCCGGGAAGCTGCGTCGCCTCGACGCCGGCGATGGCCTCGAGTGCCGCCGCGCGGTCATCGGTCTCCGTGGCCAGGACGTGGGCCGTGTCGTCCGCTGCCACGACCGTGATGCGGCCGTTCGCCGGCAGCTGGCTGACCACGTCGCGGCCCGCCTGGCGAGCCAGCTCCATGCGCTCGCCGTCGGTATCCACCGCGCTCATCGAGGCGGATGTGTCGAGGATCAGCACCACGTTCGCCGCCAGGTCGGATTGGACGGTCATGAAGGGCCGTGCCGCCGCCAGCACCACGAGCGCGGCGATGAGGAGCTGCAGGACGAGCAGCCAGCTGAATCGCAGCCGCTGCCACGGCGCGTTGGCCTCGACGTCGCGGACGAGCTGCTGCCACAGGAAGGTGGACCCGACGGGGACGTCGCGGCGACGGAGCCGCAACATGTAGTAGGCGACGATGATCGGCAGCGCGATCAGACCGATGAGGGCCAGCGGAACGATCACGACACGACCGCTCGCCGCCGAAGGGTGTCGAAGAGGAGGTCAGTGAGGTCGAGGTCGGTCGGCACCGCGACGTAGGCGCCGCCGCGCCGGCCGACGAAGCTCGCGATCTCGGCCTGCCACTCGGACAGGCGAACGCGATAGCGCTCGACGAGGTCGTCGTCGCCGCTGACCTCTATCCCTTGCCCCGTTTCGTTGTCGACGAGGCGCGCGTCCGACGGAATGTCCGGATCGAGCTCCTCAGGTGAGAGGACGTGCAGAACACTGAGCTGGCAGCGCGTGCCGGCCAGGTCACGCAGCGCGTCGAGATAACCCGGGTCCATGAGGTCGCTGAGGAGCAGGAGCGGCCCCGTCCCGCGCATGCGGGCGGCGTACTCGCGGGCGGCGGCCGCGAGGCCGGTATGCCGCTCCTCGCGCGGCTCGGACAGGAACTCGAACAGCTCCATGGCGCGTCGCTTGCCGCGCATCGGTCTGAGGCCGGTCGCACGTCCGTCGCCCAGGAAGGCGACGCTGACGCGGTCGAGACTGGCCAGGCCCAGGTAGCCGAGCGCCCCCGCGGCACGCCGGGCGAAGTCGAGCTTGTCGGGGTCGCCGAAGGCCATTGAGCGCGAGGCGTCGACGAGCACGTGGACGGTGACGTCCTCCTCCTCCACGAACAGCTTGACAAAGAGCCGTTCCAGGCGGGCATAGACGTTCCAGTCCAGCTGGCGCAGATCGTCGCCGTGACTGTAGTTGCGGTAGTCCGCGAACTCCACGCTCTGCCCGCGTCGCACGCTGCGCCGCTCGCCCTTCATGCGACCCGCCGTCAGGCGTCGCGAGGCGAGCTCGAGCTGCTCGAGGCGGCGCAGGAAGGCCTCGTCGAAGAGCCGCGGTCGCTGCTCGACGGTCATCCGTCCGGGGCGATCAGTGGGAGCTCAGCGATGCTCATGGCGAGCGTCCCGTGGTGCGAAGTTGCCAAGCATCGACCAGAGCGCAGCTAGGCGAGGGAAAGCAACGATCTGGGCGCCGGCGACATAGATCTACCGAGTTTCCAGGCGCAGTCGAGCCGCCTAACGTCGACCACAGCGTAATCTGGCACCCTGCGGCGTCAACCGCTGCCGGCGGTGCGGAGCAGTGGTCGCGGCGCATGGGCAGCGCCTACTCGGCCGGTTCGGTGGGCGTCTCGGCGATGATGGCGCGCACGACCGAATCGGTGCTGATCCCCTCGGCCTCGCCCTCGAAGTTGAGGATGATTCGGTGGCGGAGAGCCGGAGCCGACACGGCCTGCACGTCGCTGTAGGCGACGTTGAAGCGCCCGTCGAGCAGGGCGTGGATCTTGGCTCCGAGCACCATCGCCTGCGCCCCGCGCGGGGAGCCCCCATACCGGACGTAGGCCTTCACGATCTCGGGCGTGCGCTCGGTCTCGGGATGCGTGCCGCGGAGGATGCGGATGGCGTAGGCCATGACGTGCGAGGCGATCGGCACGTCGCGGGCGAGCCGCTGCATCGCCAGCACGTCGACGCCCGAAGCCGCCTTCCCCACCCGTGGCTGCTCGATACCGGTGGTGCGCTCCATGATCGCGACGAGGTCCTCCTCGGACGGGAACGGCACGTCGATCTTGAAGAAGAACCGATCGAGCTGCGCCTCGGGCAGCGGGTAGGTGCCCTCCATCTCGAGCGGGTTCTGGGTGGCGAGCACGAAGAACGGCTCGGTGAGCGTGTAGCGCTGCTTGGCGACCGTGACGGAGTGCTCCTGCATCGCCTCCAGCAGCGCACTCTGCGTCTTGGGGGTGGCGCGGTTGATCTCATCGGCCAGGACGAGGTTGCTGAAGATCGGTCCCGGCTGGAAGCGGAAGCGGCGCTCGCCTCCCTCCTCCACGATGATGTTCGTGCCGACGATGTCGGCGGGCATCAGGTCGGGCGTGAACTGGATGCGGCTGAAGTCGAGCTCGAGCGCATCCGCCAGCGTGCGGACGAGCATCGTCTTGCCGAGGCCCGGCACGCCCTCCAGCAGCGCGTGCGAGCCGGCGAGCAGGCTGATCAGGGTCTGCCGCACGAGCTGCTGCTGGCCGACGATGTAGCGCCCGACCTCGCTTTCGATCGCGACGGCCAGCTCGGCGAAGCGCTCGGGTGCCAGCAGCTCGGCGTCGCTCGTCGGGGTGGAGCTGGTCTGCGGCTCGGTCATCAGTGCCTCACTCGGTCGGTTCAAGTCGGGAGAAGTAGTCGCGCACGAAGTCCTTGAGCGTGATCGGCACCTGCTGCCGGTCGAGCGAGGCTTGCGCGAAGTCATGGAACAGGTCGTAGACGGACCGATACGGCACGACACTGTCGTTGTCGAAGCCGATGCCAGTGCCGGAGCCGGTCCGCTCCTGTCCACCATCGCCACCCCGGCCCGCGATGAAGTCCGGGTCGCCCGGCCGCCCGATGCGATCGAAGTCGGAGAGGACGCCCTGGTCGTGGTCGACCTCGAAGCCGCGGTTGCCCTCACTCGGCCCGTCGAAGCCGCCGGAACGCAGCCCGCCGCCCGGAATGCGACGCACCTGGGTGCCCCCGCCGGATCCGGGTTGCTGCCCACCCTGGCCCGCGCCCGGCTGGTTTCCGGAGCCGGGCTGGTTCCCGGAGCCCGGCTGGTTCCCGGAGCCCGGCTGGTTCCCGGAGCCGGGCTGGTTCCCGGAGCCGGGCTGGCCCGAGGCTCCGGGCTGGCCCGAACCGCCCGGTTGGCCCGAACCGCCCGGTTGGCCGGAGCCTGCGGGTTGTCCCGATCCGCCGGCCTGCCCGTTGCCGGGCGCGCCCGATGCGCCCGGTTGCCCGGAGGCTCCGGGCTGGGGCTGCCCTGCGCGCGCCACCTGCCGCGCTCCCTCCTGCAGCGCGGATTGCGCCCGCGCCACGTCACGCTGAAGCTCGCGGTCCTGGCTCGACTGTCGAAACTCCTCGGCGGCGCGATCCAGCGCCTCTTCCGCAGCCTGGCGGTCGTCCTCCGTGCCGGATCGTGCTGCCTCCTCGAGCGCATCCGCAGCCTCCGATAGCGCACGCGCCACGTCGGGCTGCGCGGTGGCACCTCCCGCAGCTGCCTCACGCATCTCCGCCGCGCGTGCGGCAGCCTCGTCCGCGGAGAGCGATCCGATCTCCTCGCCGAGCTCCTCGAGATCGCGGGCCGCCTCCTCGGGCTCGCCCTCGGAGTTCGCCTCCTCGTTGCCGGTCGCCGCTCGAGACGCCGCGCGCGCGAGCTGGGTCAACGTCGCGTCCTGTTCGGCGGCCTGGGGATCGGTCATCTGCGAAAGCTGCTCCTGGACCGAGCCGATGCGCGCCAGCGTCGCCTCGCGGTCTTCGCCGCGCTCGCGCAGCTCGCGCGCCAGGCGTCGTAGCTCCTCGGCCAGCTCCTCGCGCCGCGGGTCGTGCGCCTCGGCGTTCTCCTCTTCAGCCTGCTCAGCCACCTCGTCGACGCGCTCGGCGACACGCTCCGCAGCCTCCCGCGCCGCGCGGCGGTCGGCGATGACCTGGTCCTGCGGGTTCGGCCATGCCGTGAGTACCAGCAGCATGGCCATCGCCACGCCGGCGATCGCAAGCGGGCGGCGGGCGAGGCGAGGCCGGAAGGCCGCTCGCATGTCCGCGCCGTTGAGGTGCGCGCGCGCGTCGGCCAGCTGCCGTCGCTCGAGCAGATCCTCGGAGTCCCGGCTGGCAAGCTCGAGCGCCGTGCCCAGGCGCTGCCTCAGGCCGAGCTCCTCGTCGGCGCGGCGCGCGGTGACGACGAGCGACGGACGGCGGCGCCAGGCCAGGGCAAGCCAGACGACAACAGCGAGCGACGCGATACCGGCATGGATCCAGGCGGCAGCCTCGATGGGCGTCGTGCGCGCGGCGAGCTGCACCAGTGCCAGCAGGGGGACGGTAACGGCGATGACGATGAAGCCGAGATGGACGGCGCGCCGCACCCAGAGGCGGCGGCGCAGCGCGCCCAGACGCCGGAGCATATCCCCGCCGAGGTGAGCCCTGATCGCCTCCGAGACAGCACGCTCGCTCATCGCTCGGCCTCGGGCAGCTCCTCGATCGTTGCCGTACCACCGTCGGAGGACGCAGCGCCGACGAGCATCGGTCCCGCCGGCTCGACAGGACTGCGTCGGCGGAAGGCGAAGCGCATCCCCGCCGGGACCACCAGCCGCATCGCGAGCAGCGTCAGCCCTGCGGCGATCAGCCCCAGGGTGAGGGCGACTCGCGGCCACCAGTAGCCCGTCAGCGCATTGGCACCGCCGTCGGCGATTGGCCGACCGAACTGGTCAGCCTCGAAGCAGACGTTGCCCTGGCATACGACTCCCTGGCCTCCACCCCCGAAGAGATTGGCCGCCGGATCGTTGCGCAGCTGGTCGAGCCCGGTTGCGAGCCCCGGCTGCACGTTGGCGATGACGTCGAGCATCGCCGTGCCCGGATTCAGATAGAGGATCTGCTCGGGGGCAAGTTCGGGACGGCCCCCGAAGTTGTCGACGTCCGTGTTGGCGACCACCGACCAGAAGATGTACACCATGACCGTGCCGACCGTCAGCGCCAACATGGTGCAGTAGGTGAGCACGGTCGCCGCCTGGGTGCGCTTGGTCAGGGCGGAGAAGAACAGGCCAACCGCCCCCAGGGCCACCGCGGTCGCCACCAGCACCAGCTGCTGCCGAACGATGTCATCGACCGAGGCACCGCCGTACATGAGCACGATGGCGCTGATGGGCACGGCCGCCACGATCATCAGGAAGACGAACGCGAGCGCCGCCAGGAGCTTGCCGATCACGATGGCTGACGGGCGCAGCGGCGTGGTGATCAGGAGATCCAGGGTCTGCTTCTCGCGCTCGAGGCTGATCTGTCCTGCGGTGAAGCCCGGAGCGATGAAGCACACGAGGATGAGCTGAAAGATCGAGAGCAGAGTGAAGATCCACTGGCCGATGACGGCGGATGCGTTCGGCGCGCCGAAGCCCATGCCGAAGCCGAACTGCATGCGCGCCGCTTCCGAAACGACCACGTACACGCCGTAGGTGATCAGCGCCAGCAGGCCCAGGTAGACGGTCAGGATCACGAACGCGCGACGGCCGCGCATGCGGGACCTCAGCTCCTTGACCATGATCGTGGCCACGGCCGCGCCGAACTCACGGACGGCGGATCGCCTGGTGCCGCCGTATGCGGGGCTCGTGGTGGTTGCCGTCACGCCGCCGCCTCCTCGTCGGGCTGCTGCCCGGTCACCTTCAGGAAGATCTCCTCCAGGTCGCTCGTCGCCTGGCTGAAGCCCACCACGCGATGCCCGGACTCGACCATCGTTCGCAGGAGCTCGGCCTGGGCCTCCGGCAAGCCGTCGAACGCCACCTCCAGCCGCGTGGCGGAGGCACCAGCTTCTCCATCGGTCATGACGTCGCCCACGCGCGGATCGCTCCTGAGCCACTCGCGCGCCGCGCCGGCGGCGGCCTCATCGCCGAGGATGTCGATCCGCAGCACCGCGGTGGCGCGCAGCGAGCGCTCGATCTCGTCGATGCTCCCGGCGCGCAGCAGCCGGCCATGGTCGATGATCCCGACGCCGGTGCACATCTCGCCCAGCTCGGGAAGGATGTGGCTGCTGACCAGGACCGTCTTGCCCATGGCGCGCAGCTCGCGCAGGATCTCGCGCATCTCCACGCGAGCGCGTGGATCGAGCCCCGAGGCGGGCTCGTCCAGGATCAGGAGCGCCGGGTCGTGGACGAGCGTGTGGGCCAGGCAGAGCCGCTGCCGCATGCCGCGCGACATGCTCTCCACGTAGTCGTTGCGCTTCTCGGCCAGTCCCACGATCTCAAGCAGCTCGCCGATCATGACCACCCGACGGCTCGCGGGCACGCCGTAGCAGCGCGCGAAGAAGTCGAGGTACTCCCACACCCGCAGGTCGTCGTAAACGCCGTAGAAGTCGGGCATGTACCCGATCCTGCGCCGCACCTCGAGCGGATCGGCGGTCACCGGGATGCCCGTCACGAGCGCCTCTCCGGCTGTCGGCGCCAGCAGCGTGGCCAGGATCTTCATCATCGTGGTCTTGCCCGCGCCGTTGGGCCCCACGAGGCCGAAGATCTCGCCCGGCCCGACCACCAGGTCGACGCCGGCCACCGCCAGCTGCCCGTCATAGCGCTTCACCAGTCCGCGCGTCTCGACGACCGGCGTCATTGCCCGATCACCCCCTCCACCTCCGCCCCGACGAAGATGCTGGTCTGGCCGAAATTGGGGTCCACCTCGGTGCCGACCACCCGCACCTCGATGCGGCCGGTCTCGCTCATCACCGATGCGGGGTCGTCGATCTCGAAGCTGCTCTCCTGGCTGAGGTCTCCGAGCCCCGTCCATTCGCCTGTCCGCAGATCGCGGATGCTGACGACGTAGCCCTGTGGCAGGAAGCCGCCGAACCCGAAGCCGGGGTCCTGGAAGACCATGCCCGGATCGCTGCCCACGATGATCCGCAGGCTGCTCGGCTCGAGGCCCGATGCCTCGAGCGGCAGGCTGATGGCGAAGACGACCTCTCCCTCGCCCAGCGTGACGAATCCGGGCTGGTTGGTGCTCGCGTCGCCGTCGGTCGAGACGATGTCGCTCGCCAGCTGAGCGGCGTGCAGCTGCACCCCTCCCGGGCCCAGGCTCGGGCGGCCGCTGACGACCTCTACCGTCTGCGCGTAGCGCTGGACGGTCTGGTCGTCGACGGTGATCGGCATCGGTCCCTCATCCCCGCGCCAACCGATGATGAACGGACCACGATTCATTCCCAGACCAAAGCCCATGTCGCCACCCCCGAAGAAGCCGCCGAAGCCGACGAGCGACTCGATCACCTGGCGACGCACCAGGACCTGTCGCTGCTCGGGATCCATCGTGCCGTCAAAGCCTCCAAAACCGCCGAACCCGTAGACCTGATCCGAGGCCGACGACCCGTTGAAGTTGCGAAGGGACAGCTCGAACTCGTCGGTCGCCCCCGGCTCCAGATCGCCCACCATCTCGCCGCCGCCCGATGCCACGATCGCGACGTCCTCGAACGCCTCGTCGCCGACGTTCGTGACGGTGCCCACCACGATGTCGTCGCCGATGCGCCACGCCACCTGCAGGTCGGGCTCGTGCGCGACCACCGCGTCGGCCCGCACCGCCTGGAAGCCGAAGACGCCAACGGCCAGCCCGCGAAGGTGGGTCGGGTCTCCCTGCTCGCTGACGGCCGTGGACGCCGGTGGAGCCGGCTGCTCGAACGCGGGCGTCCGCATCGAGGCCAGGAGCGCATCGGCCTCGACCGTGAGGTCGTAGCTGTCGCGAGTGGGCGAGAAGAGGCCGGCATAGGTCTCCACCGAGGCGGCCGTGCCTCCGGCGGCTGAGCGGACGAGCGTGATCTGGTTGAGGATCACGTCGCCGCCCTTGAGCGTGGCCCCGATCCCGTACGAGCACGCGGTGAAGATGACCACCAGCGCCGGTGCCGTGATCCAGGCCAGCTCGCGTCGATCCATCCGCCGCAGCACGAGGTAGCTCACCGGACCGATGAGCAGGATATAGCCCACGATGACCACGAGCAGCAGCTCGGCCGGCGGGACCTCGAGCGACGGAAGGTTGCTGAGCGCCTGGCTCATGGAGTTGGCGGCCTCCTCCTCGATCGGGAACCCGGGGCCGAAGAACTGCTCGACCAGCGCGTCGCTGGGCAGCAGCCGCGTCCAGAGCGATGGGCCGCCCTCCCAGGCTCGGAACGCATCGGCCGCGAGGTCGACGCCGACGTACACGACCCGCCCTGCGCCGCGGTTCACCATCGTCAGCATCGGCACGCCGCCCTCGCTGGTCACGAGGCTGACGGCATCTGCCCTCAGCGCACCGCCGGCGATGGTGGCGGTCGATGTCGGCGCGTCATCGGCTCCTGCCCACGCCGCCAGAGCAGCGAGATCCACCTCGTCGGTCGCGCCGAGGTCTTCCACCGGCAGCAGGTCCACGAACGCGGCGGTCCGCGACTGCCAGTCCGGCCCGCCGATGACGACCAGCTGGCCTCCGGCGGCCACCCAGCGCTCGACGCTCCTGCGCTGCGCCTCGGTCAGCGCGGTGCCGTCGCCGGCCCAGACCAGCGACGCGATCCCCTGGAGGGGCTCCGGTCGCTCGGGAACGTCCGCCGGGCCGAGGGCGAGCGGCTCAGGGAGGTCGAGCACGTCCGCGCCCACGATCTGGGGTCGCATGTTGCCGCCGCCGTCGCCGACGATCGCCACCTGGCGCGAGGACCTCTCCAGCGCGCGCGCCTCGACCTCGGTCTGGGTGGCGCCCTCGGGCGTCTCGTAGCGGATCCTGACCGAGCGCGCGAAGTTCTCCGGTCGCACATACAGCGTGACGGCCTTCCGCGCGCCGGCCGGCATGTCCACGAACCTTCGGACGCCGCCGCCGGGTAGGTCGACGGCCAGATAGCCATCGGTCGGCGCGCCGTCATTGGTCAGAGTGACCGAGACCGCCAGCCAGCCGCCGGCCTCGTATCGGCCGCCGAGAAGGGGACGAGCCTCGATCTCCACCGAGGTGGCAGCGTGCGCCGGCAGCACGCCAAGCAGCAGCGTCGCCGCAGCGAACAGCGCCGCCAGGCGAACCGCGTAGGCTGAACGGGTCCGGTTGGTCATGCTCCCCTCAGGTGGTCAACGACGAGAGCCGTGGGGTGCCTCGTAGACGCACCGACCCGTGCTGCAGTTGCATCGGTTGCTCGGATGGGCGGAGTGTAGGGGAGGGACGCGGGCCGATGCTATAGTGCCGCGCTGCGCGGCAGGAGGCCGATGGAACCGATCACGCGAGCCCCCGACCAGCTCGAGCGCGAGATGGAAGCGCAGATGCGCGCGCAGGAGCGCCAGCTCGTCGCGGTCCGGTTGGTGATGGTGGCGCTGGCGGCCGTCTTCGTGGCCGCCCTGCGCGACCAGCTGCCGGCGCCGCTGGTGGTGATCGGCCTCCTGGGCGTCGTGGCTGCGTACAGCCTTGCCATTCCGTGGCTGTTGGGCCACTTCCCGGCGCGCGAGGTGGGGATCGTGACCACCGCCCTCGACATGGTGGCGGTGACCGTCGCGGTCTACGTGGTCTCGGAGGCGGTCGACACCTACCTGTTCTACGGCCTCGTCATCCTCGGCGCGGCGCTGCGCTTCGGGCTGGGCGCATCGATCTGGTCGGCGCTGGTGGTGAGCTTCATGTACGTGGCGGTCGTGCTGGCGGGGCCCGGCAGCGACCCGACGGTGCGTGAGCTGCTGCCGATCCGCGTCGCGTACCTTGTCGGGTTCGGCGTGGTGGCCGGCCTCTTCAGCCGCGTGGTGATCGGTCGCGCGACCGAGAATGCGCGGCTCCAGCAACGCGTCGCGGAGGACGAGCGCGAACGGTCTCGCACGCGTGAGCGGGAGCTGCTCAGCAGGCTCGGCCGCGACTTCGGCGCCTCCCTGGAGCGTGACGCCACCGTTGCCGCGGTCGCCAACGGCGCCGCGCCGCTGCTCGGCGATGCCACGCTCGTCTACCTCGTCGACGCCCAATCGCGGCGCCTCGTGCCCGCGGCCAGCGCCGGTCCCGACGGCGAGCTGGCGAGGGCCTGGATGGCGTTCGCGCGAGCACGCGGCGCGCGGCTGGGTGAGGGCATCGCGGGATCGGCCGCCGCCACGGCGTCGACTGCGGCGGGCGGGATCGCGTCATCCGCGCCGGGCGATGCCGACGGGCTGGAGCATCTCGACTGTGCCTGGACGCTGGCGGTCCCCATCGTTGCCGGCGGGCGCGTGCTCGGCGTGCTGGCGACGATCGGCCGGTCGGCATCCGGCGGCCCCGACGATGCCCAGCGCCGTCTCGCCGAGGCGATTGCCGAGCGTGCTGGGCCTGCGCTGCAGAACGCCCGGTTGTGGGCGGACCTCCAGGAGCGGATGGCGCTCGAGCGGCAGGCACAGCGCATCAAGGACGACTTCCTCTCGATCGTCAGCCACGAGCTGCGGACGCCGCTGACCAGCATCCAGGGCTACTCTCAGCTGCTCGAGAGCCGGCTGCGGACCGAGAGCGGGACGAACACCAAGGAGCTGTCTCACCTGCGCGTGATCCGCACGCAGGTCGGGCGCATGCGGCGGCTCGTCGACGATCTGCTCGACGTCAGCCGCATCGATCGGCGCGGCGGCGTGAGCATCGAGCCCGTCGACTTCGACCTCGCCGAGGCGCTGCGCGACGCCGTGGCGCGCCTGCGGCGGGAGAACCGCGAGCGGCGCGTGGAGCTCGACGCGCCGGAGGCCATCCCGGTGCACGCCGACCGCGACCGGATCGACCAGGTGCTCGTCAACCTGCTCGAGAATGCGGTGAAGTACTCGCCCGACGGCGGGCAGGTGACCGTCAATGCCGAGGCCGTCGCGAGATCGGTCGAGGTCCGCGTCGCCGACGAGGGGGTGGGCATCCCTCGCGAGCACCTGGACCACGTCTTCGAACGCTTCTACCAGGCCAATGACCACGCCGGCCGTCGCCGCTTCGGCGGGCTCGGCCTGGGCCTGTACATCAGCCGAGCGATCGTGGATGCGCACGGCGGACGCATCTGGGCCTCTCCCAACGAGCGGGCCGGCCGCGGTACGGTGTTCGCCTTCCGCATCCCTCGGATCGCCGCGGTCCGTCCGCCGCCCGAGCTTCCGATGAGCGGAGAGCCCCCGCCGTTCGTCGTCCGGCGCGGTGACGGAGAGGCGCCGCGGTGACGGATCCACGCCGCGATCGGCTCGCCGCGCTCGCGCAGGCCCATGGTCTGGCACTCGTGGGCGTGGCGCCAGCGGAGCCGATGCCGGAGGCCAGGCGCCGGATGCGCGAGAGCGTGGCGGCCGGGCGCATGGCGCGCATGGACTGGATGGCCGGCGACCGCCCGGAGATCGCCAGCGACCCGCGGCGTCACGACCCGGCCGCGCGTTCGGTGATCGTTGTGGCGGCGCCGTACGCCGGCGCCGATCGAGCCGCCTGGGACCCGCGGCCCGACCTGCTGCGCGAGGTGCTCGCGCCGGTGCTGGCCGGCGAGCCGGCCGAGCCGGCCGGCCTGATCGCGCGCTACGCGCTGGGCACCGACTATCACGCGGCGCTGCGCGACCGGCTGCAGGGCCTCGCCGACGACCTGCGGGCCGAGGGCCTGCCGGCAGGCGAGGTGGCCTACGTGGATGATCGGCCGCTCGCCGAGCGCGCCCTGGCCGCGCGTGGCGGCCTGGGCTGGATCGGCAAGAACACCAACCTGCTCACGCACCAGCGCGCCGGCTCCTGGGTCTTCCTGGGCGCGATCCTCAGCTCGGCCGAGCTGCCCGCCGACGAGCCGGTTCGTACGAGCTGCGGCTCCTGCACGCGATGCCTCTCCGGCTGTCCGACGGGAGCCATCGTGGCGCCGCAGACGATCGACGCGCGCCGCTGCATCAGCTACCTGACGATCGAGCATCCCGGCGAGCTGAGCGATGTCGAAGCGGCCGCCATCGGCTCGTGGGTCTTCGGCTGTGACGTGTGCCAGGAGGTCTGCCCGGTGAATGCAGACGCGGACGACCCCGGCGCGCTGCGCGTGCCGCTCGTTCCGCTGGGCGAGTGGCTGTTGCTCCTCGGTGCGCGTGCGTTCGGGAGAGCTGTCGGAGAGACCGCGCTGACGCGGGCCGGACGGCACCGGCTGCTGCGGAACGTGGTGGCCGCGCTTGGCGCGGCGCTGGCCGATGGGGACTGGCCGGACGAGACGCGAGGGCGGGGGCTGGAGGTGCTCCGGGCGGCGACGCGAGATCGGCGTGAGGAGGTGCGCGGCCAGGCGAGGCGAGCGCTGAGGGTGGCCGGCGCGGGGCGATGAGCGAGCACTTCGCGGCGTCGCTGAACGGGCACTCGGCGATGCACCGGCGGTGGGATCGGCTCAGATTCCAACCACAGTCGGCTTACGGGGCGTTTAGCGCCGATTTCATGCCAGGCTCCAACCACGGCCGCCTTCGGCCGGTTGGCGGCGGTCAGAGCCCCATGCGGCCGGCCGATCCACGCTCGGCGGAAGTCCTTTAAGGGTGCTGACGCCCGCTCCATCCTGCCCAAGCCGCTCGTGGTTGGGGTTTGGCACGTTCGCGCTCCGCTGATCGCGGTCGGCCGAGAGCGCCGCGCGGCTGGGACTAGACTGGCGCCGATGCCCCAGGTCACACCCTTTCGCGGGATCGGCTACGCGCTGGACCGATACGGCTCGGACGTGGTGCCCGACCGCGTGCGCTTGCCCGACGAGGTTGCGGCGCACCCGGGTCGTGTCGCCGACCTGACCGATCTCGCCTGTCCGCCCTACGACGTCATTGGTCCTGAGCAGAACTCGGCACTGCTGGCCCGTGATGAGCGAAACGCAGTGCGGCTCGAACTGAGCGCCGAGGGCGACCCCCACGCCGCGGCGCGGCAGGCGCTCGACGCCTGGCTGGCCGACGGCACGCTCGAGCGGCGCGAGGAGCCGGCGGCCTACTCGTACGCCCATGCCACGGCCACCGATCCGGACGACCTGGCGGTCCATGGCGTGGCGGCGCGCGTCCTGCTCGAGGCGTGGGGCGCGGGGATTCGGCCGCACGAGCACACCATGCCGGGGCCGAAGGCAGACCGCCTTGCCCTCCTTCGCGCCACCGGCACCCAGCTCAGCCCGATCCTGGCGCTGTACTTCGACCGTTCCGAGCGCTACCGGCAGGTCTTGAGCCGATCTGGGACCGATGTGTGGCGCGCGCGCGACGACGACGGCCTCCTGCATCAGCTGGTCGCCATCGAGCCGGACGATCGGCTGCTCGACTACCTGGGTGGGCAGCGCCTGCTCATCGCCGATGGCCATCATCGGTACGAAACCGCCCTCGCCCACCAGGCCGAGGTTCGGGCCGACCCGCGGGTTACCGGCGCAGCACCGGGTGAGCTGGCCGCGGACTGGATCATGATGGTCCTCGTCAACGCCGAGCTCGAGGAGCTCCAGATCTGGCCGACCCATCGGCTCATCCTCGATGGTGATCCCGAAGCGCTGCGCGTGCTGGCGCGTGAGCCCGGCCCGGTGTTCGCGTCGAGCCGGATGCCCTCGGCCCAGCTCACGGCAGCGCTCGACGCCCACCGTGCCGGTGCGGAGCCGGTCTTCGGCCTCGTCCTGCCCCATGACGAGGGCCGGCTGCTGGTGGGGGATGCCGACGCTGTCGCGACGCGCATGCGGCAGGAGCCCGTCAGCTCCGCGGTCCGGCAGCTCGACCTGGCCGTGCTGCACGCGGCAGTCCTGCAGGATCGCCTGGGGATCGGGACCGATGCGCTCGCCGCAGGACGTCGCGTGGCCTACACTAGGAGCTCGAACGAGGCGCTCTCACGCGTGGCCAATGGCGAGGCGCAAGCGGCATTGCTGGTGCGCCCGACACGGCTGGAGCAGCTCGCCGCCGTGGCCACCGCCGGTGACGTGATGCCGCAGAAGTCGACCTACTTCTATCCCAAGCTGCTGACCGGCCTGGTGTTCAATTCCGTGGAGGACTAGCGAGCGACCGTGGTGCAGGCGATCAAGCGTGACGAGGTGTTCATCGAGCCGGAGGGGATCCACGTCGAGACCCATCAGCCGGAGCGGCGCAGTCGCAAGCCCCCGCTGCTCATGGTGCACGGGGCCCTGACCGGGTCCTGGCTCTGGACCGAGTTCGCCGCCTACCTCGCCGAGCGGGGCTGGGAGGCGCACGCCCTCAACCTGCGCGGCCACTTCACCAGCGACGTCGCCGAGCTGTCCGAAACCTCGATGACCGATTACGCCGACGACATCGGTGTTGCGCTGCGTCATCTCGGCCGTCCGGCGGTGCTCATCGGCTGGGGCATCGGCGCATTGGCGGCACTGCTCTACGCCGAGCGCAACCCGGTGCTCGGCCTCGTCCTCCTGGCGCCCTCGCCGCCGGCGGCGGCACTTCCGCGCCGGCCGAGCGAGCACGAGCTCCGGGCCGTGCCATCGGTCTATGACGCGCGCTGGTGGGGCTGGATCGCGCCCATGGACCAGCTGCGCGAAACGATGCCGGACATGGATCACGATGAGCTGTTCAAGATGCAGGAGCTCCTGGCCGGCGCTCGCGAGTCGGGGCGCGCCCGGCGTGAGCGGATGCAGGGCGTGGAGGTGGACACGGGCGGGATCGATGTGCCGACCCTGGTGATCGGCGCTGGGCGCGACGACGTCATCCATCCCACCGAGGCGCGACGGACCGCCGACCTCCTGGGCGCGACCTACGAGTACTTCCCGTCGGCCAGCCACTTCGGGCTGGTGATGGGAAGCGAGAGCTGGCCGCAGGTCGCCGGATCGGTGCTCGGATGGCTGGAGGAGCGGCGTCACGCCATGACCGCCGCGGCTGCCGCCCTCAGTCCGGTGGGGGCTCGCCGCTGACGCGCGCAGCGCCCCCGGTTGAGAGGTCGCGGAGGCCCTTGCTATACTCGCGGCCGTCCCTGACCTGTGCCGCATTCGTCTAGAGGCCTAGGACACCGCCCTCTCAAGGCGGAGATCACCGGTTCGAATCCGGTATGCGGTACCAA
>JBOGTC010000107.1:0-28509 GCA_050692055.1 Candidatus Limnocylindria bacterium | reverse complement strand
TACGAGGGACTCCATGCCGGATCGTGGTCGTCCCACGCCGAGAAGCGAGCCGCACGGCAACTGGTCATCGTGTCGGCGCTGTGGGGCGCGCTGCGCCCCGCGGACCGCATCCCGCCGTACCGTCTCTACGTCTGCGCGCGACTGGTCGGCATGGACCGCTTAGAGCCAGCTTGGCGCGCCCTCCTGCCTCCCATCCTCACCGATGCTGCGGCGCAGCGTGGACCGGTCCTCGATCTGCGCTCCCGGGTCTACCAGGCCGTCGGTCGCCCTACAGGTCTCGATGACCAGACCGCGACCTTGCGGATCAGACCATCGCCAGGAGGTCCGGCCCACATCGGCGATGTCATCGCGAAACGGGTTCGCGGCGAGGCGGCAAGCCACCTCCTTTCGTCGGAGGCGGATCCGGAAGATCCCCTCGACATCGCCGACCTCCTCGCGGCTCGCTGGTCGCTCGAGGTCGATCCGCCCGCCGGACAGAACCGAACCTGGACGATAACGCTCCAGTCCGCCGCGTGAGACGGCGGGAGGCCGCGGAAGACTTCGATCCGCTTGTCGCTTCATGCAGGCGGCCGATGAGATCGGGGTCGTTCACGCCGACCTCGCCATCGCTGCCGCAATCCACTCCTCGCGTCGCACGATTCGAAGTGACCACTGGTGCTGGCTGGGGCTCCAGTGTCGCCCACCAACCACCCATTCACGCTCAATCTGACCGCGTAACTGCTTCGCGCTGCCCGCGACCGGTTAGCTACAGATCCCCGTGGGACTGGCGCCTTCTCGATCGCCTGGGCCGGCTGCAGTCCGGGAGCGGTGCCAACCTCGCGCCCACGACGCCCATTACCGAGGGGACCGATTCTGCCCGACGCCGCACCGACACCAACCGGCATCAGGCCGTGTCTCGGAACCTCTCGAGACCATCGAGGATCAGATCGAGCCCGAACGCGAACTCGCCCTCGTCGTCAGGGCTCCGCTCTTTGAGGTGTTGCTCGACGTGCTCGGCGAGGTAAGGCATTTCGTCGCGCGGAAGCTCCCGGAGGAAGGCCGTCGCCAGGGCTGCAAGGTCCTCGTCGCTGCCGAGGTTCATGCCCACCACCCATAGCGTGAACCCCATGATGTGGCTATCCAGGGCGTGATACGCATGATCCGTCATCTCGGCCGAGAAGCCCGCCTGCCGAAGGCTGCCGAGGATCGAATCCATGTGTCGCAGCCGGGCCTCGCTGACCCTCGATGACGACAGCACCAGGCTGGCCGCCCAAGGGTGACGCAGGAGGACCTCGTGGGCGGAGACCGCGGTCTTGCGGATGGCGGCCTTCCAATCGGCTCCCGGTGACGGCAGCTCGAACTCGCTCACGACGATGTCGACGATGCCGTCCAGGATGTCGTCCTTGTTGGCCACGTAGTAGTACAGCGACATCGCCTCGACCCCGAGCTCCTGGGCGAGCTTGCGCATGGTGAGCGAATCGATCCCGCCCACATCGGCGAGGCCGATGGCGGCGCGCAGCACGCGGTCCTTGCTCAAGGGAGTACGTGGCTCGCGGCTCTGGTCGGTTTGTGTGGCCATGTATTGACAACCTTACGGCGTACGACTATCTTACAGCGTACGACGAGTATATCAGCGAGGATCGCACCAGCTCGCTCATGAGCCGGTCCCTGCGTCCAATCGATGAGCGAACATGTCCACCCAGGCGCCGGCTCAGGAGAATGCCCACTGATGAAAGCAATCGTCTACCGCAAGTACGGCTCACCGGACATCCTGGAACTCCAGGACATCGGCAAGCCCGTTGTGAAGGACGATGAAGTGCTGGTACGGGTTCACGCGGCTTCCGTGAATCCATTGGACTGGCACCTCCTGCGAGGCCTGCCGTACATCGTTCGCCCGACGGCCGGGTGGCGCAAGCCGAAACGCAACATCCCCGGCGTCGATGTCGCCGGAGTGGTCGAGGCGGTTGGCCGAAGCGTGACGGAGCTTCAGCCGGGTGACGAGGTGTTCGGCGAGAAGAGCCGGGCCTGCGCGGAGTACGTCTGCGGGCCCGAGGAGCTCTTCGTGCGCAAGCCGGCCAACCTGACGCTGGAGCAGGCGGCGGCCATACCCGTCGGGGCGGTCACGGCGCTGCAGGCCCTTCGCGACAAGGGAGGGATTCAGCGGGGACAGAAGGTCCTGATCAACGGTGCGTCGGGTGGTGTCGGGACGTTCGCCGTGCAGCTCGCCAAGGTGCTCGGAGCGGACGTGACCGCGGTGTGCAGCACGCCCAACGTGGACCTGGTCCGATCGCTCGGCGCCGACCATGTCATCGACTACACCCGGGAGAACTTCACCCGGGACGGGCGGCGGTACGACCTGATCATCGACAACGTCGGCAACCACTCATTGCTGGCATTCAGGCGAGTCCTCGCCGCGAATGGGACGCTCGTGTTGGTCGGCGCGTCGAAAGGTAACTGGATCGCACCCATCGCTCGAATGCTGGCTGCGCAACAGCTGTCACGCTTCGGAAGCCAGAAGCTGACGGGAATGCTGACCGACATGAACCGCGAGGACCTGGTGTTCCTCAAGGAGCTCATCGAAGCCGGCAAGATCACCCCGGTCATCGACCGGCGTTACCCACTGAGCGAGGTCCCTGACGCCATCCGCTACCTCGAGACCATGCGCGCCCGAGGAAAAGTCGTCATCACCGTGTGAGGCGCGGACCGCCGTGGGCTCCTATCCCTGAGACGCCCCTGGTGGTCATCCCTCACGAGCGGCGCAACGGCAGGACGAGGTCCTGGGGTAATCTCGGCCCATGACCTCAAGCACCGCCAACCATCCGACCGTCATCCAGATGCGCCTCGTGGTCGAGGCGGAGGACTACGAGGAGGCCGTGCAGTTCTACCGCGACGTCCTCGGCCTGCCCGAGCTGGAGGCGTTCGAGGGAGAGGGCGATGCTCGCGTCGCGATCCTCGATGCCGGTCGCGCCACGCTCGAGATCGCCAATCCGGCACAGAAGCGAATGATCGATGACGTAGAAGTCGGCCGCCAGGTGGCGCCGAAGCTGCGCGTCGCCTTCGAGGTTGCCGACAGCGCGAGGGCGACTGACAAGCTGGTGTCCTCCGGCGCCGAGCTCATCGCTGCCCCGCGAGAGACGCCGTGGCGCTCGCTCAACTCGCGGCTGACGGCGCCGGCCGGCCTGCAGATCACCCTCTTTCAAGAGCTGGAGTCGCTCGAAGCGCGCAGCGTCAATGCCGGTTTCGGCACCGACGCATCGCACGCGGCCACTCGAGATCCTTGACGCCTGGCGCGCGAGCGACCGTAAGCACCCGGACGTGAAGGCGATTCATGGCGCGAGCGTCTCAGCGTGCTTCAGGCGGTGCTCGAGGCCAGCTCAGCGGGCCGCGCGATCAGCGGCGTCGCTTCGAGGATCGTGTCGGAAGTGACGCCAGGCCGCCGACCGCCT
This sequence comes from Candidatus Limnocylindria bacterium, assembly GCA_050692055.1. GTDB lineage: Bacteria > Chloroflexota > Limnocylindria > QHBO01 > QHBO01 > JBOGTC01. The sequence goes on along the minus strand of JBOGTC010000107.1, from coordinate 25,084 downwards.
TACGGGCAAGGAATGCCGATCGGTACGATTGCACCGAGGCGGGCGAGTCAGGAGCCCGATAGCGCCAGCCGTCGACGGCAGGGACGAAGAAGATCTCGAAGCCCTGGTGCTTCTCTGACTTCGGCTGGGATTCGGTGACCGCGAGAACGCGACGGCGGGCCGTGCTGGTCGCGGCGGCCAGACACCGGCTGCAGCGAGATGACGCGAGCCCGTGTGGACAGGTTCGACACGATGCGCAGTGCTCGGTAGGGAAGTCGTGGATGCAGACGGGGCTCATCGATTTCTCACTAAGGGAGATCAAGAGTACTCGACTGGGAAGGACAGCGCTCCGCCTGCTACGAGTCTGGGACGGCCTCGCGGCGTACGAAGAGCGGACGTGATCCGAATCGCGAGTTCACGAGGGCGATGCCGCCGATGATGAGCGCGGTGCCGATCAGCAGCCGAGCGTCGACCCGCTCGCTCAGGACCACCGCCCCGAGCGCAATGCCGTAGATCGGAAGCAGGTAGGCCACCAGCGAGGTCCGGGTCGCACCCCAGCGCCCGAGGAGCCGGAAGAAGACGAGATAGGCAGCGCCCGAGCCGAGCAGGCCGAGCCACACGACGGCGAACAGCGCCTCAGGTCGCAATGTGAGCCCGAGCGGCCGCTCGAACGCGAAGGCCAGTACGGTGACGATGATGAATGCGAAGCCCACCTGAAAGAGCGCGGGGATCATCGGCCGCAGTCCGTGCATCGTCCGCCTCGCGTACACGCCACCGGCGGCGTACGAGATCGTGGCGCCGATCAGCGCCAGCTCCGGCCCGAGGTCGCCCCCGGCCAGGGCCCCGGCATCGAACCCGACCAGGATGGCCACGCCGACGAATCCCACGACGAGGCCCACCAGGCGGTTGGGGCTGATCGGCTCGTCGCGGAGGAAGAAGGCGGCGATGACGATGACGAAGAGGGGGACGGCGGCATTGAGGACCGCGGCCATGGTCGAGTCGACGCTCTGCTCGGCCCAGGTGATGAGAGAGAAGGGAAGCGCGACGCTCAGGATGCTCATCACCACCAGGTGACCGTAGGTCCGGGCGCTGCGCGGCAGCGGCTCGCGCGCGGCGGCAACGACCAGGGCCAACATGGCGGATCCGAACAGAAGCCGCAGCATGACGAGCGTGAAGGGCGGCAGGCCCGCGTCGACCCCGATCTTGATGAACAGAAAGCTGCTGCCCCACAGGAACCCGAGCAGTACGAAGAGCAGCCAATCGACGCGGGAGGATGCGGGTGCCGTCATGCCCCCATGATGTAGCCTGCATGGCCTCATGACGAGGGCCACTCCGCGCCGAAGCGATGAGGCCAGTGGCGCAGCCCGCGAGCTGCTGCTCGAGATCGACCTCAAGCGTGGCCGCCTCCGCAGATCCGTGCGGGAAGCGCTTCGGGTCGCTGTGCAGGACGGACGCCTGGCCGCCGGCACCCGGCTCCCGTCATCGCGCCGCCTGGCCGCCGACCTCGAGGTCTCCCGCGGCGTGACGAGCGACGCCTACGATCAGCTCGTCTCAGAGGGCTATCTCGAGATGCGCGCGCGATCAGCTCCCGTCGTCGCGTCCGTGACGGGCGCCCCTCCGCCGGAGCCGGAGCCGCAGCGGCCGGTCGCTCGGTTCGATTTCATCGCCAACGCGCCGGACGTGAGCCTCTTCCCGCGGCGCGCTTGGGCGCGAGCGGTCGAGCACGCCCTCCATCGGGCGCCGGACCTTGCCCTGGATTACGGCGATCATCGAGGCCGGATCGAGCTGCGCGAGGCGCTGAGCACGTACCTCGCCCGCGTCCGAGCGGTTCGCATCGACCCGAGCCGGATCGTCGTGACCCAGGGGTTCACGCAGGCGCTCGACCTGCTGTGCCGGGTGCTCGCACGACGTGGGGCGACAAGGGTCGCCGTCGAGACGCCGTCGTTCGCCGATCAGTGGACCACCATCCGGGAGTCCGGGCTGGAGGTCGTGGGATGCCCGGTCGACACCGACGGCCTGAGGGTGGACGCGCTCGACGCCCTCGGCGCCGACGCGGTGGTCGTGACGCCGGCCCACCAGTTCCCGACCGGCGCCGTCCTCGGACCGTCGCGTCGAAGCGCGCTGGTCGATTGGGCGAGACGGCACGACGCGCTCGTCATCGAGGACGACTATGACGCCGAGTTCCGGTACGACCGGATGCCGGTCGGCGCTGTCCAGGGCCTCGATCCGGGCCGCGTGGCACATGTCGGGACAGCCTCGAAGACCCTGGCCCCGGGTGTTCGGCTCGGCTGGCTGAGCGTGCCGCCCGCTCTCGTCGAGGAGGTGCGCGCACGCAAGGCGGCCGCCGACTCCGGCTCACCCTCGCTCGACCAGCTCGCACTCGCGCGTCTGCTGACGAACGGGGACTACGAGCGCCACGTGACCCGGACGCGACACGTCTATCGGCGGCGTCGGGATCGCCTCGTCAGCTCGCTCGGCGCCAGGCTGCCGAGACTTGAGATCCGCGGCGCCGCGGCCGGGATGCATGTGTTGCTGACGCTCGTCGAGAAGGTCGACGACGTCGCAGTGGCGGAAGCGGCCGAGGCACGCGAAGTTCGCATCCGCGCGCTGTCGCCGCTCCACCTTGAGCGAAGTCCGGAGCGAGGCCTGCTGCTGGGCTACAGCCGGCTGGTGGAGGGACGGATCGACGAGGCCGTGGCGCTCCTGGCCACCGTTCTGCAGGAAGCCGAGGTTCCAGGGTGTGGATAACCCAGTAGACGGGGGTTGGACAATAGGTTGGTGGGGGTTCGTCGGCTACTCGGCATGCTGGTGGCGCTGGCGGCGCTCTGGGCGCTGGCGGTGGCTGCCGCTGGCCGCTTTGCGGGTCCCATCGGATTCTGAGCCCGCGGGGCACGCCGCACGCCGATTCTCGACAGACCGATCCTGGCGTTCTAGGCCGGAGGCTGGCCCATCCGCTCGATGATCGCCTCGTGGGTCGGCATCCCGCTGCGCGCGCCCACTGCCCCCACCGACAGTGAGCCCGCAGCGTTTGCCGCCCTGATGGCGTCCTCCAGCCGTGATCCGTCCGCAAGCCAGGCGGCCAGCACGCCGCAGAACGTGTCGCCGGCGCCGGTGGTGTCGATCTCGGTGGCGGGGTAGCCGTGGAATCGATCGCGTCGCTGCCCATCCGCCAGCAGCGCGCCGGCCGGTCCCTGTGTGACGACCACGGGTCCGGCATTGCGGGCGGCCAGCTCGTCGAGCGCGGCAGACACGTCGTCGTTGCCGATGGCCACCACCAGCTCGTGCTCGTTGGGCGTCAGCACCGGTCCAAGGGAGAGGATCTCGGCCGGCAGCGCGTGAGCCGGAGCGGGATTGAGGATCGAGCGCACGGCTGCGTCGTGAGCGGCGCGCAGGCCGGCGATGACGCCCGGCATCGAGATCTCGAAGCCGGTGAGGAGCACCTCCGCGGAGGCGATCGTCGCGAGCTCGTGCTCATCGGGGTCAACCGCGGCGTTGGCGCCCGGAGCGACCACGATCTGGTTCTCGCCTCGCGCACCGACCGCGATGATGGCGACGCCGGTCTGCTGGCCACCGATCCGGCTGACATGCGAGACATCGACGCCCTCCTCGGCCAGCGCGGTGATCGCCGCGTCGCCGAGCGCGTCGTCGCCCACGGCGCCGATCATGACCACTCGTGCGCCGGCGCGGGCGGCGGCGACGGCCTGGTTGGCGCCCTTGCCACCGGCGTGCTGGGCGAACCGGCCGCCGAGGACCGTTTCTCCCGGCATGGGCAATCGATCCGCGACGACCACGAAGTCGACGTTGATCGAGCCCAGCACCACGACGCGTCCGCTCACCATCCCGAGTATGCCCGAACCTGCATGCGCGGCGCCACGCGGCGATGCCATGATGCCGTGCATGCCTCCGAGAGGAGCCGCGCTCGCCGTCGTGGTGTGTGTCACGGCGGCCACGTCGGCCTGCGCGCCGCGCATCGAGCCCGGCTCGCTGCCGCCCACCCTGGTCATGGCGACGGCGGAGGGGCGTGGCCTGGCGCTGCAGAACGGCATCCCGGTTCCAACGTTCGAATGGCAGCCGCGCCCGCGCATCGAGCTCGACGGCGGCTGGCGCGTCGACCCGCAGCCGCTCGACGCTGACCTGTCGCTCACCGAACGAGCGCGCGCGCTGGGGCTGATCGAGGCAGAGGGCGAGGGGCGCCACGCAGCGAATCATCCCGACGAATCATGGGCGCGGATCGAGGTTCCCGGGACGCACAACCCGCCGCCCGATGGGCGCGAGATCGGCGCCTGGTATCGCCGCGCGTTTACCGTCCCCAGGTCCTGGACCGGCCAGGCGGTCACGCTGAAGTTCGCATCGGTCAACTACCTGGCCGATGTCTGGCTCAACGGAACCTGGCTCGGTTACCACGAGGGCGGCTCAACGCCGTTCGCCTTCGACGCCGCAGGCGCGATCCTGCCCGCGGAGGAGAACGTCATCGCCGTCCGGGTCGACAACCCGGCCTGGGGAACCAGGACCGATATCGTTCCGTGGGGGCTCGGCGACTGGTGGAACTACGGCGGCATCACCGGGTCGGTCTGGCTGGAGGCGACGCCCGAGGTCCACCTGTCGCGCGCCGATGTCGTGCCGCACCTGGACGCGGCGGACGTCACGATCGCCGTCCACCATGCCGCGCTCGTGGCCGGCGCCGCCGAGGACGATGGGACCGACGAGGACGACGCGGAGATGCCCGAGGCCCTGACGCTGCGCGCCTCGCTGCTGCCGGCCGAGGTATCGGAGGACAACCTGCTCGACCCCGATCCGCGCCGCCTGGTGCCCTCGGGGGAGCGGCCGCTGGCAATTGCCGAGGCCGAGGTGGAGACGCCCGCGCCAAACGAGCAGGCGATCGCCCAGATCGGCTTTCAGCTCGCCGGCGCGGACCCGTGGACGCCCATCCTGCCAGCGCTCTTCGTGCTGCGTGTCGAGATCCTCGAAGTCGAGGACGAGCTGTGGACGACGTTCGGCCTGCGCCACGTGGCGGTGGACACGGAGTCACCGCGCGTCCTGCTCAACGGCCGGCCCTTCTTCTTCCGCGGCGTGGGCCTGCACGACGAGGCGATCATGCGCTCGGCGGACGGCTCATTGCTGAGCGGGACGCCCGCGTCGAGCCCCGAGGCGGTTCGGGCAACGCTCGCCGAGGCGCGCAGCGTGGGCGCGAACCTGCTGCGCCAGGGCCACATGCCTGCCGACCCGGTGCTGCTCATGCTCGCCGATCGCCTGGGGTTCGCCGTCTGGGAGGAGATCCCGCTCTACCACTTCACGCCCCTGACGTTCACGGCGGCGATGGATCGCGGCATCCCGCAGCAGATGCTGCGCGAGATGGCGCTGCGCGACATGAACCGCCCCTCGGTCCTGTTCCACGGCCTGGCGAACGAGTCGACCGGCCAGGACGAGCGCCTCGCGGCGCTCACCGAGCTGCACGAGATCGACCGCGAGATCGACGGCACCAGACTCACCGGGCAGGCCGCCTATGGTTGGCAGCCGGCGGATCCGACGCACGCCCCGCTCGACCTCGCCGGCTTCACGCTCTACCACGGCGTCTTCTACGGTGACGAGCCACGCGCCGATACGGAGTCAGGGCTGCGGATCGCCCACGAGACGCACCCCGACAAGCCGATCATGGCACTGGAGTTCGGTCGCTGGGCGGACACGCCCGCGCAGGAGCCGCTCCAGCTCGAGATCTTCGAGGGAACCTACGCCGCGCTGGAGCGGCATCGGTCGGACCAGGGCGGCTTCCTGAGCGCCGCGACGTGGTGGGCGTTGAACGACTTCGCGACCCAGGTGCCGGGCATCGAGGTCGAGCACTTCGGCCTGTACGGCCCCGACGGCGAGCTGCGCCCGGCGGGCGAGGCGGCCGTCGACAGCTTCCACGCGCCGGGCGGAGCCGGCGACATCCTGATGATCGAGTCGGATGCCCGGGCGGTGCGGACGACGCCACGAGCCGCCATCGCGGACTGGCAGCTGGCCGGGTTCGTGGCCTACGCGCTCGTCTTTTCGATCGGCATGATGGCCGCGGCCACGTTCCTCCTGTCGCGGCGCGGCGGGCGATCGGTGCCGAGGCGGCGCGCATGAGGCTGGTGCACGGCCGGCTGGCCGCCGTCTCGATTCGGGCGACCTTCGGCGCCGGCGCCTGGGTGGGCGGGACGCTCGGCCTCGTGCTCGGGGCGCTGCTCGGCGCACTCCTGGCCTGGTTCGCCGGGGCAGTGCTCGACTGGCAGCGCCAGCTCGGGTTCACGTTCGGCGTGACCCAGGCGCTCCTGCCGTTCGGCGACCAGGTGCCGGCGCTGCGCTGGATCTCCACGACGTGGTACCTGGTGATTCCCATCACGGCCGTCATCACCGCGCTCGTCGCCGCGCTCATCGGCGCGTTCGTGGGCGCGCTCCTGGCCGCCGGCTACAACCGCTCGCCCCGCCACGCCAGCGTGGTCGTGGAGCTGCCGGAGGAGGGCACGCTCGAGCTGCCGGAGGAAACGTCCTAGGGCTGAAGGCGTCGCCGCCGCCACGTGCCGGCCGCGTCCCGGAGGTACTCGACGCGGTCGTGCAGCCGATCCGCCCGGCTCTCCCAGAACTCGACGAGCTCCGGCGTCAGCAGGTAGCCGCCCCAGTCCTCCGGCAGCGGAACATGATCCGGATGCCGCTCAGCGAGCTCGACGACCGCCGCCTCGAGCTCGGCGCGGGACCCGGTTTCCTGGCCCTGCCTTGAGACCGATGCCGACAGCTGGCTGCCGCGCGGCCTGGTGCGCCAGTAGGCTTCCGATGCACTCCGCTCGAGCGCGCGCATCGGGCCGGCCACGCGCGCCTGGCGCTCGAGCTGTGGCCACCAGAACGCTGCAGCCCCGCGCGGGTTGACCGCCGCGTCGCGACCCTTGCGGCTCTTGACGTTGGTGTAGAAGCGCAGGCCGGCATCGTCGAGCGCCCGCAGCAGCACCATCCGGACGGATGGCACGCCGTCGCCATCGGCCGTGGCCAGCGCGAAGGCGGTCGGCAACGTCAAGCCGGCCGCATCGGCATCCGCCAGCCAGATGGACAGCTGGCGGATCGGGTCGGGATCGAGATCGGCCGGATCGATCGGCATGGTTTCGGCGCCTATCGTAGATGGTATGGACCCACGTCCGGAGGCCGTCATCTTCGACCTTGATGGCACGCTGGTCGACACGGTGGAGACCCGGATTGCCGCCTGGCTCGGGGTCTTCGCGGAGGCCGGCATACCCGCGCGTCGCGACCAGGTCGCGCCCAAGATCGGGGCCGATGGCAGACGCCTGGCGCGCGAGGTTGCCGCCGAGGCAGGCACGCCGGTTTCCGATGCGCGCGCCGAGGAGATCGACCAGCGCTCCGGCGAGATCTACGACGATCTCAATCGCGAGCCGCGGCCGCTGCCCGGCGCCGGTACCCTCCTCGCGTCCCTGACCGATGCCGGCACTGCCTGGGCCATCGCCACCTCCAGCCGCCGGGAGCAGGTCGCCGCATCGGTCTCGGCGCTGCGGCTCCCCGAGCCTCCGCGCATCATCGACGGCAGCCACGTCGAGCACGCCAAGCCTGCGCCGGATCTCCTGCTTCGCGCTGCGGAGGAGCTGGGTGTCTCGCCGGACCGATGCTGGTACGTGGGCGACTCGACCTGGGACATGCGCGCGGCGGTGGCCGCGGGGATGGTCGCGATCGCCGTCACCGCGGGAGCGGCGGTGTCGGCCGCCGCCCTCCGTGAGGCCGGTGCAGCACGCGTCCTCGCCACGCTGGACGAGCTGGCGGTAAGCGGACGGTAAGCAGCGGGTAAGCATTGGTGGTCCACCATGCTCCTTCGTGGACGACGTCCAGATCGGTCGCGTGATTCGAGCGCTACGTCATCGACGAGGCTGGCGTCAGCGGGATCTGGCACGGGAAGCTGGCGTCAGTCAGTGGATGGTCTCGCGCTGTGAGCGCGGTTTCCTGCGCGGGCTGAAATGGGGGAGCATCGAGGCGATTGCCTCGGCCGTGGGACTGAGCGTCGACATCCGTGGCCGGTGGCACGGCGGTGAGCTCGATCGGCTCCTCGACGCGGACCACGCGGCGCTGCAGGCCTGGTCGAAGCGGCATCTCGAGTCGCTGGGCTGGCTCAGTGCAGCAGAAGTCACCTTCAGCCATTACGGAGAGCGTTCCACCCGAAGTCAGGTTTCCTGCTGGTGGTGGAGGTCAAGTCGGTGGTCGCCGACATCCAGGGCATCCTGCGCCCGCTCGATGCAAAGGTGCGGCTCGGCGGCAGTCTTGCTCGTGATCTGGGCTGGCGACCGCGAGCGATCGTGCCGTGCATCCTGCTTGCCGACGAGCGAACGAATCCACGCAGGGTCGACGCTCATGGCGTGCTTTTCACTCGCTTCGCGCTCCGATCCCACGGCGCTCGGAGCTGGCTGAGGGACCCAGCGGGCGCCGCGCCCTCCGGGCTGCTCTTGTTCCACGCCCTGCCAGCCAATGCCGGCGGCTCTGTTAGGCGTGCCGGACGGCAGCGGGTCCGCCTCTCCGGTGCCGGTTCGAGCGTGGCCACACCCAGGTCCCAGGCGCGGAAGCCTCGCCAAACTGCCTAGGAGGGCCAGCGGCACTACGTGTCAAGTGCGCGGGCGATGGCAGCCGTTACCAGTGCTGACAGCACTACGTGTCACGCCGCCGCCGAATGCCGGCCGATGGCAGCCGTTACCAGTGCTCAAGGCACTCGTTGACCGTTCGCCCGACGGAACACTCCGCGACCCCCTTCCGACCTCGCGCATCGGCATCGCTCTGCGATGATGGCCGAACCATGCCGCTCGACGAGTATCGGTCCAAGCGCGACTTCGCGAAGACGCCGGAGCCTCCGCCGGAGCCTCCGCCGGAGCCTCCTCCGAGCGCCGCCGCGAGCGCCGACGCGGGCGCCGGCCGATTCACCGTACAGCGCCACCGCGCCACGGCGCTGCACTACGACTTCCGGCTCGAGATCGGCGGGGTGCTGGTGTCGTGGGCCGTGCCAAAGGGCCCAACGCTCGATCCGAAGGCTAGACGCCTGGCGATGCGCACGGAGGATCACCCCATCGAGTACTTCGACTTCGAGGGCGTCATCCCCGAGAAGCAGTACGGAGCGGGCGATGTCATCGTGTGGGACTGGGGCACGTTCGAGCCGGAGGAGACTGATGACCCGGCTCGCGCCGTCGCCAAGGGCGAGCTCAAGTTCCGGCTCGAGGGCGAGAAGCTGCGCGGCCGGTTCACGATCGTCCGCACCGACGGCCGCGGCGGCGGGGGCGGCCGGGGCGACGACGGCCGCGAGAAGTGGCTCCTTCTCCACAAGGGCGACGAGTTCGCGGAGGATGGCTGGGACGCGGCCGACCACCCCAGGAGCGTCAAGAGCGGCCGCACGAACGACGAGGTGGCAGAGGGACGTCCGGCGGTGTGGGACTCGCACGCTCCGGCGGGAGCTGCGGTGATCGACCTGTCCGCCGCAAAGAACCAGCCTATGCCCGAGTTCGTGCAGCCCATGCGCGCCACGCTCGCCACGGGCGCCTTCAGCGACCCCGACTGGCTGTACGAGATCAAGTGGGACGGCTACCGCGTCGAGGCGGTGGTCAGCGACGGCAAGGTCCGGCTCCACACGCGCAACCGGCAGGACGCGGCGCGCTACTTTCCGACGCTGGCGGGCGCACCTGATTGGATCGAGGCGCGCCAGGCGATCGTCGACGGCGAGGTCGTCGCGCTCGACGATGCCGGCCGGCCGGACTTCAGCCTGCTGCAGGACCTGACCGGTCTCAAGGGCTTCGGCGCAGGCTTGGGCGCAGGCTCCGACGCTCGCGAAGGGTCAGGCAGGCGCAAGACCGATGCGGAGCGGGCCACGATCCCGATCGTCTACCAGGCCTTCGACCTGCTGCATCACGACGGCCGGTCGCTGCTCGACGTGCCGCTCGAGCATCGCAAGCGGCTGCTGCGCAGCCTGCTGCGGCCGCACCCGTCGGTCCGCTACGGCGGTCACGTCGCCGAGGATGGGGAAGCGTTCGTCGAGGCGGCCCGCGACAAGGATCTCGAAGGCGTCGTCGCCAAGCTGCGTGCATCGCGCTACGAGCCGGGCCGGCGTTCGAAGAGCTGGCTGAAGATCAAGCTGCGCCGCGAGCAGGAGGTGATCGTCGCCGGCTGGCTGCCAGGGAAGGGGAGCCACAAGGAGCTCGGCTCGCTGATCGTCGCGGTGCACGAGGGGGACCGGTTGCGCCACGCGGGCCAGGTCGGAAGTGGGATCGACGCGAAGACGCGCCGCGAGCTCCGCGCCCGCCTCGACGAGCTGGCGCGCGACGGCTCGCCGCTCGATCCCGTCCCGAAGCTCAAGCTTGCGCGCTGGGTGGAGCCGCGAATCGTGATCCGTGCCGAGTTCGCCGATTGGACGACCGACCAGCTCCTGCGCCAGGCGGCCTTCAAGGGCTTCGAGATCGGCAAGGACGCGCGCTCGGTGCGGCGCGAGCGACCGGTCGAGACCGGGAAGGCGGTGGAGAGCGCGGAGCGCGCGGTGGCGCGCAGGGCGCCGTCGGGCCAGCGCGAAGCGCCGTCGGGCCAGCGCAAGGCGCCATCGGTCAAGCGCGAAGCGCCATCGGTCCCGTTGGCGGCTGGCGCCAGCGAGGCGGAGCTGGCGGCGCTGGACGAGATGCAGCGCGAGGGCACCTGGCGCATCGGCGAGCACGAGGTGCGCCTCACCAACCTCGACAAGGAGCTGTTTCCGGCGCGCGATGGTGGCGAGCCGGTCACGAAGCGCGATCTCATCCGCTATTACGTGACCGTGGCACCGGCGCTCATCCCGTACCTGGCGGGCCGCGGTACGACCTTGCACCGGTACCCCGATGGGGTCGCCTCAGGCAAGGGCTTCTGGCAGAAGGATCTGCCCGGCCACACGCCGAAATGGATCCAGCGCTGGACCTACCACCACCGCGAGGAGGGCCCGAAGGACTACGTCGTCGTCGATCGGCCGGCGACCCTGGCCTGGCTGGCCCAGGAAGCCGCCATCGAGCTCCATCCGTGGACGAGCCGGACCGATGCACCCGACCGCCCGACCTACGCGCTCATCGATATTGATCCAGGTGACGCGACGACATGGGACGAGGTGGTGGTGCTCGCCCGCCTGTATCGCACCGCGCTGAGCCATCTCGGCCTGCAGGCGTGCCCGAAGGTGACGGGCAAGCGTGGCATCCAGATCTGGATTGGCATCAAGCCCAGGGCCTATACGTTTGACGAGACCCGGGACTGGGTGGAGGCCCTGTCGCGGGCCATCGGCGGTACCGTGCCGGACATGGTCAGCTGGCAATGGTCGAAGCGCGCGCGCGGCGGCAAGGCGCGGCTCGACTTCACGCAGAACGCGATCAACAAGACGCTCGTTGCGCCCTACAGCACGCGTCCCGCGGCCGGCGCGCCGGTCAGCGCGCCCATTGGCTGGGAGGAGCTCGACGACCCCGATCTGCGTCCGGACCGATGGACGATCCGCGACCTCCCCGCCCGCCTGGCAACCACCGGCGACCTCTTCGCCCAGGCGCTCGATGCCGAGCAGGATCTTCCCAGGATTTGACTATTGGCGGCGACGTTTGCGCCGCGTATGATCCGCGCGCGTGAGCAAGTGAGCGGCGGGAATCTGACCGATTTCGACGGTGACCTGTGGGTCGTGGGCCTGCCGGATCGCGAGCTGCGCGAGCTCACGTCGGGCCCGGACGCAGATGCCGATGGCGCGGTCTCCCCCGATGGCGCGCGGGTGGCATTCACGCGGTACGACGTCGCCGGCATCGGGAGCGGCGGCGTGTACATCGTCGACGTGGCCGGTGGCGAGCCCACGCTCCTGCGTGAGGATGCCGCCAGCCCGGCCTGGTCACCCGACGGGACACGCATTGCCATGCTGGACCTCGATCCGTTCGCGGGCGCCTTCGGCGGCGGCATCGTTGTGATGGACCCGGCGTCCGGTGAGGAGGTGGTCGTGCCGGCGTCCTTCGCCGGCCCGCCGGCCTGGTCACCGGACGGCTCCCGCATCGCCTTCACCGATCAGGGCAGCTTCGACGGAGACCCGTTCGGGGATCCATTCGGCGGTCCGTTCGGCGATCCGTTTGGCGAGATGCCGCCCGCGAGCATCGTGGTCGTTGATCTCGTTGCGGGCGACGAGCCCCAGCAGATCGCCCAGCTGCCGGCGGCCGGTCCCATCAGCTGGTCGCCGGACGGCGCCACGTTGCTGCTCGAAGCGTGGGACGGCGGGTTGACGATCCTGGATGCTGCAACCGGGGAGGAGGAGACGACGATCGACGTCGGGGGCTCGTATACGCAGGGGGCCAGATGGTCGCCGGATGGCGAACGGCTCGCGTTCATTCGCGTCGGCACGTTCGGTGGCAGCGCCGTGATGACGGTGCCGGCCAGCGGCGGTGAGCCCACCGAGATCGCGACCTTCGGCAGCGAGGTTTTCGTCACCGGCCTCATCTGGTCGCCGGATGCGGAGCGGCTCGCAGTTGCGAGCCAGGGCATCGGCCTGACCGGCGACCTCTACGTCGTCGATGCAGACGGCGGGGAGCCGATCACCGTCCTCACCGGCGTGCAGTACCTGCTGGGCTGGCACTGAATCCCGCGGGGCCGCCGTGGCCCTGGCCTGTCACCCAGTGCTCCGGGCACTGTTGGCAGCGGTTCGTCCCCCGATTCAAGCCTGGCGCCCCGCGGTCGGGTACCATGAGGACCGATGAACACTCCGCAGCTGACCGTCACTCCGGACGCCCGAGCCAAGATCGACAGCGTCCGCACCTTCAACGACTTCACCGATGCCGTTCTGCGTGTCCGGGTGGCCGGCAAGGAGGGTCCGCGCTTCCTCTACGAGATCGCCCTCGAAGATCCGCGGGACAGGACCGATGGCGACCTTGCGCTGGATCTGGAGGGCCTTACCGTGGTGGTCGACGCGCGCAGCGTCGATGATCTGTCAGGCGCGACCATCGATCTCGATCCGGCCGTCACCGGCGGCGGCCTGAAGATCGACAACCCCAACGAGGGTTGGCAGGACCCGATCGCGCGGCGAGTGCAGGACGTCATCGATCGGCAGATCAACCCGGGCGTGGGCAGCCACGGCGGAATGGTGTCACTGGTCGAGGTGCGCCAGGGGACCGCTTACATCCGCCTCGGTGGGGGATGCCAGGGTTGCGCCGCGGTGGACGTGACGCTTCGCCAGGGCGTCGAGACGGCGATCATGACCGCGGTGCCGGAGATCACCGCCGTGTCGGACATGACCGATCACGACGCCGGCACCAATCCCTACTACCAGCCCCAGCACCAGCACTAGACGCTCCCGCGGCCCGGAGCGCGTTGAGCGGGGACCGCCGCGGCCGGCGTTCAGCCGTGGGGGCGGCTCTACGGGCGCGCCCGCGCGCAGATGCGATTGGGCGCGGGCGACGTTAGCGGCGGAGCGGCCAGTCGCCGCCACCACTGGCAGCCAGGATGGTCGAGGCCCAGCTCAGGGCGGTGAGGGTGGCCAGCGTGGCCGCCACGAAGATGGATCGGAAGATCCGACGCACGCGCATGGGTTGACTCCTTCCCGACAGCCGCCTCAATGGCAATGCGACCGTCGCCTCCACACGGTCGCGCCGATCCGCCCAGCGGACAATGCCCCGTGGGTACCGGCCTCCCATTCGGGGGCTGGTACGATCGGCGGGGCGCGCGTCAAGTGGTTCTTGCCACGGGGTGTACACTGCGGCCCATGCCACGGACCAGGACGGTTGCCCGCGCCACCGAGCAGGACAGGGAGCTGGCCAGGCGCATCGGCCTTCGCATCCGCGAGGCGCGGCACCGGGCCGGGCTCACCCAGCAGCAGCTCGCCGGGGAGCGCTACACCAAGGCCTACGTGAGCGCCCTCGAAACCGGCATCGCCCGTCCCTCGATGGTCGCGCTCTCGTACCTGTCGGAGCGCCTGGGCATGCCGCCCAGCCACTTCATCGACCACGACAATCCGGCATGGACCCGGCTCGAGGTCGACATGCGGCTCGCATCGGGCGAGTGGCAGGAGGCGGCAGACGGGTATCGGTCCATCCTGGAGGACGTCCAGGACGAAAGCGTACGGGCGGAGGTGCTGCGCGGCCTGGCCGAGGCGCTGGCGCGGCTGGACCAGGGCAAGGACGCCATTCCGGCGGCAGCGGAATCTGCCCGTATCTTCGGCGAGCTCGGCAAGGATGCCGATGCGGCGCTGGCCCGCTACTGGCTGGCCTATGGCCTCTACGAATCGGACAACGAGCCGGATGCGCGAAGCCTGTTGAACGCGTTGCTGGAGCAGGTCCGCGAGGGGCTGCAGGTCGAGCCTGACTTCGAGATGCGACTCCTCATGGCGCTGGCCGCGACCGAATCCCGCACCGGGCAGCCCCAGCGTGCGCTGTCTTACCTCGAGGAGGCGCGCGGCATGGCCGCGGACCTCGACGATCGCCGCCGCGCGGCGTTCCTCTTCAACTTGGCGATCAACTACCGCGAGACCGGCGACTTCGAGGGGGCCATCCGCGCCGGCACCCAGGGCATGGCCCTGTACCGCGCCGCGGGCGCCGTGTTCGAGTCAGCCCGCATCGAGAACGACCTGGCGTTGGCGTACCTCGCCGCCGGGCAGACCGAGCGTGCCCGCGAGCTTGCGGCCGAAGCACGCGCGCAGATCGAGCTCACCGGAGACGAGCGCTGGATGGCCGCGGTGATCGACACCGAGGCCCAGGTCGCGCTCGCGGCGGGCGAGCATGCTCACGCCATCGAGCTCGCCACGACGGCTCGCGACTTTGCGACCCGCAGCGGCAACGAGATGTCGAAGCTGGTCTCCATGGTCACGGAGGCACGCGCCATGCGGGCCTCGGGCGATCTCGACGACGCCGAGCAGCGCTTTGCCGAGGCTGCCGACGCGGCCCGCCGCAGCCGCGTGCCGGCTCGCCTGCGCGAGGTGCTGCGGGAGTGGGCAGACCTGCGTGCGCAGGCAGGCGACCACCGGGGCGCGTACGAGCTCACCAGCGAGGCGCTCACGGTCAATTGAGTATTGACATGTGATGTGCGGAGCGGTACGCTCCAGGCCTGCGAGCTGGATGCACACGCCGCCAGCTTGCCGATGGGGATCGGAGATCGGGCACATCTCCGATCCCTTCGTTTGCCCCACGCGCGAGGACGCGCGGCCATCGCCCGCACCGCCGTTGCATGACACGGAGGCAACGGGGAAGAAGCGGTCGATTTTCCCGTCTTCTTCCCCGCGCGTGTCATGACATGCAACGTGCGGCGAAGAAGGGCCACGAAAGCCGGCCTTCTTCCCCGGTACCTCCACCCCATGCAATAGCCCGTGGAGCTCGGCCTCGGTCAGGAGGCAGTGGGCGCGGGACCGATGAGCAGGAACTCGCCCTCGGCGACCAGCTCACCGTCCGGCTCGAAGTAGATGCGCATCGCGAACTCGCCGGTGCCGAACGCGGCGAGCAGCGCATCGGCCGGGACCTGGAAGGCGATGACTTCCGCGCCGGGCGCGACGCCCTGCGCCTCGACCGGTGCCTGGACGGTCTCCGAGGGGCCGTCGCCGACGCGCTCGACCTCGACGTAGATCTGAGCCGCGTCGCTCGGCGGGTCGGGCGTGAAGGAGTACGCGAACGTGTCGCCGGCCGCGAAGCGATCCGTGACCGCGTCGGTGGCGACGGCGCCGCTCGCGGCATCCAGCGCCGTTCCGAAGGCGATGGGCAGCGCCTCGTCACCGACACCCGCCGACGGCGATGTGCGCGGGTCGATCACCGGTCCGTCCGCATCGCCACCGAGCAGGCCGACGACGACGGCGACCACACCCAGGACCGCCACCACGGCCACCCAGCCGGCGATGACGCGCGTCCGTGGCGAGAGCTGCAGCCTGCCGTCGTCGCCCGTGCGGCGGGCCATCGATCGCGCGCGCAGGGAGCCGAAGCGCTGGCGCATCGGCCTAGCTCGCGCGGCTCGGGAGCGTGGTGCGCATGTGCACCGTCAACTCTAGCCGCTCCGTTCCGGCTAGGATGGCGTCATGACGCGCCGCCTCTTCATCTTCGACGCACCGGATCGCTTCGTCGCCGGAACGGTGGGCGAGCCCGGCGACCGGACCTTCTACCTGCAGGCTCGCAAGGGCGATGCGCTGGTCAGCGTGGTGCTGGAGAAGGTGCAGGTCGAGGCGCTCGCACAGCGGCTCGAGGATCTGCTCGAGGCGGTGGAGGCACCGGCCGAGAGCGCGGCCGAAGACAGCAGCGGGCTCGATGAGCCGATCATCGAGCTGTTCCGCGTGGGCGCCATGGCCCTGGCCTGGGATCCGGCGAGCGAGACCGTGGTGATAGAGGCCCAGACGCCGACCGAGGACGGCGACTACGCCGAGCTCCCCGATGACGAGACCGAGGGCCCGGACCTGCTCCGCGTGCGCATCCCACCGGCCGATGCCAGGCACTTCGTGCGCCGCGCGGAAGCCGTCCTCGCGGCCGGCAGGCCGCCGTGCCCGTTCTGCGGCCAGCCTCTCGAGCCGCAGGGCCATTTCTGCCCGCGCAGCAACGGCCACCTCAACTAGCGACCGCGACAACAGCCCGCAGCGCGACCGCAGCCCGCAGCGCGACCGCAGCCCGGACCGCGACCGGGAGTAGCCAGATCGTCCCGCATCGCAGCGCCTGAGCGTCGGCTAGGGTGGCGCGCGTGAACGAGCGATGGGTCTGCAAGCGCTGCTTCGCGGACAATACCGATGACCAGGTGGCCTGCGCGCGATGCGGCCTGCACCGCGGATCGGAGGTCGCGCCTCATGCCCAGGCCGCCTGGGCGTCCGCGCATGGAGGCCCAACCGGTGCCGAGCGGCCGCAACCGGCGTGGCGTGGCCTGCTGCGCTACTGGTGGGTGCCCGCCCTGGGACTGTTCCTGCTCATCGGCTTCCTTGCCTCCGCCCGACGGGCGGACGACGGATCGATCACCACCGGCGGCACGCTGTCGATCGAGGAGCTGCGCGTCGGCGACTGCTTCGACAGCGCCGACGAGGAGGAGATCAGCGAGGTCCACGCCCGTCCCTGCGACGAGAACCACGAGTACGAGCTCTTCCACATCGCGACCTGGACCGGCTCGGACGAGTTCCCGAGCGCCGACGAGATGAGGAGCTTCATCGGCGAGGAGTGCGTGCCCGCGTTCGACGAATACGTGGGACTGACGTATCTGGCGTCGCGGCTGGACTTCTTGACCTTCTCCCCGGTGGAAGAGGGATGGAGAGACGGCGACCGCATATTCCAGTGCGCCCTCTACGATCCCGCCGAGCCGGACCTGACCGCATCCCTCCGAGACGCCAGCCGCTGAGGGGCTTTCGACCTCGCCAGCCAGCGCCCAGGCGCTACCGGGGCGGCGTTGCTGCCTTCAGCCATCGCTCGTGAAATCGTGCTACACGTTCTCACGAACCGGGTCTGATGTGGCGGCACCCGCGCCGCCAGTGCCGCCCCGCCGACAGTCAGCTCGACTCGGCCAGCTCCACGAAGCGGCACAGGGCGTTGGCGAGCCGCATCTGGAACGGGGTATGGACGCTGACCTCGAGCAGGCGATGCGAGGCGACGATGATCGCCAGGCACCGGCCGCGCGAGGTGGCCACGTTGAGGCGGTTCAGCGAGAAGAGGAACTCCATGGTGCGCGGCATCTCCTCCTGCGAGGAGGTGGCCATGGAGTAGATGGCGACGGCCGCCTGCTGGCCCTGGATCTTGTCGACGGTGCCGACGCGCAGCCCATCGCCGGCGATGGGGCGCAGCGTCTCGTCCAGGAGCTCGACCTGGGCGTTGTAGGGCGTGATGACCAGTATGTCGCGCGGCCGGATCGGCCGGGTCATTCCCGCCGCATCGGTCCAGGTCCCGCCCAGGAGATCGCGGTAGACCTCCAGCACCGCGGCGGCCTCCTCCTCGGAGGCGTTCGCGTTGCCGTGATGCTCAACCGGCAGCCATCGGACGCCGGTACCGCTGAAGCGTCCCGGCGCCTCGAGCGACTGCCCCGCGGCGGACGCCTCCGAGCGCAGCTTCGACTCGTAGAAGAGCTCGGAGGTGAAGGCGTTCACGTCCGGGTGCAGCCGCCATGTCTCAGCGAGGAACAGGCCACGCGTGGGATCGATCACGGGAGCGCCGGCGAGGACGTGCTCCAGGGACGAGACGTCGACCCCTTCCGGATGGGCGCCCTTCTTCACCTGCGACAGCTGCTGGGGATCGCCCAGCAGCACCACGTTGCGTGCCGCCCCCGACACGGCGATGACGTTAGCAAGTGACATCTGACCGGCCTCGTCCACGAACAGCGTGTCGATCCCTGCCTCGAACTCCGGGCGCGCCCACATCCAGGCGGTGCCGGCCGCCAGCTGCACCTCCCCGCCGGCGAGGGCGTCCGCGACCTCGTCGTTCGAGCGGCTGCA
Organism: Candidatus Limnocylindria bacterium; assembly: GCA_050692055.1. Classification (GTDB taxonomy): domain Bacteria; phylum Chloroflexota; class Limnocylindria; order QHBO01; family QHBO01; genus JBOGTC01. The sequence continues at coordinate 6,723 of JBOGTC010000107.1, read as the reverse complement.
TCGGTACGGCCGCTCGCCGGGGTCCTCGTTCTGCTCGAGCTTGCGAATGGCCGCCACCGGCGTGCCTGCCTTCGCCGCGTGCTCCATCACCTCGTCGAGCAGGTTGATGATGGCCTTGTGGGTGAAGGCGGTGATGCCCATCCGGCGCCCCTCGCGGATCAGCGCCAGGATCATCTCCGCCCCGGCGTAGGTCTTGCCCGATCCCGGCGGCCCCTGCACCGGCAGCACCGTGGCGTCGAGCGAGCGCGCCAGCCGGCAGGCGGCCTCGGTAGGCTTCTCGTCGGGCCTCGCCAGCGACGCGCCTGGCTCCTGTCCGGCCCGCGGTGGCTCGCCCAGGAGCAGGCAGCGCGCGGACCGATAGGGGCCTGGGCCGTCCAGCCCATGCTCCGCCACCCATGCGCCGATGCGCTCGAGCGCGGCCTTCTGCTCATCGGCCGTGAACGGCCGCTTGGGAATGAGCGACGTCGGGTGCTGCAGCTCGCGGGGGGCCTGCCACATCAGGTCGAGCGTGCCGTGAAGCGGGTCGAGCGCCACGATCGTGCCGGTCGAGGCTTCGGTCCGCGGATTGACCGGCGTGTCGCCCTCCTTGAGCCGATACGGCTGCTCCGGATCGAAGCCGTAGCGGTTGACGATCGATCGCCTCGGCCGCTCCACCTCGGCGATCCAGGTCAGCTGCCCAATCGACTCGGCATCCTCCACGAGCTCCTCGTCCGAGCGCGAGCAGCGGTCGAAGAACTCCCACCACTCGACCTTCTCCTCGCGCCGATGCCACTCCAGCAGGTTGGCCAGCAGCCAGCGGCCCTGCTGCTCGGGCGTGCGGCCCTCGGCCGGGGTCCCATGCATCAGGCGCGCCGCCAGTACCTCGATGCGCGCGTCGCGTTCGGACGCCGGTGACTCGGCCGTCTCGTCCGACGGGCTCGGCCGCTCCACGCCCCCCAGCTCGGCGCGTCGCTCCTCGAGCCACGCCCGCAGGTCGCGGTTCGAGAGGCAGTCGTCTCGGTTGTAGGCGCGGATCTCATCGAGGATCTGTTGCTCCGGCCTGCCGGCCGAGACCGACAGGATGTAGCTCTCATAGGCCACCACGCTCGATCCGGCGTCCTGCAGCGGCACCTCGCGCTCGAGCGCGTACAGCGGCTCCAGCCTCTTGATCGAGTAGCTGGGCGAGCCGATGCGCACGCCCTGCCGCACCACCTTGTACAGGTCCACGAACACGCCGGCGGTGAGCAGCTTGTCGACCTCCTCCTCGCGGGTGGCGTGGCGCGTCGAGAGCATGCCCATCCGCCCGCGCTCGTACGAGGCGTAGTGGTAGACGTGCATGGCCGGGTCGGCGCGCCATCGGTCCATGACGAAGTCGATGAAGCGCTCGAAGGCGACCTTCTCCTCCGCTCGCGTGTGCGCCCACCAGTCGTGGAACTCGTCCCCATCGATGACGCCGAAGAGGTACTCGAGCCCATCCTCCTCCGCCCATGGATCGCCCTCCATGTCGAAGAAGAGGTCGCCCCACGAGGGCTCCGGCAGCGTGCCGAGCCCCTTGTTGTGCTCCGCGGGCAGGAGCTCGTACAGGGGTGCCTTGAGGCCGCGCGATCGCAGCTGGAGCGCGGCCTGGGATCGCAGGCCCTCGAGCGTGGCGTCGCTCATGCGCTCGATGTCCGGCATCGGCGGCTCCAGCGTCGCGAGCGCCGTGCCTGTGCGGATGCCCACGGTGTCGAGCTTGCGCGCCTGGTCGCCGCGCAGGAACGCCACCAGGCTGAGGTGATCGGCCGCGGACCGCAGCCCCGCGCAGTGCTCCTGCCAGCGGCAGACCGCGCAGTGGCTCACCGGATCCGGCGCCGCCGGCAGGGGATAGATCGGGGGCTGTCCGGTGAGGGCGACGGCTTCGAATCGGTCCTTGACCCGCCGGTAATAGGCCAGATAGTCATTGAGCCGATGCCGGTCGACCGTCCGCGCGCTCCCGCCGAGCGCCACGTACATGTGCTCCGGCAGCCGACCCTGGAGCTGCGCCAGCAGGTCCGAGTAGACGCACATCTGGAGCAGCGCGCTGCCCTTGGTGCGACGCGCGAGCTTCGTGTCCGCGACCTCGTAGTGATGGCCCCCCAGGTCGCTGGCGCCGTCCACCCGGCGCAGGAAGTCCGCGTAGCCGAGCCACCTGCCGTCGAAGAAGGTGGCCTGGTAGATGACGTCCGCCCCTACGCGCATCCGCTGCAGCGTCAGCTCGGCGTTGGCGCGGAGGTGGGCACCACGGTCGAGCTCCGCCGCGCGGCCGTTCGGGTGCTGCCCTTCGGCGACGTGGAGGCCCTCGTCGACCAGGTGCGCCAGGTAGCGCTGCTCGTGCTCGATTCCCCGGCGCTGGAGGATGGCGAGCTCCGCGTCCTCGCGCACGGGCTTCGTGACCATGCCGTGCAGCACGGCGCGGTCGAGCGTGGTGAGGTGCTCGCACTCGAGGAAGCCGACGAGGTCGGTGGCGGAGAAGACGGGCCTGCCGTCGATGAGCTGCATGGGCGGTCCTCAGGATGCCAGACCGATGCGACAGCTCGCCTGTCGCGGCGTCGCGGCCGGGCGCTGGCACTTGGCAATGGGCGCTTGGCGCCGCGCGCTTGGCACTGGCGGGCTTTGCATGAGATGGAGCTAAGGGGGAAGAAGAGCCGCTCTGGGAGCTCATCTTCCCCGCTTGTTGCACCGGGTGACATGGACGGGGAAGAAGACCGCGATATCGGTCCCTACTTCCCCGTTACCTCCACCTGGTGCAACGTCTGGGCCGGCTGGAAGTCGTCCGGGCCCAGGCGCAACATCCGGGGTCGGCTGGCAATCGTCCGGCCGCAGGCGCAACGTGCGGACCGACCCGAGGCGCCGAGGCGGTCGCACCGATCATCCCGTTGGCTCGGGCGCGTCCTCCGGTTCGTGGCGCACGAAGGCCAGGGTCCAGGCGCAGTCGCTCTCCACCGTCATGAAGAGCTGGCCGCGCAGCGAGGGTTGGCCGGCGAAGAAGCTCGGCTGCAGCGTGCCGGGCGTGGGTGTGCGGCCGATCGTCGCGCGGATCGTCGGCACCGGCTCCGCACCCGACGGCATCAGAGACACGGCAAACCGACAGCCCACGTCCTCAGGATCGAGGGCGAGCCAGCGGATGAGATGGTCCTCGTCGGCGATCGGGATCGGTCCGTGCTCTGCGTCCCCAGTGTTCGCGAACCCGGCCACGAGCGGATCGTCAGGCTCGGGCTCGCGAGCCGATGCGGCGAGGAACGGATCCGGGTCGTATCCGGCCGCGATCCAGCCTTCGGAGAATTGGGGCTCATCGGGATCCGCGTCGGTGACGAAGTACCAGCCGAAGCCCTCGGTCAGGACCGGGCCCATGATCACCTGCAGCTCCGCGCCGGCCGGCAGCAGGCCGGTCATGACGCGGCGGTCGGTTCCCGGAAGGTTCCGGATCCGCAGGCCGTCGGTGGCGGTGACGATGATCTGGCCGCTGCGGAAGACGGGGATCGCTGCGGCGTCCGGTGTCGGCTCAGGCGTCGCCGTCGGCCCGGGCGTGGGCGCAGCGGTCGGCGTCGGCTGCGCCGTGGGCGTCGGCGAGGGCGTCGGCGTGGAGGTCGCCAGCGGCGGCAGCGTGCAGGCGGCGAGCAGCAGCGCCATGGCTGCGATCAGCGCGCCGCGCCGCGCGTTCCCCCTGATCCTCGGCATGCGCGACAGGGTAGCGGGTGCCGGGAGTCAGGCGCGGAAGCGGAGCGTCGCCCCCACGCCGTCGTGTCGCCGGAGCTCGGCGTGATCGTGCGCGGCGACAACGCGCGCGTCGGTCAGGACCGCCTGGCGTACGAGGGCGGCGCGATCCCATCGGTCCATGCCGGCGGCGGCCGATGGCTCGAAGACGAGCTCGGCCACGGCACCGCTGGCGAGGGCAGCGCGTACGGGCGCGATCCCCAGGACGCCCAGCTCGCCCGCGTTATGGCCTGCAACGGACCGATCCGCGGCGTCCTCCGCGCGGCGCTCGGCCAACGCCGCGAGCAGCGGCCCCACCTCCGCCTCGATCTCGTCGCGGCCGGCCCGCATGCCGATGTGCAGGACGTCGGTCACCAGCGCGCGCGTCCGCTCCGGCAGCTCACCCAGGACCACGCCGGAGGTCCGCTCGTCCGCGCCCAGCACGATGGCCGATGCGCGCTCTCGCTCAGCCAGCCGCGCCATCGCGTCGGCGGCGCGGCTCGCGAAGCGCCGATCCTGCTCGTCGATGTGGCGCTGGTAGCGCGCCTGCGCCCAGCCACCCTGGTCGTGCCGCTGGTGCTCCTCGGTCGGCTCGTCGAGGCGAGGGAGCTCTTCGAGCGACCCGCCCTGCCAGGTGAACAGCCGGCAGACGTGACTGTCGGCCAGCGCGATCACCGCCGGCTCGCCGGCATCGGCCTGGCAAGCGAGCGCGTACAGGTCGCCGATGCCGCCGGCGGCGACATCGGTCTCGAACGGCTGCGCCGAGGCCACCACCTCCCAGAGACCGATGCCGTCAGCGGCGAAGACCGCGATGCCTTCCGCCTGCCTGGCATCGTCCGACTCGAGCGCCGCCTCGAGCCTGCGCCGGTCCGCCTCGAGGGAGACGCGGGCGGGGGAGTGGGCAGGCTCGTGCTCGTGGATGGCATCGTCGAGCCGATGACGAAGCTCGATCAGCTCCGCCCTCGCCGCCGGCCGCTCGCCGTGCGCCTCCGGTCGGATGTCGACGTATGCGGAGAGGATGAGCACCTCGTCGGGCTCCGCTTCGGCGACGCGGCGCATCGTGGCGCGCCGGCGCTCCGCCTGAGGTCCGAGCTCGCTCGTGGGCGGGATGGTCGGGGTGTGCGGAGGAGTGGTCATGCCGCTCGTCTCGTGCAGGCGCCGTGCCCGCAGGCGCCATCGCCGCTATCGGTCCAGGCGGGGCACCTCTGCGGCGAGGAGATCGGCGATCTCGCGGGCGTTGGTGGTGCCGTAGTTGGCATAGCAGTTGTTCATCAGGACGTGGAGCTCCGGCACGCTCTCCGCCGCCTCCCGGATGCGCGGCACCCACTCGCCAAGCTCGGACTCGTCGTACAGGTAGCGGAATCGCTCGACCACCGGGATGCCGGATTGCTCCCAGGTCTCCGTCCGCCGGCCATGGAAGCGCACGACGGCCAGCTTCGGCGAGGTGACGACGGTCATCGGCGGCACCGATGACTTCGTGCCGGGCGGCGCGTCGACCATCACGAACGGGATCTCGTACTTCTCCAGGAAGCGGATGGTGCGGTCGGCGTTCTTCTCGTTGAACCACGACGCGTGGCGCAGCTCCACCGCGAACGGCGTGTCGCCCATCCTCTCGCGCGCGGCCACGATCTCGTCGCGCGACTCGTTGGATGGGAAGAACCAGCGTGGGTACTGGAGGAAGACCGCGCCGAGCTTGCCTGACGAGCGGAGCGGCTCGATGCCGTCCATGAACCTCGCCCATATCTCGTCGACTGCCTCCGCGGGCAGGTCGCGAGCGTAGACGCGCTTCTTGTCCAGGATCTCGGCCGGCAGTTCCTCGCGCAGATCCTTGGGCAGCCGCTTCACCTCGGAGGGCTGGCCGGTCATGAGCGCGTGCGCCTTGATGTCGAACGTGAAATCCGGCGGCGTGCGCTCCAGCCACAGCTCGCCGGTGCGACGTGCCGGCAGGGCATAGTAGGTCGCGTCGACCTCCACGATCGGGAACTGGTTGGCGTAGTAGACGAGCCGATCCTCCGCGGTGCCGGCGTCGGGCGGGTAGAAGACGCCGGGCGCCGTCATGGTCGGATCAGTCCAGCTGGCCGTGCCGATCCGGACCGAAGCCCCGCCAATCTTCAGCGGCTCCCGCGCAGCGATTGCATGCTGCTCGCCGCGCTCGCCGGCCACCTCGGGGCCGGGGTCATGCGTGTGCTGCCCGTCCTGCGGCTGCTGCGGCCTCTGCGGCGTCATCGGTCAAGTCTGGGCGAGATTCATGACATTCGATGGCAGGAAAGTACGCGCTCAGTAGCCGATGATGCGATCGGCCTCGAAGGCGAGCTCGACCAATCGGTCCGGGGTCGTGAGCTCCACCGCCTTGCCGCCGAGTCCAGCGGCGTCCAGGGCGCGCGCCTTGCTCGACATGCCCGAGCCGAAGAATCGGGCGCCGCCCTCCGACAGTGCGGTGAAGTGCTCGCGAAGGCTCCCGGTGCCGATGCCCTGGGTGGCATCCATGGTCGCGTCGCGGTAGAAGTCGACCGCGTCGCCGGCGAGAAACAGGTCGACGTCGTGGCCCTGCTTCAGGGCGGTCCTGGCGACCAGGAACGCGAGCGCGGCCCGGGTCGGATTCTCCGGACCGGTGGCCAGGTGGACGAAGAGACGGCTCATGGAAGGCACTCCTTACGCGTTTCGCGTGACGTGTGTCGGTCCTGCGATCATCGCATGGGCGTGTTCGCGTCGGTATCGGTCCTGCATCGGGGTTCGTCGATGCGCCCGCGAGCAAGCACCGATGAACATCTCGGCGAGGTTGAGCTCCTCGCCTGGCTGCTCGACAACAGCATTCGAGTGCCGGGCACGGGAGGGCGGCGGATCGGCCTGGACGCCATCATCGGTTTCGTGCCGGTGGTGGGCGACGTCCTGGCAGGCGGCCTGGCGCTGATCGTGGTGGCGCGGGGAGCGCAGATCGGCGTGCCGCGGGTCGTGCTGGCGCGAATGCTCTTCAACGTGGCCGTCGACTTCGTCATCGGCTCGATCCCGATCGCCGGCGATGCCTTCGACCTG
>JBOGTC010000106.1:0-20356 GCA_050692055.1 Candidatus Limnocylindria bacterium | reverse complement strand
GCCTGGCGCTGCTGATGGTGGCACAGCGGCTCACGGGGATCGTCGCCGCGGCGACGGGGCTGATCGGCATCGTGCTGCTCGTCGCGGCCGGGCACGCAGCCGCGCTCCCCGGGTTCGCGCCCCTGATCGGCCAGGTGGTCCACGTCCTGGGCGCGGCGGTCTGGTTCGGGGGGATCGCCGGCCTGCTGGTGTTGGTCGTGCGACCGCGGCTGGTGACCGAGGACCGCGATCGGATCCGCCTGCGGGAGGCCGTGCCGCGCTTCTCGGCGCTGGCGCTCGTCTCGATCGGCATCCTGGGCCTCACCGGCGTCTACGCCGCGTGGATGCAGACCGGAGTGCTGGTGACGCTCGATACCGAGTACGGCCGAACGCTGCTCATGAAGTCGGGCCTGGCGGTGGGCGCGCTCGCCCTCGGCGGCCTCAACTTCCTGGATGGGGGGCGGATGCTCCGCTGGCTCGACGGCTTCCGGGCGCGGCTCACCGTCGAGACCATGGCTGCGACCGGCGTGCTGCTCATCACCGCGGTGCTCGCAACCACCACGCCACTCGAGGAGGCGCGAGGCGCACCGATTGAGCCGATCCCCGACGCCTTCGGCGAGGTGGCTCCGGGCATGGAGATGGAGGTGATCCCGGCCCGGCCGGGTGTCAACCGCATCACGGTCACCGCGACCGATGCGCTGGCCGCCTCCAGCCTGGAGCTCGGGCTGGATCGGCTCGACGACGGCAGTACAACGCGGGTGCCGCTGGTCATGGAGGGCATGGAGGGCATGCAGGCCATGGATCACGGTGGCATGGCTGGCATGACCGAGGGCACGGATGACGGCACCGCCCGCTGGATCGCCGACGCGCTTGTCCTTCCCGCCGGCAGCCAGTGGGACACCAGCGTCCGGATCATGTCGGTCGACGGTGAAACCGAGCTCTCGCGTCAGCGCTTCGCGTTCGTGATGGAGGCTGGCGGCATCGGCGAGGGCCGGGTCCGGTCGCTGCTGAACCCCGCGACGGGAATCGCCGTCCTGCTCGTGCTCGGCGGGGCGCTCGGCCTCGGGCTGGGGCTGGGCGGCGCGCGCCTGCCGCGCTGCGAGGCCCTCGCGTCGCGGTTGGCGCTGGTGGCCGGCGGCCTCATCGGCGTCGCATTGGGAGGCCTCATCGGCGTGAGCCGGCTGATCGCCTGAGCCTCGCCCACAGCCCGCCCCGACTTGGCATCGTCACATGGCCCTGCCACCATGAACGAACCGATGTTCGAGCCGCGTCCCGCTCCTCCCGTCCTCGATCGCCGCGACAGGCCGCTGCACGACCTGCGGGTCAGTGTCACCGACCGATGCAACTTCCGCTGCATCTACTGCATGCCGAAGGAGGTATTTGGCCGCGATCACGCATTCCTGCCGCGCGCCGAGATCCTGGACTTCGAGGAGATCGAGCGGCTGGTCCGTGCGTTCGTGGCCCTCGGCGTCCGCAAGGTACGCCTGACCGGAGGCGAGCCCCTCGTGCGGCGGCATCTCGAGCGACTGGTGGGAATGCTTGCCAGGATCCGAGGGATCGAAGACCTGACGCTGACCACTAACGCCTCCCTGCTGGCGGATCGCGCCCAACTCCTGGCCGACAACGGACTGCACCGGGTCACGGTCAGCCTGGACGCGCTCGACGACGAGACCTTCACCCGCATGAACGACGTTGGCTTCGGGGTTGCTCGCGTGCTGCAGGGGATCGCCGCCGCGGATGCCGCAGGCCTGGGACCGATCAAGATCAATGCGGTCATCCGCCGCGGCCTGAACGAGCACGCCGGGCTCGACCTGGCGAATTACTTCCGGGGCAGTGCGCACACGGTCCGCTTCATCGAGTACATGGACGTGGGCCGGTCGAACGGCTGGCGGCTCGATGACGTGGTGCCGGCCGCCGAGATCGTGGCCGCCATCGACGCCCGCTGGCCCCTCGAGCCGGTCGATGCCGCCTACCGCGGGGAGGTGGCGCAGCGCTATCGGTACCGCGACGGTGCCGGCGAGATCGGCGTCATCAGCTCCGTCACGCAGCCGTTCTGCGGCGACTGCACCCGCGCCCGCATCAGCGCCGACGGCCAGCTCTACACTTGCCTGTTCGCCACCCGCGGGCACGATCTCCGTGCCCTCCTGCGCGGCGGCGCCGACGACGCGGAGGTGGATGCCTTCCTGCGCGGCGTGTGGCGCGTGCGCGACGACCGCTACTCCGAGCTGCGCACGGCGCAGACTGCGGAGCTGCCGAAGGTGGAGATGAGCTATATCGGCGGCTGATCACCGCGCGCGGTGGATCGGCCCCGGCCGGTCGGCGAGGTGACCGCCCGAATGCCCGTGCAGCACGGCCAGGATCTCGGCCACCACCGCCGTGGCGACCTCCTCCGGCCCATCGGCACCGATGTCCAGGCCGGCCGGAGCATGCAGCACCGATCTGTCCTGGTCCGAGGGCGTGACGCCGGACCGTGCCAGCTCGGCGAGCAGGCGCTCGGTGCGCTCGCGCGGCCCCAGGACGCCCAAGTAGGCCGCCCCGCGCCCCAGGAAGCCGGCAAGGTACTCACCGTCGCGAAGGTAGTCGTGGCTCATGAAGACGGCCACCGTCCGCCGGTCGACGCCGATGGCCTCGGCCGCCTGCCGCGGCTCCGCGTCACAGCGTCCGGCGCTCGCGATACCGGGTGCGTCGAATGCACCGCGACGCGCATCGGCCACCGTCACGCGCCACCCCACCCGGGACGCGGCCCCCACCAGCGCCTCGGCGTCGGGCGCAGCCCCGCAGATGACGAGGTGAGGAGGTGGCGCGATGGGATCGAGCACCGAGTCGTTCAGGAGCGTCGGGCGTGCGGCATGCACGGCTCCGTCCGCATCCGGGCCGAGCGCGCGGGCCTGGCGCTCCCCCAGGGCCCGCCGCGCCCCATCCGGCAGCGATGTGAGCAGGTAGGCGGTGGCACCATGCTCACGTGCCGCACGCAATGCCTCGACCGTCCGGGCGGCGAGCGCCGGTGGCTCCACCAGGATGTCGATCACGCCACGGCAGCCAAGACCGGAGCCCCAGACCTCGTCGCCCTCGGCGGAGTGGTCGATCGTGCCGAGCTGGACATGCCCGCTGGCCAGCGCGTCGCGGGCCAGCTGCACGGCCTCGCTCTCCAGGCATCCGCCGCTGATGACGCCCACCGGCTCGCCCGCCCGAGGCACGAGCATCCGCGCACCCGGCCTGCGGTACGACGAGCCGCGGACGCGGACCACGGTGGCCAGCGCATACGGCTCGCCGCTCGCCTCACACGCACTGGCCGCGTGGAGCAGCGTGTCGATTTCACCCACGGTTGCCATGCTACGCAATCCGCGTCGGCCTACCATCGGTCCTGCATGACGGCCTTCCTCGACGACCTGCGCACACGCCTGCCGACCGTGCGGCTGCTGACCGACGAGGTCGACCGCGAGTCCTACCGGCGCGACGAGACGGCGCACTACGAGCCGGGCCTGCCGATGGCGGTGGCGCTGCCGTCCACGACCGATGAGGTGAGCGGCATCATGGAGCTCGCCAGCCAGCACCGTGTGCCGGTCGTGCCACGAGGGGCGGGCAGCGGGCTGTCCGGCGGGGCAGCCGGGATCGAGGGGGCGCTGACCGTGGCACTCACCCGCATGACCCGGATCGTCGAGATCGACAGCGGCAACCTCGTTGCGGTCGTCCAGCCCGGCGTCATCAACGCAGATCTCAAAGCGGCGGTCGCGAAGGAGGGCCTCTTCTACGCGCCGGATCCGGCGAGCTACGAGTTCTGCAGCATCGGTGGCAACATCGGCACCAACGCGGGCGGGCTGTGCTGCGTGAAGTACGGCGTCACCCGCGACGCCGTCCTGGCGCTGGAGGTGGTGCTGGCCGATGGGCGTGTCATCCGGACCGGCGGACGAAACGTGAAGGACGTCGCGGGCTATTCCTTGACGCACCTCTTTGTCGGCTCCCAGGGGACGCTCGGCATCGTCACCGAGGCAACGCTCCGCCTGCGGCCCGCGCCCCCGCCGAGGCAGACGATGCTTGCCTTCTTCCCGACCATCGAGGGCGCCGGGCGCGCGGTGGCAGCCATGACGGCCGCCGGCCTCGAGCCATGCACGCTCGAGCTCATGGACCGGCTGACGATCGCCGCCGTGGACGATTGGCACAACCTGGGCCTGGACCGCGAGGCCGCTGCCCTTCTGCTGGTCGAGTCCGACCGGCCGGGCGACGCGGCCGATGCGGAGCTGGCCGCCGCGGCCACCGCCTGCGAGGAGGCCGGTGCAGCCTCGGTCGTGCGCGCCACGGATCCGATGGAGGCCGACTGGCTGCGGCAGGTGCGCCGCCTCGCCTTCCGGGCGATGGAACGGCTGGGCGTGGCGCGCATGGAGGACATCGGCGCGCCTCGGTCACGCCTGCCAGAGCTGCTGCGAGCCATCGAGCGGATCGCGACCGCGCATGAAGTCCGGTGTGGCACGTTCGGCCATGCCGGCGACGGCAACCTGCACCCGACCTTCATCTGGGATCGCGGCGACAACGCCGCCGAGGAGCGGGCCCACGTCGCTTGTGAGGAGCTCTACGGCGTGGCGATCGCGCTCGGCGGGACGGTCAGCGGCGAGCACGGCATCGGTGCCGTCCGCAAGGCGTTTCTCGAGGAGCAGCGCGGTGCCGAGGCCGTGGCGGTCATGCGCTCGATCAAGGCCGCGCTGGATCCCCTCGGCATCCTCAACCCGGGGAGGGTCGTCTAGACGCGGGCAACCACCCCGTCCAGGAACTCCCGGAGCAGCCGGTTGAACCGCTCGGGCTGCTCCAGGTTGAGCATGTGCGCCGCGCCCTCGAAGATCTCGAGACGCGCTCCCGGGACGCTCTCCGCCAGGAAGCGACACGCGGCCTGCGTGCTCGATTCGTCGAGCGTGCCGATGATCACCAGGAGCGGTGGGCGCAGCTCCTTCAGCCGTCCTGCTGCGGGCGGATCGAGCACCTGCGGCTGGCCCTCCGCTTTCTCCGCCTGGTAGTTCGTCAGGATCCACTCGTGGACGCGGTCGCGGATGGCACGGTCCGCGCGCGTGGGCGGCTGGCCCTCACCATTGACCCAGAAATCGGCTTCCCACCCAGCGAGCCGCTCCCAGTCCTTGGCCTCCCACCACTTCTCGGCCTGCGCCCAGAGCGATGGATCAGTGCCGGGGGCCTCGTAGCCGCTGACCCCGCCGTTAGCCACCACCAGTGAACGCACCCGGCCCGGCGACTCCAGCGCGAAGTCCAGTGCGATCATGCCGGCCCGCGAGATGCCGACCACGTGCGCCGATGGCTCGCCCAGATGATCGAGCAGATCGGCGATATCGGCCCGGTTCGAGAACGGGACATCCCCCGTCTCCGTACGGCCGAACCCGCGAGTGTCATATCGGATCACCCGATAGCTGTCCGTGAGCGCAGGCACCTGCTCGTCCCACATCCGCAGGTTCGCGATACCCGCATGGATGAGCACAACCGGCTCGCCGCTGCCCTCCACCTCGTAGTAGATCCGCGCGCCGTTCGTCTCCAGGAACCCGCTCTCATTCGTCATGGACCGATGCTAACCGCGATTCCTGACACTGCGCGTCAGGTAGCGCGTCAGGTGTTTGCGGGATCCGGTGGGATAGCAATGTGGTGACTCGTACGCGCGACCGTCGCGGCGATTCTTCCACGCGAGCAATGCCATGGCTACGACGCAGACACTCGGGCATGGGCCGAGCGTGCGGTCTTCGCGTCGGGGCCGAGGGACCACGCGTTGCAGTCACACCGTTACTGAACAGCAGTAATCGTCGGCTAACCGGCCGGTAAGCACCTGTCCCGCACCATCGAGACGATGGCAATGGACGACATGCGGGTCGGGTCCCTCGCACGAGCGGTTCGACATCGGCTTGGCTGGACGCAGAAGCAGCTGGCGAACAGGGCCGGCGTCAGCCAGAAGCTGGTCTCGCTATTCGAGTGCGGGCGCCTTGAAGAGTTGACGGTGCGGAGCGCGAGGCGCATCGGTCAGACGCTCGAGATCGGTCTGCCATTCGCTCCGCGATGGCGCGGAGGCGACGGCGTTCGTCTCTTGGACAGCGATCATGCGGCGCTGGTCAACCGGGTCGTCGCCACTCTGCGCACCGACGGCTGGGAGGTGATAGTTGAGTACACGTTCAACCACTACGGCGATCGTGGATCCGTGGACGTGATCGCGTGGCATGCCGGGGAGCGGAGCCTGTTCATCATCGAGGTGAAGAGTCGGCTGCTCGACATGCAGGAGACGCTGGCGGCCCTCGGACGCAAGACTCGTGTCGTTCCGGGCCTTCTGGCGCGCGAGCGCGGCTGGCATCCGGCTTACCTCGGAGTGGCACTCGTCATGAGCTCGCTGACCGCGAACCGTGCTGCGGTCGCACGGAATGGTGCGACCTTTGACGCCACCTTTCCGCAGCGAACCGTGGACGCTCGACGTTGGGTCCGTCGGCCGTCCGGTCCCCTCGCGGCGCTGTGGTTCGTCTCATCGAGCAATGGGATTACTGGTACGCGCGCCCCCGGTTCGCGCAAGCGGGTGCGGCGCTCCAGCTCACGCTCAGCCAGCCGCGCAGTTTCCGCGTAGCAGTCGCGTCATTGCTGACACGCGAGATCCACCCGCGATGCCGCGCGTACCAGTAGCCGAGTTGCTAATCCGCAGAACTGGCGTCGCCCCGAGTCGGAAACAGCACGCCCGGATTGAGGATCTCCCGCGGATCCCATGCAAGTTTCAGAGCGCGCATTGCCGCAACGGCCGCCTCGCCGCGATCACGGACCAGCCAGTCCACCTTGGCCACACCAATGCCATGCTCCGCGCTGATGCTCCCGCCGAGCTCGAGCACCAGCTCCAGCACCGCATTGTCGACCGATGCATCGTCCGGCCGCGCTCCAAGCACGTTGACGTGAACGTTGCCATCGCCGACGTGCCCGTAGCAGATGGTCCTGGCTGCAGGATCGACCGATCGAACGGCTTCGGGCGCACGCTCCACCAGCTCGGCGTAACGCGCCAGCGGCACCGATACATCGAGCTTGTGCGGCACGCCCTCGGCGTTGACTGCCTCGGTGTGGCGCTCGCGAAGCTGCCATAGCCGATGCCTGCCGCCGGGATCGGTCGCCACGGCTGCTGAATCGCCGGCCTCGAATGCCGCGAGCAGGGCGACCAGGCCGTCGGTGGGATCGCCCTCGTCCGAGCCGGCCTCGATCAGCAGGTACACGGGCCGCCGCTCGTGGAAGGGCGCCGCGACGCCGGCGTGGCGCATGACAAGCTCCATGCCGGCATCGGTGAAGAGCTCGAGCGCCATGACCGTTCCCAACTCGCGCCGGAGCCGCGCCGCCGCCGCAACGGCCGAGGCGGCATCGCGACAGCCGAGGACTCCGACCACCCGATGCGCCAGTCGCGGCGTCAGGCGCAGGCGCACGCGCGTGACGACCGCGAGCGTGCCCTCGCTGCCGGAGATCAGCGCGCCGATGTCGTAGCCGGTGTTGTCCTTCAGCATGCCGGGGAGGCGGCGCAGGATAGTGCCGTCCGCGAGCACGGCCTCGAGGCCGAGGAGCTGGCGACGCATCGGGCCGTGGCGCAGGACGTTCACGCCGCCGGCGTTGGTCGCCACCATGCCACCGATCGTCGCCGAGTCGCGCGCCCCGAGGTCGACTCCGACCTCCCACCCGGCCGCTCGCGCGGCGGCCTGGGCCGCGGCCAGCGTGGCGCCGGCGCCGACCGTCAGCTCTCCGGCATCGGCGTCCACCTCACCGACATCGTTCAGCCGCAGCAGGCTGAGCACCACCTCGCCGCCGCGCGGCACCGAGCCGCCGACCAGCCCGGTGTTGCCGCCCTGCGGCACCACGCCAACGCCCGCGGAACCGCAGGCACGGAGGACCGCCGCAACCTCATCAACGGAGCCGGGGCGGACGACGGCCAGTGATGAACCGTGGAAGCGGCGCGTCCAATCGGTCTCGTGGGAGGCGCGCAGCGCCGCATCGGTCAGGAGATGGCGTTCGCCGACGGCTGCTCGAAGCTCCGGGAGCAGGGCCTCATGAGTCACCGGGCCATGCTAGCGGCACGCCGCTTGCGCTCGACGGGCAGCAGGAGGTGACGGAAGCAACCATGGAACAGCGAGACGAGCGGCTGCCCCTGCCTTCGGAGGACACCGGCGACCTGGCCGAGGAGCCGCGCGGGGGCCGTCCGCCAGCCTTGGGGGTGCAGCGTCAGGAGCGGAATGCCGCGATAGGCGAGCGCCGACCCCACGAGCACGATCGTCCCGCGATCCCTCGGCTGCATGCGCCTGAGCGCCGACTGGGTCCCCCACACCGCGCCGTGGTAGGTCACGTCCGTCACGCGGCGGAACTCGTCGGGGGCCGTCTCCCGGATCGGCGAGAAGATGCTGACCATGGCGTTGTTGATCCAGACGTCGATCGGCCCCAGGTCGCGCTCGATCTGCTCCGCCGCCGCGTCGACCGCCTCGGCGTCGGCCACGTCAAGCGAGATGGGAAGCGGCCTCCCGCCCGCTGCCTCGACGTCACGCCGTGCGCCTTCGAGGCCGTCCGTTCCACGAGCTAGGAGCGCCACCCGAGCACCGCGTCGTCCGTACAGCTGCGCCAGCGCCCGGCCGATCCCCGCCGAGGCGCCGGTGATCACGACGACCTGGCCGTTATCGGTCCTTCGTTCTGTCATACCCGGCCATGTGCAGGACCGATGCCCCCGCAGCGACTCTACCGGCCCTCGAGCCACTCGACCGCGCCACGCAGGTCGGCGACGAGCCCGTCGAAGGTCGCTCTCCGCGCCGCATCATCGGCGGCGCGGAGGACGGCCGAGGGATGAATCGTGCCCATCGTCGGGCCGAGATCGGACTCGAGCACCTGCCCATGCTCGCGCGTCACCCGAAACGACTTGCCCAGGTTCGCCTGCGCAGCGGTCGCCCCCAGACAGATGACCAGCTCGGGACTGATGCGTGCAACCTCCGCAGCCAGCCACGGCCGGCATGCCTCCACCTCTGCCCGGTCGGGCCGCTGGTGGATGCGCCGCTTGCCGGATGGCGCGCGCCGCCATTTGAAGTGCTTGACGACGTTGGTGACGTACACCTCCTCGCGCGCGATACCTGCCGCCTCCAGCGCCCGGTCGAGCAGCCGCCCGGCGGGACCAACGAAGGGTTCGCCGGCGACGTCCTCCTGGTCGCCAGGCTGTTCGCCCACGAGCAACAGGCGCGCCGTTTCCGTGCCGGCCCCCGAAGACCGTCTGCGTGGCGTTGCGCCACAGGTCGCAGGCGCGACAGCCTTGCGCGGCGCCGCGCAGCTTGGCCAGCGTCCGTGCCCGCGCGATCGCGGCGTCGCGCTCCGCTGGGTCCAGGCCATCGGTCTTGGCCATGCCGAACCTTCAGCACGAACAAGACCATCATCGGCGCGCGGCTTGCATAAAGCGAAGGGTGGAGGTGATGACGTATGAATGAAGAGCGGACGCGTGAACGCGAGGGCGGTGCCTGGATCGGCCAGCATCCCGACGAGAACACTGAACAGGTGCGCAACGAGCTCGACCAGGGGGACGAGCGGGTGGCGGCTACGAGCAGCGAGTCAAGCGGAGCGCATGCGCCCGACGATCGGCCGCATGGCCATCGTGAAGGCGATCGGGCCGGGGACGACGACGTCCGCCGAGCCGGCGAGAGCCACTGAGGAGGATCCCACGAACCGATGAACGATGACCGCGACCGCCCCGATCGGCCGCAGCAGGATGAAGAGGCGGCGACCAGCGTCGACGAGCCCAGCGGCCGGCCGCCCGACGAGGGCCTCGCCTACGATCCGACCATGACCGAGGGCGACGAGGCGAACGCGCCTCCGGACTCCGCCGCTCAGGGTGATGACAAGACGCGCGGGGCCAGGCCCACCTGAGATCTGGGCGGCGAGCTGCCTCGGCCGGCCTAAGCCTGAGGTTGCGGGCGAGCGGGCGTGTTGCACCACGTGGAGGTATCGGGGAAGAAGAGGCCGATTCCGCCGCGTGCTTCACCGTCTGGTTCACCCGATGCAACCCGCGGGGAAGATGAGCCCTCCCTGCGGCTCTTCTTCGTCGTTAGCTCCATCTCATGCAATCGACGGTGAGCTGGGACGTTCCCGGCCAGTTGACATATTGACAACTTGCCAACTCCGACGCCATGCTGCCCTCCAATGGAGGCATTGCTTTACTCCACCGCCCGAAACGCATTCGCCGACATCTTCGACGCGGCGGTGTCGAATGCACCCACACGTATCGCGCGGCGCCGATCCGGCGAGGCGGTGCTGATCGGGCGGGACGACCTGCTTGCGCTGACCGCGCCCTTCTCCTTCTCTCCTGCGGCCTACTTCGAGCCCGACGGCGTATCGATCTGGCTGCCCGAGATGGACACGTGGGGCCACGGAGCCGACTTCGAGGCCGCCCGCGCCAATCTCGTCGACGAGGTGCGCCGGTACATCGCCGACTACCTGGCGGACGAACGGCTTCGAAACGCGCCCAACCACCGGTTGCACGCACCCTGGGTCGTGCGCGCGATGCTGCTCGATGACGCCCAGCTGGCCGATGCGCTCTTTGCGCAGCCGCCTGACGCTGCCTGATCTGCCTGCGTATGGCCACGTTCCGCGATGTGACGGTCTACCTCCAGCGGGATGGAGGCTGGGAGGAGGTCCCGCGTTCCGCCCAGGGGCCTGCGGGTGGTCATCGGCGATACCAGAAGACGCTGCCGGACAACACGCTCCTGCGCGTGGTGGTTCCACCCTCACCGGACCAGCAGATCGGACCGGATCTCCTCGATCACATCGTCCGCGACCAGCTGCGGACCACCATGGAGCACTTCATCGATCTCGTCAGCGGCCGTGTGACGGAGGCTGGACCTGGCCCCGGCAGCCAGGGCGAGCCGGTGCCGGCCTGGCTGGTGATGCGGCTCATCGGTGCCGCCGGGCTCTCCGAGGAGCAGGTCCGCGACATGTCCGCTGACCAGGCTCGGGCGACCTGGGAGCTCCATCTCCTCGAGGACGAATGAGGACCATCGGCGCTTGAGCCGAGGCCCAGCCGTACCCTGCGGCACGCGAGATTTCCTATTTCCTTCGCCGCGCCGCGGTCTCACGATCCGCGGCCATGACCCTTCCCCGCCTCTTTCTCGCCACGCTGTTTGCGGTCGTCCTGCTCGCCGGAGTCACGCCCGCTCAATCCCAGGCCAACGAAGCGCACCAGATCCCCAGCTGCGACGGGTATCCGGAGCCGCGACGCTACCTGCAGATTCACACGTGGTGGGAAGGCGATCCGGTGCCGGCCGGCGAGGTCGCTCACCTCCACGCGGAGACGTGCTTCCCGCTTGGACAGGTCGTCTCCGGCCTGGTGACGCTGGACACGAAGATCGTGCTTCACAACAACCCTGGTCGCCTCTTCCGCTACGAGTCGGCGCTGTTCACCAACGGCCAGGGCGAGGGCAACCTCGACGTCGTCGGCCTCAATGCCACCTGCGGGCTCGGGAGGACCTGCGAGTACTGGGTTCGCACGACGCTCGACACCAGGGGCGCCAGTGACGGCTGGCATGAGGTCAGGGTCAAGCCGCGCGTCGAGTTCGGCAACGGCGACGTCCAGCTCACCAGCTCGGGGTGGCCGATCTTCACCCGGAATGGCAATCCACAAGGCGGCCAGCGGCAGGGCATCGCTGGCATCGTCGGTCGTGGCTGGTACACCGATGAGGGCTATCAGAACCCGGTCCTGAATAACGCCGAGGCGGCGGTCAGCATGCCGGTGCGGGGTACCTGGAATCTCGGCCTGCGCCTGGACGCGGGCTCTGGCGGGCAGGCTCCCACGTTCAGCGCCGCCTACATCGATCCAGACTTCCATCACCACGACGAAGACTCCAACGGCGGGGGCATCCTCCTCGGCTCGTGGCCGGGCGGACACCGTGGTCCGCTGGCGGTCGACACGACCCGCCTGGCCGATGGCGAGCACAACCTCGTGCTGCGCGTCGACGCCGCACGACCGCACGGTCGGCTCGTGGCGCTGCAGTATGTTCCCTTCCGTGTGGCGAACCACTCGGGCGAGCAGCCGGGGCATGAGCCGGCTCCAATTCCACCGCATCCGGATCCGGACCCCGCTCCCGATCCGCATCCCGATCCAGATCCGGATCCGGACCCCGCTCCAGATCCGCATCCCGATCCAGACCCCGATCCGCATCCCGATCCAGATGCCGATCCGCAACCCGATCCAGATCCCGATCCGCACCCACCTTCACACCCGAATCCCGGCGCTACTCCGCCCCCGGCCGGCCACGGTCTGCCGTTCAACGACATCGCACATTCGCCGTTTGCCAGCGACATCGTCTGGCTGTCGCAGAGCGGCATCACGACCGGCTGCTCGGCTCAGTCCTTCTGCCCCGGCGGAGCAGTGACACGCGGCCAGATGGCGAGCTTCCTGGCGCGCGCCCTGAAGCTCCCGGCCACGACCCGCGACTTCTTCGATGACGACGAGCGAAGCATCCACGAGCGCGACATCAACCGCCTGGCGGCAGCCGGCATCACCGGTGGCTGCGGCCAGCGCCGATTCTGTGCGGACAGCCCCGTCTCGCGCGAGCAGATGGCGAGCTTCCTGGCGCGCGCGCTCCGCCTCCCGTCGACCTCGATCGATTTCTTCGACGACGATGACGGCATCCACGAGCGCGACATCAACCGCCTGGCGGCAGCCGGCATCACCGGCGGCTGCGGCTCGGACAACTACTGCCCGTCGGAGGCGGTGAGCCGTGAGCAGATGGCTGCCTTCCTCCACCGCGCGGATCGCGCGCTCGGACCTTGATGTCCCGGCCGGGCTGCTCCTCGGAGTGGCCACGGCCGCGATGATCTGAACGAACCGCGGCAGTCGGCTGGCGCGGCGCGGTGTACCGTTGCGCGCCGTGACGCGTACTCCCGAACCGCCGGGCGATCGCCGGGTTGATCCCCTCCTCGAGGTCCGCGAGCGCCGACGCGGGAAGCGGCCGGGCGACGCGTACGTGCGCATCGTGCGTCCCTTCGAGGACGCCTTCCAGCGCGGGGAGGATGAGGGTGAGCTGATCGCCACCGAGCAGACAATCCTCGAGCGCCGGGGGTGGAAGAGCGGTCTGCGTCGGCTCCGGACTGGCCTCATCGGTCGGCCGATCAGCAGCGAGCGCGAGGAGCACGAGCGCCTCACCAAGGTCAAGGCGCTCGCCATCTTCTCGAGCGACAACATCAGCTCATCGGCTTATGCCACCGAGGAGATGATGCGCATCCTGGTGCTGGCCGGCATCGGTGCCATCAGCCTCACGATGCCACTGACGATCGCCATCTGTGTGGTGCTCGCCATCGTGGTGACGAGCTACTGGCAGACGATCCGCGCCTATCCGGATGGCGCGTCGAGCTACATCGTCTCGGGCGACAATCTCGGCTCTCTCGCCGGCCTCGTGGCCGGCGCGGCACTCCTCATCGACTACACGCTGACCGTCGCCGTTTCCGTCTCCGCCGCGGTGGCGGCCATCACGTCGGTCGTTCCGGAGCTCTTCGAGGAGCGGGTGCTCGTCGGCGTGGCCATCGTCGCGATCCTCATGGTCGGCAATCTCCGCGGCGTGCGCGAGTCCGGCACGATCTTCATGATGCCGACGTACCTCTACATGGGCGCGATCCTGGCCATGATCGGCATCGGTCTCGCGCGCCTGGCGACGGGGACGCTGCCGGACTACACGCCGCCGACGGAATGGCTGGCCGGTGAGGGTGGGGCGGGCGAGGCGCTCGGCCTCTTCCTCATCCTGCGCGCGTTCAGCTCGGGAGCCGCGGCGCTCACCGGCGTCGAGGCGATCAGCGACGGAGTCCCAGCCTTCAAGACGCCCGAATGGCGGAATGCCCGCATCACGCTCGTCTGGGCGGCCGCGATCTTCGCGACGCTCTTCCTGGGAATCAGCTACCTCGGCAGCACTATCGGGATCGTCCCGGACCCGACCGAGGAGAGCACGGTCCTCAGCATCATCGCGCGGATCGTCGTGGGGGAAGGCTGGTTCTTCATTCTCATCCAGGTGGCCACCGTGCTGGTCCTGGCCCTGGCGGCGAACACCGCCTACGCGGACTTTCCGCGCCTGTCAAGCTTCCTTGCCCGCGACGGGTTCATGCCACGGCAGTTCGCCTTCCGCGGGGAGCGATTGGCGTTCACGACGGGGATCATCGCGCTTTCCGGGTTGGCGGGCCTCCTCATCGTGATCTTCGCCGCCAGCGTAACCGCCCTCATCCCGCTCTACACGCTCGGCGTCTTTATCGCCTTCACCCTGTCGCAGGCCGGCATGATCGCGCGCTGGCGACGACGCCATGACAGCGGCTGGCGTCGTGGGGTGGCCATCAACGGCCTGGGGGCGGCAACGACCGGCGTGATCGCCCTGATCGTGGTCGAAAGCAAGTTCGTGTCGGGCGCCTGGATGGTGGTGATCGCGATGCCGGTCCTCGTCGCGGTCCTGCTGGCCATCAACAATCACTACCGCAGCATGGATCGGGCCATGGCCCTGGAGCGCATCCCGGATGCGGGCGAGGTCGCCCCGAGGCCGATCGTGATCGTGCCGATCGCACGGCTCGACCGGCCGGCGCGCCAGGCGATCGCCTTCGCCAACTCCATCAGCGCCGATGCCGTCGCGGTCCACGTCACGAATGACCCCGTCGAGGCCGATGCGCTGCGTGAGCGCTGGCCTGCCTGGGCCGGCTCGACCGAGCTGGTCGTGGTCCAGTCGCCCTATCGGGCCCTCATCGGTCCCCTGCTGGCCTACATGGACGCCCTCCAGCGCCAGGCGCCGGACCGACCGATCCTGGTCGTGCTCGCCGAGTTCGTGCCGAAGCACTGGTGGGAGAACCTGCTCCACAACCAGACTGCGCTGCGCCTGAAGCTGCGCCTCTTCGCGCGTCGCAACACGATCGTGGCCGATGTCCCCTATCACCCGCCGCGCACGTAGTTTGAATGCTCCTACAATCGCCTCATGGAGCTCGGGCTCGCCGGACGGACCGCCGTGGTCGGGGGCGCCTCAGCTGGCCTTGGCGCCGCCGTCGCCGAGGCGCTCGCCGCTGAGGGATGCCGCCTCCTGCTCTGGGCGCGCAGCAACGAGCACCTGCACGCCACCGCTCAGCGGCTGCAGCAGGCGCACGGCGTGGAGGTCGAGACGCTGGCCGCGGACGCGGCCGACCCGGCCGCCGCCGAGCGCATCGTCGAGGCCGCCCAGCGCCTTGGCACGGTCGACATCTGCATCCTGAACGCGGGCGGCCCGCCCACGGTCGACCCGCTCGCGACCGATCCGGACGGCTGGCGCCAAGCCTTCCAGCTGCTGGCGATCACGCACATCGCCGTCGCCACCGCCCTGCTGCCGGCCATGCGTGCACAGCGCCACGGGCGAGTGGTGGCGCTCATGTCGTCGGTGATCCGCGAGCCGATGCCCAACCTCGTCTACTCGACCGCAGGCCGCTCCGCGCTGGCAGGCTGGCTGAAGACGGCTGCGGTGGCTGTGGCCACAGACGGCGTGACGATCAATGGCGTGGTCACCGGCCGCGTACATACCGCGCGCATTGACTCGCTCGATCGCCAACGCGCGGAGGGTGAGGGCCGCAGCCTGAAGGAGGTCCAGGCCGAGGCACAGGCGGCAATCCCCGCAGGGCGCTACGGCCAGCCGCAGGAGCTGGCAAGCCTCGTCACCTACCTGTGCTCGGACGCCGCCTCGTACGTGACCGGCGCTCTCATTCCGGTCGACGGTGGGTTGCTGCGCGGTATCTGAGCCCAACGGCCCTCTTCCCCTTGTCAGTTGGGTGTACCCTGCCTTCGCGGCCCGAGCGGAACCGATGGGTGTGATGTGCCTGAGGGGAGTTCGATGCAGCCGGTGAGCGTACAAATCATCACTTACGCGCCGACGGCCTTCCGCCACTGCCAGCACTGCGAGGTGGCGTTCGAGGGCATGGGTATCGGCCAGCGCGTACAGAGCGAGGCCGCGGCCAGCTCACTGCCGGACAACCTGGCCAGCGAGTACCAGGATGTGTCCGACTGGGTCCATCGCCTGCTCGAACGCCACCCCGGCCGCGTCGCCGTCTCGGTCATCGACGCCGCCTCGATCGAGGGCGTCTGGAAGTCGCTGCGCCACCGCGTGCGCCGCTACCCGGCAACCATCGTGGCCGGGCGCGAGACGGCGATCGGCACCGACTTCGGTGCCGTGGATGGCGTCATCGACCGCTACGTGTCGTCCTCGCAAGGGACAGGAGGGGCCTAGCGGGAGACCCACACGGACCGCCGGGCGCCAGCGAGCGCGGCGGCCCCGCCATTCGGCATCGCCCCACCACAGTGCTCCTTCAAACGGGAGGGTTGCATGAGCTCACTATGGGTCGTGGTCATCGGCGTGGTGGTCATCTACCTCGCCTATAACTACTACGCGCGCCGCATCGATCGGGTCGTCATTCAGTCCGACCCGAAGCGGGCGACGCCAGCCACCATGTACATGGACGGGGCCGACTTCATGCCGACCAGCAGATTCGTGCTGTACGGCTACCACTTCAAGTCGATCGCGGCCGCCGGCCCGATCGTGGGCGTCATCACCGCCGCCAACCTGTGGGGCTGGCTGCCGTCGATCATCTGGCTGATGGTTGGCGTCACCTTCATCGGTTGGGCCAGCGATTACAGCGCGATCATGATGAGCGTGCGGAACGACGGGAACTCGCTCTCAGCCATCGCCCATCGGCTCATCAGCCCGCGCACGCGGACAATCCTGTTCGTGTTCATCTTCTTCTACCTGCTGTTGATCGGCGGCGCGTTCATCGGGATCATGGCGGCCGTGCTGGACGCCCGGCCCGACGTCCCGTTCGGGATCGTGGTGCTGGCCGCGATGGGAATGCTCGGTGGCTACCTCATCTACCGCCGAAAGGTTGACTTGATCCAGGTCACGCTCCTCATCGTCGTCGCCACGCTGCTGGCCATGGCGCTCGGCCCGCTGGGCGTGGCCTTCCAGCAGGGCCAGCCGCCGACCTGGGAAACCGGGCCGGTGAGCGGTGTCGTGCGCGGCATCAATGCCACGCTGAACGGCGATGGGACTCCCATCTACACCGTGGTCGACCCGACGAACGCCGATCCACGCGTTCCGCCGGTCAACCCAGAGACCGGGGAGCGACCGGCCACGGCGGTCTTCAACCCGGAGACGGGCGAGATCAACGTCCTGCCCAGCTTCCTGTTCTGGTGCCTCTTCCTGCTGGCCTTCAGCTACCTGGGCACCAACATGGCGATCTGGCGCTTCGCGCAGCCGGTCAACTACATCGGCTTCTGGATCACCGCCCTGACCATTGGCCTGTCGGCCCTGGGCGCCATCCTGGCGCCGTTCTTCCGACCGGAGGTGGCAGCCTTCAAGCTCGCGGCGTTCACCGGCTTCGCCCCCACCCAGGCCACGGGCGCCATCCAGACCCTATGGCCGATGCTCTTCGTGACCATCGCCTGCGGCGCCATCTCCGGCTGGCACGCGCTCTTCGGCTCGGTCGGCACCGCTCGCCAGCTCCAGTACGAAACCGATGCGTTGCCGGTCGGCGGGGGCGGCATGTTCAGCGAGAACACGCTTGGCCTCCTGTCGCTGACGGCGGTGGCGATCGCCGGCGGCGCTGGAGCAGGGGCGTTTGCCGCGGGGGTCGGCAACCTGTTGAACGTTGCCACCTTCGGGCTCGTGCCGCTGGCCTTCGGGACAGCGCTCGGCTTCGGCGCGTTCGTCGTGATCGTGCTGACCGTTGTGCAGCTCGTCTTTCGCGTGATGCGCGTGACACTGGGCGAGTGGCTGGGCGACGCATGGGTGGGCTTCAAGAACCAGCACATCGCGACGGTCATCTCGTCGGTCCTGGTGCTGGCCCTGGTCCTGTCCGGAACGTGGGTCTACCTGTGGCAGCTCTTCGGCGCCTCTAATCAGCTGCTGGCAGCGCTCAGCCTGCTGCTCGTGACCCTGTGGCTGGCCTCGACGCGGCGGAATCCGGCCTACGCCGGGATCCCCATGCTGTTCATGTACGTGACCACCGTGGCGGCGAGCCTGGTGACGGCGTACAACCTGTACGTCACGATCGTGATCCGAGAGGGATCGGCGCCGATCTCCATCATCGGCGCCTGGGCCATGATCGCGGTTTCGCTGCTGCTGGTGGTGGCGGCACTGCTCATCGCCTTCGACGCATGGAAGGCCTGGGGCCGCTACCGGGCCCTGCCGGCCGAGCCGGCTCCAGTGGCCGCGGCACCCGGCGCTTGAGCACGCGTTGCTTCGTTGTGTGTGGGCCGGGCCTCCGGGCTCGGCCCACTCCGCTGCTAGCCGCTGGGCGCAACCTGACGCGCCACCTCGCGAACCGTTTCCATCAAGCGCCGGGAGCTCACTCCGTGCGGCGGCGGCAGAAGGTGGATCTCCAGGTGCGGCACCGTTGGGCTGATCGAGACCCGCCAGACCCCTCCGCTCGCGCTGGCCAGCTGTCCCCACCAGCCGCGCAGGTCGTCGAGCTTCGCCGTCGCGTCGTGCCGCGCCTCGAGCGCCGTCCCATCCCACGTCCCGCTCCAGCTCGAGTCCGCGCGCTCGCCCGCCCAACGGCGCCTCACGTCTCCCATCGTCCAGCTGGCCGGATCCGCGAGATCGGCGCTGAAACGCGGCGCCCGCACGAGGCGCGTCCGGACGATCAGGAAGTCGCGCCGCCCGCGACGATGAGCGAGCGCCCACAGGGCGCCGAGGTCACGCGGCTCGAGCACGACCAGGAGCTCGGCCTCGCGGAACGGCGTTTCGGGCTGAACGATGCGCAGCTCGACGACTGAGCTGCCCAGCCAGCGCAGGGTCGTCCGCTCGCCGAGCAGCGGCAGGCCATCCTGGAGCCAGCTCAGCAGTGCGTTGCCGCGTCGGATGTTGCGCTGGGTGCCGAGGGCAAACCAGAGCATGACCGCCACCAGCAGCGCGATCGCGAGCGAGGCGCCGAACGCCGAGAGATCGGGCATGAGGAGTGCAGGCGACTGTACGGAGCATGGAGGGCATCGGTCAATCGGGCTTCGGCGGGGTGGGTGCTAGATTTCACCCATCGACATTGGGTCGGGAGGTTCCGTGAGCAACGAGCGCGGCGCGGCTGGCGGAGGGTTGCGCGCTTCTCTGCGCGAATTCGTCTACGGCATGACCGGGCACGAGTTCGCCCGCCAATCGGTCGCGATGCGCGCCAACCTGGAGACGATCTTCATGGTGGCCTGCGTCGGCGATATGATCGGTCTCCCCGTCATCCCGCCCTACTATTCCCTCCGCCTGCTGCCCTTCGTCGTCCCGCAGATCGCCACCTGGAAGCGGCGCGTCCTGCGCGAACGCCACTTCAGCGAGGAGCACGACTATGAGCTGCACGGCGTGTAGGCCGGGAGGCAACGATGGCTGACGAAGAGCGATCCGAGGCGCCAGGCGGGCTGCGCGGCCTGGTCGGGAAGTTCCGAGAGGTCACCTACGGGATGGCCGCTCACGACATGACCCGTTCCGCCCTGCGCAGCCGGGCGAGCATGGAGCACCTCTTCATCCTGATCACCATGGGCGACCTGGTGGGGGTGCCGATCCTGCCGCCCTACTACTCCCTGCGCCTGCTCCCCTACGTGGTGCCCCAGATCTCGACCTGGAAGCGAAGCATGCTGCGCGAGAAGGATGTGACCGATGCGATGTTCTAGCCATGACGACCGTGCAGGCTGAGGCGGGCACGGGCCGGACGACGGCGCTGGCCGACTTCTTCAACGCACACCCCGATCGCCACTACATCATGTTCGGCGGCAAGGGCGGGCTGGGCAAGACGACCTTCTCGGCGGCCACCGGCTACTGGCTGGCCAAGCAGGGCAAGCGCGTCCTGGTCTTCAGTGTCGACCCCCAGGCCAGCCTGTCCGACATCTTCCAGACCGATATCTTCGGCAAGGGCCCGGTCAAGGTGATGGACAACCTGTGGGCCCAGGAGATCGACGCCGACCGCCACATTCGCGAGTACCAGGACGAGGTCCGCGCGAAGATCCTCGACATGTACGGCCTCGAGGAAGTCCCGCCGGAGATCGAGGAGTACATCGCCGCCGCCAGTGCCGAGCCGGCGATGGAGGAGAGCGCGATCTTCGACTCGGTGGTCGATATCCTGTCAGAGGGGGACTACGACTACTACATCTACGACCTCGTCCCGCTGGGGCACGCCCTCTACTAGCTGTCGATGGCCAAGGTCTACGACGAGTGGATCGGCAAGATCACCCACCTCCGCGAGGAGATGCGCGAGTACGAGGAGGTCGCCGCGCGCATGAAGCGCCAGAAGGACCTCCAGGAGGACGAGATCCTCGGCGAGCTCCAGTACATCCGCGGCCGCATCAACGCCGCGTCGCAGATCCTCACCGACCGACAGCGCACGGCCTTCTTCTTCGTCA
>JBOGTC010000105.1:0-3895 GCA_050692055.1 Candidatus Limnocylindria bacterium | reverse complement strand
GCGCGGCACCGACGGCCGCCGAGGGCGCAGCCGCCTCGCTCGGACCGGCTGCCTCGCCCGGCTCGGCCGGCTTGGCCGCCGCGGGTGGTTCCGGACCGGCCATCGGCTCGGGCGCCTCGGGGGCTTGAGCCTCGACCGGAGGCGGAAGCGCGGGGAGGGCGCGTCGAGGGCGCGGATAGCCGCTGATCTGGTTCTTGCCGAGCGACTTGGCCTGGTACATGGCCCGGTCGGCGGCGATCATCAGCTCCTCGACGTTGAAGCCGTCTTCCGGGTGCGAGACGAGGCCGATGCTCACGCTCGGCTCGGCGCCGCCGTTGATGGCCAGCGCCAGGCCGATCTCCTCTGTCCCGGCGCGGATCTTCTCGGCCACGACGAAGGCGCCCACGAAATCGGTCTCGGGCAGGAGTACCACGAACTCGTCGCCGCCGTAGCGGTAGGCGGTATCGACGGTGCGGATGGAGCGCCGGATGACCGCGCCCAGGTTGCGCAGCACGTCGTCACCGCGATGGTGGCCGAGCGAGTCGTTGACGGCCTTGAGGCCGTCGAGGTCGATCATCAGCACGCAGAACCCACGCTCGCTGCGCCGCGTGCGCCGAATCTCCTGGTCGAGCGTGGCGAAGATCTGCGAGCGGTTGAAGAGGCCGGTCAGCGGATCGGTCACCGACAGCTGCAGGAACCGCGTCCGCACTCGCCGCTCCTGCGCCGCGTAGACGCCGGCCAGGACGCTGAGCAGCCAGACCGCGGTGAGATTGGCGCCCACGGCGAGCAGCTCCTCGCCGCCGAATCCCTCGCCGACGGGATCGA
This sequence comes from Candidatus Limnocylindria bacterium, assembly GCA_050692055.1. Lineage (GTDB taxonomy): Bacteria > Chloroflexota > Limnocylindria > QHBO01 > QHBO01 > JBOGTC01. The sequence goes on along the minus strand of JBOGTC010000105.1, from coordinate 3,091 downwards.
GGATCAGCATGGCCGCGAAGACGAGCGACACCACGGTGGCGACGAGCGCGGCGGGCCGCAGCCCGCGCGCCAGCGCCACCGCGACGGCAACCAGCGGATACCCGACCAGGAACGGCGAGCGCAGGACGCCGGTCAGCGCCACCAGGCCGGTCAGCAGCGCGAGGGCGACGAGCGCCTCCACCCAGAAGCGGTTCCCCGCCCGCCACCGCACCGGCAGCAGCTCATGCATCACCACCACCGCGACCACGGCGAGGCCGCCGAGCGCGTAGATGAGCGGCTGGTTGCCGATGAACGCGTCCGACACGCCCACTCCCACCAGGACGGCGGCGATGCTGAGCCACCACACCACTCGGAGCGCGCGGTCGTAGCCGGCGGCATGACGTTCCTCGGCCATCGGCCCAGACGGATCCGTCCGCTCGGCGATCCCGTACTTGTCCATCGCATCGCCGGGCTGGGCGCGCAGAGCGCTTCCGGAGGGGACCTCCTCGCCTGCGCCGCGGGGCAGGCCGACAATCAGGCCAACCACGAACAGGACGGCGATGAGGGTCGTGACGATGAGTGCGATGAGTTCGGTAGGCACGTTGACCGGTCAGCTGGTTGAGGCTGCGACCCCTCCCGGTCGCGGAGCCTTGCTAGTCTAGGGGCGTCGCCGGAGATGGTGCAAAGGTACTAACCCATCCGTACCTCTCCAGGCGTGGACAGGACGCACCACTTCGCGGTGGATGGCGCCTCTGTCAACCTTTGCTATACTCCGCGATCCGCCGCCCTTCGCATGTCGGGTGCCAATGACCGGCTCCTTCCGCAACAGACACCCCGCGCTGGCGGCCACCCTCTCGTTCGTCTTTCCGGGCCTGGGCCAGGCATACGCCGGCCAACGAGAGCTGGCCGTCGTGCTCGCCGTCCCCATCCTGCTCGTGGTGGCCGCGGGGATCCTCGTCGCCGTCCTGTTCGAGGATCAGCTCCGCAACCAGCTCTTCTCCTCCACGTTCCTCGCCGGGCTGCTGGTCCTCGACGTCGCTCTGCTCGGCTGGCGGCTCTTCGCCATCGCGCACGCCGGCCTCGCCGGCATCTCGCTGCGCTCCACGCGCGTGCAGGCGATGGCCTCGGTGGTGCTCCTCAGCGTGCTGTCCGTGGGCATGCATGCCTACGTCGGCTATGTCATCGGCCGCCTGGACGCCGCGCTGACCGAGGTCTTCAGCGGGGCCAATGACGGCCGGCCGGCCGAGGGCAGCCCCGCCCGGGGCGCCGATCCGGACGAGCCGCTCAACGCGCCGGACTTCCGCTGGGACGGCACCGAGCCGGTCAACCTCCTGCTCCTTGGCGTGGACGCGGCTCCGGGACGGGATCATGCGCTGACCGACACCATCCTGGTGGTCAGCGTCGACCCCACCACGCAGGAGGCGGTCATGGTCTCTGTGCCGCGCGACACCGGCTCCATGCCGCTGCGGCACACGAGGATCTATTCCGATGGCCTCTACCCGCACAAGATCAACCAGCTCGCCTCCGAGGCGAGCGCATCGCCCGAGCTGTGGTGCCCGGACCGCGAGGACGCGGCCGAGGGCTGCGGCATCCGGACCCTGCAGCGCACGGTGGGGCTCTATCTCGGCATCCCGATCCACCATTACGCGCTCGTCGATCTCAGCGGGTTCGCGCACCTCGTCGACACGATCGGCGGCGTGGAGCTGTGCCTGCCCGGCAGGCTGTCGGATCCGGAGTACCTCGACCCGGAGACCGGCGAGCGGGGCATCACGCTCCACACCGGTTGCCACAGCTACGACGGAGACGAGGCACTGGCATTCGTCCGCATCCGCTCCGGCGTCCTGGTCCTGCCTGACGGCACCGTGGAGCCGCAGGACGACTTCAAGCGCGCGGAGCGCCAGCAGCAGCTGCTGCTTGCCGTGCAGCGGGAGATCGCCTCCGCCGATACCTTCCTCGCCCTTCCGGCGCTGGTCGACGCGATCGCCGACACGGTGAGCACCGACTTCCCGAGAGACAAGGGCGGTGATCTCGCCAGCCTGCTGCCGCTGATCACCGGTCCCGACATCGAGCGCGTCGTCCTGGGCCTGCCCGACTTCGTCGAGCCGCCGGTCGATCCGGAGACGAACTACCTGCTCATCCCGCGGCGCGACGCCATCCGTGACGAAGCGGAGCGGCTCTTCGGTGACGATGGGGAGCTCGAGGGCTGGTACGTCGGCAGCCACGCGCCCGGCCCGGGCAGGGACGCGGACGAAGCGGGCGACGAGGGCGACGAGCCGGACGCGTGAGTCCCGGCGCACGGCCGCGGGTGCTGCTCCTGGCGATGTACCCGCTCGACCGCGGCACGTGGGGCGCGACCACGCGCATCACCCAGCTGCGCGACGAGCTCGCCGGCATGACGCGCCTGGACGTGATCTCGGGCAGCCGCGCGCAACGCGCGCTGCGCATCGGCCGCTACCTCGTGACGGGACGCCTCCGGGGCCTCGACGGCGTCTACGTCGAGAGCTCGACCACGTTGCCCGGCCCCGCGGACCTGGCGCTGATGGGGATCGCGCGCGCGGCACGGATTCCGGTCCTCACCTACGTCCGCGACGCGCAGCAGCTGTTCGCCGAGTACTACGTCGCCGATTCGGCCAAGCGGCGGCTGGCGCGGCGCGCCTTCCTGCCCATGGTGCGCGCGTTGATGGCGGCGTCGACCCGCGTCGCGTTCCCGTCCCGCGGCCTCGCCGCCGCGGTGCTGGGGGCGCGGCGCTCGCGGAACGCGCTGCTCCTGCCTCCGGGAGCCCGGCTCGGGGCGTCCGTGCCGCTCGATCCGGACGCTCGCGGCCTGCTGTTCGTGGGATCCCTGCGTTATGCGGCGCACGGTGGCGACATCCTGATGCAAGCCATGGCCCGCGCGATCGAGTCCGGGACCGATGCCCGTCTGGTGTGGGTCGCGCCGGCGGACGAGCCCATCCCATCGGCCCTTCCCGGGTGGTTGCGCGTCGAGCGTGCCGCCGGAGCCGAGATCGATCTCCTGCTGCCCGCGGTTCGGGCATCGGTCACTCCGCGCCGCAAGACCCCCTACAATGACCTCGCGGTGCCGATCAAGGTGCTTGAATACCTCGGATATGGC
>JBOGTC010000104.1:0-22722 GCA_050692055.1 Candidatus Limnocylindria bacterium | reverse complement strand
GGACCGGCCCCCGGGCGGAGTGGACGGCGAAGCGTCCGACCGAGGCCGTCTTCGTCGGGCAGCGTGGGAACCGGATGAGCCGGGAGGCGGTCTGGCGGCTGGTGAAGCGCTGGACCGAGGCGGCCGGCATCGGTGAGCGCGTCACGCCTCACACGTTCCGGCACAGCTTCGCGACGCATCTGCTGGAGGGGGGAGCCGACCTTCGCGTGGTCCAGGCCCTGCTGGGCCATGCTAGCATCAGCACCACCCAGCTCTACACGCACCTGACCGGCGAGCGCCTGCGCGAGGTCTATGCCAGGGCGCATCCCCGAGCCTGACCACCCGGTAGCGAGCAGCGGAGCGCGATAAGCCGATGAGTTACGCCAGGAACCTCCTCAGCCGCGGCGAGGAGGTCGTCTACGAGAGCCGACAGCACTGGTTCGCGATCATCGCGCGCACCTGGGTCTGGATCCTGATCGCCATCGTCGCGCTTGCCGTCGTCATCTTCCTCGTGTCCGGCTCCGAGCCGTTGGGCAACGAGACGATCGACGGGATCCTCACCATCGCCGCCGTGGTCACCCTGCTGGCTGCCGCCGGCTTCGTCGGCTTCGTGCTGTGGGACTGGCGCAACCAGGAGTGGCTCATCACGACCCGCCGTGTCATCCGGGCCGAGGGCGTGCTGAACAAGAGCATGTCCGATTCGAGCTTGGAGAAGATCAACGATGCACGCCTGACGCAGAGCATCGTTGGGCGCATCTTCGGCTACGGCACGCTCGACATCCTGACAGCAGCCGAGGAGATCGGCGGTGACAACGTGGCGGACTTCCCCATGATCGCCGACCCCGTGCCGTTCAAGGTCGCCATGCTCAATCAGAAGGAGCTGCTCGAGCGGCCAGACCTCGCGCCGCCGCGCTACCAGCGCCAGCCACAGGCACCGCAGATGCAGCGCACGGACCCGATGCCGCCGCGCGCCGGGTCCGATCGGGTCTCGCAGGTCCACGTCGATGCCGGCCCGGGACCGATGTCGACGGCCGACGCGCCCGTGGCCACCCCGCCGCCGGAACCCGCTCCGCCGCGCAACCCCGCCGATGCGCTCGCCGAGACGCTCGAGCGTCTGGCCGGGCTGCGGGACAAGGGCCTGATCACGGCAGAGGAGTACGAGGCGAAGAAGCGCGACCTGCTGGAGCGGATGTAAGTGCCGGACGACCCGCGACTGCCCGCCCTGCCAGACGGGATCTACGGGGCGGAGCTGGAGCGCCGGATCGAGCAGGCAACGTCGGCCATCCGTGACCTCCTGGGAACCGAACCGGCCCTTGGGCGGCCTGAGCTGGCAGCCGTCCTGGGATCCGGCCTGGGCGGAGTGGTCGACCTCCTCGACCCGGAGCCCCGTCTGCGCATGCCGTACGGCGAGATCCCCAACGTTCCCGGCGCGGGGGTCGAAGGTCACGCCGGCGAGCTCGTGGCCGGCATGGTCGGTGGCATCCCCGCGCTGCTCCTGTCGGGGCGCGCCCATCCCTACGAGGGCTATTCGCACCGCGAGGCGACGATCCTGCTCCGCGCCGTCCTCCAGCTCGGCGTGCGCACGCTGGTCGTCACGAATGCGGCGGGCGGCCTTACCCCGGATTTCGATCCGGGCGACGTGATGCTCATCCGCGACCACATCAACCTGTCGGGGGACAACCCGCTCATGGGGCCCAACCTCGACGGCTTCGGCCCGCGCTTCCCTGCCCTGGCCGATGCCTACGACGCCGAGCTGCGCGAGGCGGCGCGCGATGCGGCGGAGCGGACCGGCACCGAGCTCCGGGAGGGGGTCTACGTCATGCTCTCGGGACCGACCTACGAGACGCGCGCCGAGATGCGCATGCTGCGCATGCTGGGCGGCGACGCGGTCGGCATGAGCACCGCGCACGAGGTGATCGTCGCACGGCATGCCGGCGTGCGGGTGCTCGGCTTCAGCCTCATCACCAACAAGGCGACCGAGGACGTCGAGTCCGGCGCCACGCACCAGGAGGTCATCGAGATGGGTCGCGTCGGCGCCGAGCGGCTCGTGACCCTGCTGACCGGCCTGCTGCCCCGCCTGGCCTAGATGCTGTTCTTCGACTTCACCCTGGGCCAGATCCTGGGCATCGCCGTCGCGCTGGTGGTGGGCATCACGTTCCATGAGTTCAGCCACGCCTTCACGGCGGACCAGCTCGGCGATCACCGACCACGTGCGCTGGGCCGCGTCTCCCTCAACCCGGTCGCGCACATCGACCCCATTGGCGCGCTCGTCTTCGTCCTCGCCGGCTTCGGCTGGGGCCGTCCGGTGCCGGTCAACGTCTATGCCCTGCGACCGGGACGCATCGGCATGCCCATCGTGGCCGCCGCCGGGCCGTTGGCGAACGTGGTCGTGGCGATCGCGTTCGGGGCGGTCCACCGGGTGCTCGAGATGGCCGGCGTGGGCGGCCTCGCGGTGGAGATCACGTTCTGGATCGTCTTCTTCAACTTCGTGCTCGCCATCTTCAACCTGATCCCCATTCCGCCGCTCGACGGGTACAACGCGCTCCTTGCGTTCCTGCCGCCGCAGACCGCCTTCAACGTTCAGCGCTACGCGCCCTACGGCATCATCGTGCTGCTGCTGCTCGTGTTCCTGCCGGGAAGCCCCCTCGGGCAGCTCCTCGGCGTCGCGCGGCCGCTCACGAGGCTCGTGATCGGTGCATAGGGTGGCGCAGCTCGTGGCGCACGTGACGGCCCGAATCGGTCCGGAGGAAGCGGCGCTGGCCCGGCGCAGCCTGCCGGAATCGGCCTGGTCGCTGTTCGACTCGATGCCCGCCGCCGACCGACGCCACGGCCTCGACGTGGCCGCCCGCCTGCTGGCGGCAGGACAGGACGACCCGGACCTGCTCGCCGCCGCCCTGCTGCACGATGCCGCCAAGGGTCATCGCATGCGCCTCTGGCACCGCGTCGGCGGCGTCCTGCTGGAGGCATTCGCGCCTCGCACGCTGCACCGCCTGGCGCGCGACGATCCGGGCTCATGGCGCCACGCCTTCCACCTCTACCTCCATCACGGACCGATGTCGGCCGACGCGGCGCTCGGCGCCGGCTGCAGCCACCGGACGGCCGAATTCATTCGCGGTCGGCCCGCTGACGCGGCCGACGCGTCGCTCCTGGCAGCCCTGCGCGCCGCCGACGAGGCAAGCTAGACCGATGCCGCTGCAGCCCATTCCGATCGCAAAGCCGGAGGGCGTCCCGGTGCCGGTCGGCGAGCCCGAGTTCACGCTCAGTCTGCCGGTCTTCGAGGGTCCCCTCCAGCTGCTGCTGCACCTCATCGAGTCCCGTGAGCTCGACGTCCTCTCCGTGCCGCTGGCGGACGTTGCCGACGCCTACGTCGAGCACCTCGCCCATCACCCGGTCGATGCCTTCAACCTCGCCGAGTTCGTAGCCATCGCCGCGCAGCTCATCCACCTCAAGTCGCGGCGGCTGCTACCCGCCGAGCCCCTTCCGCCGCAGCCGGAAGGGGATGAGGAGCCCGACGAAGAGGAGCTGCGGCGCCGGATCATCGAGTACCGCGCGCTGCGCGACGCCGCGGTCGCGCTTGGCGAGCGGGACGGAACGGCTCCGGTGATGCGACGCGAGCCGCGCGAGTCGGATCTGCCCGAGGCGCCGGTCGATCCGCTGGCGGCCGCGCTGCTCGCCGAGGCGCTGGAGCAGCTGGCGGCGATTCCGGAGCCGGCGCCGCCGCCCCCGGCGATCGTCGCGAGGGAGATCACCATCGGCCAGCAGATCGCAGTCCTGCGCGAGGCGCTCGCGCGCACGGGGCACGTGATCCTGCAATCCATTCTGGCCGCCTGCCACACGCGAACCGAGGCGACCGTCACCTTCCTGGCCACGCTCGAGCTCGTCCGACGCCGCCAGGTCAACGCTGAGCAGATAACCCTGTTCGGGCCCATCCTCCTCGAGGCCGTGAAGGAGCCTGAGCGGTGAGCGACGCGCCCGAGGCGCTCAGCGCCTACTACGAGGCACTGCTCTTCATCGCCGAGCGGCCGCTGAGCACGCCCGAGCTCGCGGAGCTGGGCGGTGTGCCACGCATGCAGGCCGAGGCTTCCCTTGCCAATCTTGCCGAGGAGCTCGAGGAGGATGAGCGCGGGTTGCGTCTCCAGCATCACGACGGGGCCTGGCAGCTCGTCACCGCTCCCGAGGTGGGGGCGCGGCTGGCCGCATATGCCGCGCGCGAGGAGGCTCGACTCAGTCCTGCTGCGCTCGAGGCGCTGGCGGTGATCGCCTACCGGCAGCCATGCACCCGCGGTGACGTCGAACGGGTGCGCGGCGTGGACTCAGACTACGTCATCCGCTCGCTGCTGCATCGGCGGCTGGTGGTTGAGGTCGGGCGACGCGACACGCCGGGGCGGCCGGTGCTGTTCGGAACCACCTTCACCTTCCTCGAGCGCTTCGGTCTGACGTCGGTCGATGACCTGCCGCCGCTGTCGAGCCAGGCGGCCCAGGTCGCGGCGCTGGCTGGCGTCAGTCAACCCGCTGCCGGCGCAGACGCCGATGCCGAGTGAGCGACTGCAGAAGCTGCTGGCCCGTGCCGGCGTCGCGTCGCGCAGGCTGGCCGAGGACATCGTGTCCGCGGGTCGCGTGCGGGTCGACGGCCGCGTCGCGCGCCTCGGCGACTCGGCCGATCCGGCGATCCAACGCATCGAGGTCGATGGACGGCCTCTGCCTGACGCGGCGGGGAGCATGCACTATGCGGTTCACAAGCCGCGCGGGCTTCTCAGCTCGTCCCGCGACGAGCGCGGCCGCCGATCGGTCACTGCCCTCGTGCCACGGACGAGCGGGACGCGGCTCTGGCCGGCGGGGCGGCTCGACGTCGACTCCGAGGGGCTGATGCTCCTCACCAATGACGGCGACTGGGCGAACCGCGTCCTGCATCCCCGCCACGGGCTCGCGCGCGAGTACGCCGTCCTGGCTGACTCGCCACCGAGCGCCGCCACGCTGCGCGCGCTCCGCTCTGGAGTGGAGCTCGAGGATGGGCCCGCGCGGCTTTTCTCTGCGCGTATCGCGCTGCCGCCAACCGAAGTGGAGCGCGAGGCACGCGAAGCCGGTATCTGGCTGCGGGTGCGGATCGGCGAGGGGCGGAAGCGCGAGGTGCGTCGCATCTTCGACGCGGTCGGTCATCGCACGCTGCGCCTGGTCCGGACACGGCTCGGCCCGCTGTCGCTCGACGGCCTGCGGGTCGGTGAGCACCGGCTCCTCGAGCCCGCGGAGGCGGCCGAGCTCGCCGGGCTGGGCCGGCGGGCGCCGCGTCCGGGAGGCCGTGCGTACTTGTCCGTGGCAATCGACGGGCCCTCCGGCGCCGGGAAGAGCACGGTGGGCCACGCGCTCGCGGTGCGGATCGGCGCCACGTTCGTCGATACCGGGCTCATGTACCGCGCCCTGACGCTGGCGGCGCTCGACCGGGAGATCGACACCGATGACGGCGCCGCCCTGGGCGCGCTGGCGAGAGAGGTCCGAATCGAGGTCCGGAAGCGACGCTCGACGCAGAGCGACCGGCTGGAGAACGTGCTGCTCGACGGCCGTGACGTGACGCGCGCGGTCCGCACCCCGCGGGTGGACGGCACGGTCAGCGCGGTGAGCAGGCATGCCGCGGTGCGCGAGGCGATGCTGGGCGTGCAGCGCGCGGCGGCGAAGCACCACGACACGGTGATGGTCGGCCGTGATATCGGCACGGTGGTGCTGCCCAATGCGAGCCTGAAGGTCTACCTCACCGCGACGGCCCCGGTTCGTGCCGCACGCCGGGCGGCCGAGATGGGACAGCCGGAGCGCGCCGAGGAATACCTCGTCGAGATCCTGCGTCGCGACGCGCTGGACTCAGGTCGCGAGCTCGCCCCACTGCGCCAGGCGGCAGGCGCGATCGTGCTCGATACCGGCGAGCTCGATGTCGATGCCTGCGTGGCCGCCATCATCGAGCACCTGCCAGCGCGTGACCCGCGGTGAAGAGCTGGTTCTATCGGCCGGGCTCATTCATCGTTCGCCGCCTGCTCGACGTCACCGGCGGTGTCGAGATCCGCGGCGTGGAGCACGTCCCGCGCACGGGCGCGTTCATCGCCGTGGCCAATCACTGCTCGCTGTGGGATCCGCCGATCCTTGGCTGGGCGACCGGCTACCAGGTGAAGCGCATCGTGCACTTCATGGCCAAGCAGGAGATGCACGACTGGCCTCTCATCGGCTGGCTGGCCGACCGGTCCGGCGTCTTCTTCGTTCGTCGCGGGGAAGGAGATCGCGCGGCGCAGCGGCAGGCGCTCGACATCCTGGCCCACGGCAGGCCGATCGCCATCTTCCCCGAGGGCACGCGCTCGCGTGACGGCCGGCTCAGGGAGGCGCGCGCCGGGGCCGCCCTCCTCGCGATGCGCTCCGGAGCGCCGCTCCTGCCCGCCGGGATCGCGGGGACGCAGCGGCTCTTCCCGGGTGGCACCCACATCCCGCATCGTTCGCCGGTGACCGTGACCATCGGGGCGCCATTCACGCTCGATCACCGGCCCACCGGCCGGCTGGACCGCACCGCCCTCGCGGCTGGAACGGATCGGATCATGAGCGAGATCGCCGCCCTCCTGCCGCCTGCCCAGCGCGCGCCCGGTTCAGTGGCGTCCGCCGCGACAGCTCCTCGGCGAGCGAGGCGGTAGCGCAGCCTCTGCCGTGGCTCCGTTGACCACTGCCCGGAGCACTGCCCCGGGGCCATTGTCGGGGGCCATTGTCCGGGCCACAGTACGGGCCATGCCCGGGGCCACCCTAACGGGCCATGCCTGGGGCCACTGCCGCGGCCTCTCTGCCAGAGAGTGCTCCCAGCACTCTCTGGCCGGCACACGACCGTCGTGCCACCCGATCCACGCTCGCGCGAGCACGAGCGAGCCTGACCTTTGCTCTTCGGCGTGGCCTACCAGTGCCCCTAGCAATCGATGACAAGATGTGGCCCCGGATGACCCGATACCAATGCCAGCGGCACTAGCTGGCGCGACTTCGAAACGCTCGGCGCGCGCCCGAGCGGCCACGGCTGACGGAGCAGCGAGCCAGTGCGCGATGGTCGCGGACTCTGCTGGCAGTCACCGGGGGACTACGTCGCGAATCACGGGACGGCGTGTGCCGCCAGGGAACCATCCCTGAAGCCTTCAACGAGGGCCGATAGACTAGGAAACGATGACCACCGCAACCAGGCCCGATGTCCGCATCGCCGAGCGCGCAGGCTTCTGCTACGGCGTGCGCCTGGCGATCGACAAGGCCAAGCACGCGCGCGACGAGGGCAAAGAGGTCACCACCCTCGGCCAGCTGGTGCACAACCCCGGCATCAAGGCCGATCTCTCCGACCGCGGCATCCGCACCGCCGACCTCGCCGACCAGGTCGAGGGCGGAACGCTCGTCATCCGCGCCCATGGCGTCCCCAGGTCCGAGATCGAACAGGTCAAGGGCAAGGAGAGCCTCGAGGTGATCGACGCCACCTGCACATGGGTCCTCCAGAGCCAGAAAGCCGCGAAGGAGCTGGCGGAGGCGGGCTACACCGTGTGCATCATCGGCCACGAGGATCATCCCGAGGTCAAGGGCGTTCGCAGCTACGCCGGCGACAAGCACGTCGTGGTCGACGACATGGACCGGTCCACCTGGGAGCGCGTGCCGCGCACGAAGAAGATCGGCGTCCTCAGCCAGTCGACGATCCTGCCCCAGAAGCTCGAGGAGTTCGCCGCCTTCTGCCTCCGCCGCGCGCACGACCTGCGGGTGGTGAATACGGTCTGCCCGGTGACGCTGACTCGCCAGGACGACAGCGTGGTGCTGGCGAAGGAGGTGGACGCCATGATCGTGGTCGGCGGCAAGAACAGCTCGAACACGAAGGAGCTGGCGGTGAAGTGCAGCGAGATCCAGCCCGACACGATCCACGTCGCCGATGCCGATGAGCTCGCAGCCGAGCACGCCGACTGGGTGCGCGGCAAGCCGCGCATCGGTATCACGGGCGGCACCTCGACGCCCGAGGTCGACCTCGAAGAGGTGCGGGAGCGCGTCTACGCCCTGACCGCGTGACTCTGGCACCCACCCGTCCGGCAGGAGCTGCCATATACCGCCCAGGTCGTCGTTAGGCGGCATCAGCGCTAGGACGCTGCCGGTTGTCGTGTCGAGCCGAGCGTGAGTTCGGCGGCGCGGAGCCCGTTGTCGCGGAGTCGGGTCGCCCAACGCCGCTATCCGAGATCGTTGAGCAGCCTGCGCAGGTGGCGCCGCAGGACGCGGTACGACAGATGCTGCTGTGCGATGGTGAAGTTGTGCCGGGCGTCCTTCCGGATGCGGCGCGGGTTCGCGAGCAGGGATCGCACCTCGTCGACCGTCTCGTCGGTGATCACGCCGTCGATCTCGATGAGCCGCACCCCGAGCGGCGCGATGTCGGCCTTGTAGACAGGGTAGCGGTTCACGACCACCGGCACGCCGTAGAAGAGCGCCTCGATGAGCGCGTTGCCGAAGCCCTCGTACAGGCTGGGGTAGGTGATCAGGTCCGCCGCCAGGTACGCATCGTGGAGCGTGTGCGCCGGGCCGATACGCCGGCCGTCCAGGTCCGGCTCGAAGCGATCCGCGGCATATCGCAGCCGGATGCCGGCGTGCTCGGCCTGTCGCTCCAGCTCGACGAGGTAGTCGAGCCCCTCGTCACCGGCCGGGCTGGTGATGAGGACAACGGCGTCGGGGTCCTCCAGCCGTCCCACCAGCTCGATCGCCAGCTCGATGCCCTTGCGCGGCACCACCCGCGTAGGCTGGACGACCAGTAGGCCGCGCTCTCCCATGCCCAGCTCCTGGCGCAGGCGGCGACGGACGGCCGGATGGGGCCGCGGACGCGGCCGATCGAAGTCGAAGACGTTGGGGACGACGGTCGAGTCGAGCCGACGCCGTCGCAGCAGCTCGTCGGCAGCCAGGGAATTGATGCTGACGTGCCGCAGGCCGGGCAGGTCGGGCGGGAAGCTCTGGTCGAGGATCTCGGGGACGACGCAGGCCGCGAAGCGCTGGCGCTCCCACCAGTAGTCGTGGTGATGGCCGATCGCCGGCAGCTGCGACCGCTCGACCAGGCGTCGAAGGGCCACGCCCAGCGGCAGCTGCATGGGAATGGCCCAGGCGTTCTCGACGATGAGCAGCTCAAGATGCTGCGAGTCGACCCAGTGGTCGAGGACGGGGAGGAGCTGCTCCGCCAAGCGCGAGATCTCGTGGCTCACCGCCTCGGCGTCGGACTCCGGGTCGAAGGCTGCCGACGTGACCCGAGCCGCGGCGGGCCAGGTGAAGTGCATGGCCGGCACGAGCCGCGCATCCGGTCGCAGGGCGTCGACCTCGCCGGCGCACAGCCGCACCTCGTGACCCATGCGCTCGAGCGCCGCCTCCCACTTGGCGGTCTCGAAGGTGACCCCGTCGACCCCCGCCAGGCGAGTCGCCACGATTCCGATACGCATGCCGGTCAGTATCGCGCCCGCAGCCGGGTCGCCAACGTGCCGCTGTGCTGCATGAGCAGCAGCGCGCCCAGCGCCGCCCCCGGCCACGCGAACCAGTGCCGGATGCGCAGGTCCGGCTCCGGAGTTGGCGAGTAGGCCTCCGGAAGCATGCCGTCGTGGAAGGCGACATCCTCGAGCCGCCGCAGAGCATCTGCCGCGCCGGATGCGTCACCCCGGACCGATGCGGCGATCCAGGCCTGCACATCGCCGAGCGACCATGCTCCAGGCGTGTGGACCGAGCCCAGGCCTCCGCGGGGCCCTGGGAAGAAGCCGGGATTGTCGGCCGAGAGGGCGAACGCCATGGTCCGGAGCCAGCCAACGTCATCGGCATCGCAGAACCCCCACAGCGGAGCAAGCGCCACGGGGAGGTCGTTGGCATCGTGATACGTGGTGCGAGCGCCGTGCGCGTCCGTGGCGTACGACCAGCCGCTCTCCGTCGCCAGGTACCGATCGAACGCTGCGTGCGTCCGCGCAGCGACCTCAACGAGCGCCTGCACGTCAAGATCGAGCGCGCCTGCTCGGGCCAGGTCAGCGAGCCGCAGCGAGGCGTACCACAGCAGGATCTGCGAGGCGCCGATGAAGGGCGCGGTCGCCGGATCATCGGCTGCGTTCTCGGTGCTGGCCATCAGGCCGCTCGCGGGGTCGACCTCGGCCAGGGCGGCAGACCAGGCGCCCCGGGCGACATCGGTCCAGGCCATGCCTCCCGGAAGCGATCCGGTCGCGCGCCAGAAGTCGGCCAGCTCGACCAGCGGATAGAGTTGCTGATCGGCCTGGAAGGCCATGTCCTTGCGACGTCCGTTGGCGTGGTGGCTTCGCACCCAGCGCCCGTCCGGGCGTTCGCATCGGCGCCACAGCCAGCGCAGGTGGTCCGCGACGCGCTCGATGTCCTCCCCATCGCCGGTGGCCAGCAGCAGGAGCGCCTGGTAGTAGGCGTCGCGGGTCCACGACAGCGGCAGGAGCCGATGGTCGGTCAGGATCACCCGCTCGCCGGGCGCCACGGCCAGCGCCGTGCAGCCTCGCACGTACGCGAGCGCCCGGTCGACCAGGAAGCCAGGCCCCGTGGACGCCGACATCGCCCGCCCGCCGGCCGAAGCAGTGCCCGGGCCGTCGAGGCGGCAGCGCAGGGTGACCTGAAGCGAGGTGGCCCCCGGCGGCCACGGCACCTCGAGCGTCGCGCCGCCGTCGTGGGCTCGCCACGCTCCGAGCGATGCCTCGAGCGTCGCGCTGGCAGGCAGCACGCCGGCCACGACCCGCAGCAGCGCTCCAGCGGCCGAGAGCTCGGTGAGGGCGCCGGTGGGCGCCGGCGGATCGATCTCGGTGATCTCGGCCAGGGCAGGCCGGTCGAGGCGCCCGGAGAAGCGCAGGCGCAGGATCGGCTGAGCGCCGGAAGCGGCGAGGTGCCAGGTCACCTCCACCGCCGCAGCTCCTTCGCGGGCGCCGGCGGTCGCCGCAACCTCGATCGGCCCCAGCCGGCCGTGCCAGGTCGGGGCCTGTGGATCGGTCAGGTCGAACGCATCGACGGTGAGACGCTCGCCGGCGTCGGTCTCGAGCCAGCAGCACGCGAGGCTGTCATCGAGCATCAGCGAGCGATGCCGTCGCGTCGCCGCGGGGTCGCCGCGGTCCGCCTCGTCGAAGGGCGGCAGGCCGGACAGCTCGACCACGCCGTGCTCCGGATGCACGGCGATCAGCGACAGCAGCGCCGCGTTCGTGCTGCCGAGCGAGGCGGCGATCACGCCGTTGCCGAGGTCGACCGGCTTGGCTCGGGCGTCGTGCGGCGGGGTCGTCACCGGTCAGCCGGCCGGGGTGGCTGGGGCGTCCTCCTCGCGTTCCTCGGGTCTCAGGGCGCCGCCACCGGCTCCGGGGCCCACGTCGGCGGCATGATCGATGGCCACGCCATGCTCCGCGTCCAGCCATCGAATGCGCCCGGCGTCGATCCGGATGCCGACCTCCTCGTCAGGGCGAATCGGATCGTCGGGACGGGTCGTGGCCTTGAGCTGCTCGTCGCCGACCTGGAGTGTGACGAGATTGTGTGAGCCGAGCGGCTCGACCACCAGGCAGCGGCCCCGCAGCTCGCCGGACCGCGGAGACGTGGTGAGCTCGATGTTCTCGGCGCGGACGCCCATGAGCAGGGGACGATCCAGGTGCTCGGAAACGCCGTCGCCGGTCCCGTCGAGCGGCACCTCGCCGGCGCCGTCGAGCACTGCCACCATCCCGCCATTCCGGCGCGCGACGGTGGCCGGCAGGAAGTTCATTGGCGGGTTGCCGATGAAGCCGCCCACGAATCGGTCGACCGGCGCATCGTAGATGGCAAGCGGGTCGGCGACCTGGACGAGCTTGCCGCTGCGCATGACGGCCACCTGGTCGCCCATGGAGAGGGCCTCGACCTGGTCATGGGTGACGTAGATCGTCGTGGCGCCGATCTCACTGAGGAGGCGCTTCAGCTCGGCACGCGCCTCCAGCCGTAGCAGGGCATCGAGGTTGCTCAGCGGCTCGTCCATGAGCAGCACCTGCGGCTGCATGGCGAGCGCCCGGGCCACGGCGATGCGCTGGCGCTGGCCGCCGGAGGTCTGCGAGGGGTATCGGTCCAGCAGGTTCTCGATGTGCAGCAGCTCGGCAGCCTCGCGCACGTGCCTGACCACGTCGCCCTTCGGCGCCTTGCGCATGCGCAGCCCGAAGGCGATGTTCTCGAAGACGGTCATGTGCGGGAAGACGGCGTAGCTCTGGAAGACCATGGCGATGTTGCGCTTGCGAGGCGGCAGATCGGTCACGTTGCGCTCGCCGATCACGACCAGTCCGCCGTCGATCTGCTCGAGCCCGGCGATCGAGCGCAGCAGCGTCGTCTTGCCGCAGCCGGACGGTCCCAGGAGCACCATGAACTGGCCGTCGCGGATGGTGAGCGACACGTCGTCGACCGCGCGGACGCCCTTGAACAGCTTGGTGACGCGCTCGACGCGAATCTCAGCCATGGGTCCGAAGCCTCCTCACTTGACGACGCGGCCCCACAGGCCGAGCAGGTAGCGGCGGATGAAGAAGATGACCACCAGCGATGGCACGAGCATCACGAAGCCGGCGGCAAACTGGTAGTAGATCGGCGACTGCGTCAGCGCGGTCAGGATCTTTGCGGGCAGCGTCGGGTTCTGCAACGTCAGGATGACCGCGGCGAAGACGTCGTTCCACGACAGGACCCACGTGAAGATCGCGGCGGCCGCCAGTCCGGGCAGCGTCAGTGGCAGCGAGATGCGCAGGAACGCCTGCAGCGGGTTGCAGCCCAGCGTCTGCGCCGCTTCCTCGAGCTCACGCGGGACCGATACGAACACGCTGGAGGTGATGAGCACGGTGAACGGCAGCGCCAGCGCGGTGTGCATGAGCGCCACTCCGATGACCGTGTCGTTGATGCCCCACAGCCGGTATGTCACCGCCAGCGGGATGGCGAGGATCACGATCGGGAAGGCTCGTGTCGACAGGATGACGAGCCGATACGCGCTGCGCCCGCGGAATGCGTAGCGGGCGACGGCGTACCCGGCCGGAGCGCCGATCAGCAGCGACAGACCGAGCGTGATGAGCGCCACGATCACGCTGCGCCAGAAGGCGTCCATGACGCCCGAGGCGCCGAGGAAGAAGGTGACCGTATCGGTGCTCATCGCTTCGGGGATGACGCTGCGCGGATAGTTGAAGGCGTCCTCGCGCGGGGTGAAGGCGGCGACGCCGATGAGGTAGATCGGCGCCAGGATGAAGAGCGCCAGCAGCGTCGCCGCCAGGTAGGTCAGGCCGCGGCCGATGAGCCGCTCGCGGCCGGATCGGCGCCGCGCCGACGGCACGTCGGCCGAACGAACTGTGGCGGCAGGCAGCTCGTGCTGCACGGCGGTCATGCGTTCTGCTCCTCGCGGGTCGGCAGCAGCACCAGGAACAGGATGGTGCCGAAGATGGAGAGGAGCAGAATCAGGCCGGCGAAGGCCGCCGCCACGTTGTCGTTGTCGATGTCCGTGGCCCAGCGCTGCGCCTCGCCCGCGAGGACGTCCAGGCCGGTGCCGGCCAGCGCGATGACCGTGGCGAAGACCTGGAAGGCGAGGATGGTGCGCAGGATGAGCGCCACCTGGAGGCTCGGCCGCAGCATCGGCAGCACCACGCGCCGCACCTTCTGCCAGGTCGTGGCGCCGTACACGTCGGCGGCTTCGAAGAACTCGCGCGGGATCGACTGCAGGCCCGCCACCAGGATGATCATGATGATGGACGTCGCACGCCATGCCTCGGCCACCACGACCGTGCCGATCAGCAACCAGCGTGTCTCGGCGCTCTGCCAGGTAATCGGCGAGCTGATGAGGCCGAGCCCCTCCAGGATGCTGTTGAGCCAGCCGGTCTGGGTGAAGATGCTGACCCACACGATCCCGGCGGCCAGCTCGCTGATGCCGAGCGGAATGGCGTAGACGTAGAGCCACATGCCCTGGCCGCGGAGCTGCGCGTTGACGATCAGCGCCATGGACATCGCCAGGGCGAACTGCACCGGGATGACGAGCACCACCAGGGCCAGCGTGGTGGTCAGCGCGCTCCGGAAGCTGGCGTCGGCGAGCATGCGCTCGATGCTGGCAAGGCTCCAGTTGCCGGCCGTGTCCTGGAAGGCAAGCGCAAACGCCTGGATCATGGGCGTCGCGAAGAAGACGGCAAGGAACGCCAGCGATGGCAGGAGGAGCGCGTACGGCGCCCACCCGAGTCGCGCGGTCATGGCTCGGTCAGTCCTCTGCGCTGCGGCGACACGGTGTGGTCCCGGCGGCGGCCTGGGCCGCCACCGGGACGCCTGGATCCTCTACTCGACCGGGCAGGGCCCGTCGCTCTCGGGGTCTGGCGGCCAGCACGGCGCTCCGCTCGCCTCGAACACCGCCTGCAGGTTCGGCGTCTGCTCCTCCAGCACGGTGGCCGGGTCCGCCCCATCGATCACCACCTGCTGGAAGACGTCGCGGAAGACCTGGCTGTAGGCGCCGCCCTGCTCGCCGAGCCCCACCGGCAGGAAGGCGGGGAGCGCATCGTCCGCGTTGGTCTGCGCCTCGACCGCTTCGATCTCCGCCTGGACGCCCGGGCTGACATCGGGCAGATCGGCCTCGATGACCGGGAAGAAGGAGACGGCGGTGAGTGTCGTCGCCTGCGTCTCCGGGGAGAGCAGGTAGCGAATCAGGCTCTTGGCGCCCTCAACGTTCGGTGCTGTGGTCGGGATGGCCAGGCCGGCCACCACCGGCATGTAGGCCTTGCCTGACGGCCCGGACGGGACCGGGAAGGCCACGATCTCCTCGGGCTGGTTGTTCAGCGCCTGGATGAGCCGTGCCGTGTGATCCCACGCGACCCACACCTCGCCCGACTGCAGCGGGTCCTGCATGAAGCCATAAGTCGTGGACTGTGGGTTCACGTACTGCCACGTATCGGCCAACCAGGTCCACATCTCCACCGCGTCGTCGCTGGCGAAGGTCGTATTCACCCCTCCGGTGAAGGCCGGGTACGAGTAGCCCTGGAAGAACCGATGCAGGAGGCCGTCCTCGCCCGCCGGGAAGCCCAGCCGGCGCTCGCCGGTCTCGGCCTGGATGTTGGCGCCCCACTCGGTGAGCTGCTCCCAGGTCAGGTCGTTGACGTCGGCGCCGTCCGGCAGGTAGTCGAGCGCCTCGGTGCGGGCGGCCATGATGTAGGTGGCCTGCATCCACGGGATGTACAGCTGCTGGTCCGTGCCGAGCCGGCCGAACTCGAGATACGTCTCGTTGATGCCAAGGTCGGCAAGCTCAGCGGCGACATCGGACAGGTCGGTCAGCAGGCCGTCGGCGGCGAACGAGCTGAACTCGCCGTCCAGGCCGCCGATCAGGCTGATCTCACCCTCGCCGGCCTCCTCCTGGGAGCGGATCTGGCTGTTGAAGGGGGTCGCATCGGCGCCGATGAAGTCGGCCTCGCCCTCGAAGCCGGCCAGGATCTCGTTGTTCATCAGCTCCTGCTCGGCGGTCGGCACGAGCTGGCTCGAGATCATCACGACCTCGCCCGCGGGCTCTCCGTCCGCGGGCTCGCCGTCACCGGCCGGGCTGCCATCGGCCTCGTCGCCGGGGGTGCAGGCGGCGATGACCAGCACCAGGGCGGCGAAGGACGCGCTCAGGCGCCACCAGGGTCGTCGTGGATCAGTTCGCATCGGGTATCTCTCCTCCTGTGACGCCCAGCGGCGTCGGGCTGCTTGGCGGCCCAGGAACGGCCTGGACCGATGAGAACGGACGGTCGCGGCTCGCGACCGGGGCACATCCACACGAGCGCCGAAGGCGCAGGGTCGCCGGGACCCGCGCGATGCGCGCGGGCTCGACGTCATCATCCGCCGCCTCGATCCGATCGATCAGCAGGTCGGCTGCGCGGGATCCCATGGCTTCCGCATCCACGGCCACCGTGGTCAAGGGCGGCTCGGTGAGCCGAGCCCATGCGATGTCGTCGAAGCCGACGACGGCGGGCCGCTCCCGCGGCGGCCTGGGGCGGAGCCGATGCAGCGCACCGATGGCCATGGCATCGTTGACCGCGACGATGGCATCGGCGGCACCGCCCGGCAGGCGGCCGACGGCCTCGGCCCCGTCGCGCATCGTCGTTTCTGCAGCATGGATTACCTGCGGCGTGAGGCAGGCCGCGTCCATGGCGGCGACGTAGCCGTCGATGCGTTCCGCATTGCTCGGCCAGTGGGCGGGCCCGGCGATGCAGAGCACGCGGCGGTAGCCGTGATCATCGACCAGGTGACGCGTGAGCGCCTCGGCGGCCGGGCGGTTGTCGGCCATCACCGCGTCGACGCCGTCGTGGGCGTTGTCGACGAGGACCAGCGGCCAGCGTGCGGCCACGAGCGCGTCCACGGCCGGCGCGGGAAAGGCAGGACCCAGCAGGAGCGCCCCGTCGCTGCGACCCGCCCGAACCGCCGAGAGTCGGGCGAGATGCTCGACCGCGGCGTCGTCGACCGGCGCGTACAGCAGGTCGTAGCCCCGAAGGCGCAGCGCCTGCGAAACGCCGTGAAGGACGCGGGATGCGAAGGTGCCCTCGCCGTGGGCGGGATACTGCCCGCGGTGCACGAGCAGGGCGACCGTCGCGGTGCGCGCCATCGAGAGGTTGCGCGCGGCGCGGTTGGGCAGGTAGTCGAGCGCCTGCGCCGCCGCCTGGACCCGTGCCCGCGTGGCGTCGGCGACGTAGCGCCTGCCGTTCAGCACTCGTGATGCCGTCGCCTCGGAGACGCCGGCTCGCTGGGCCACATCGGAGAGCGTGGCGGTCATGGAGGTGCGATGCTGCTCCTCGCTCTGGAAGCGGTTCCATGTGGAAGCGCTTCCAGAGCCTACCATGCGCGGCAAGGCACTCACGTGCTCGCGGTCCGTCGCCCGCGCATCGATGCGAGGCTCAATTTGCAGGTTGTGCAACCTCGGCGGTCATCCGGGTGGGTTTCGGCGCCGATGACGTAGTCAATCTGCCGCGCGTGCAAGCGACGGGAGGCTCCTTGGCCGCCGGCGCCGCGTATGCGGTTCCAACTTGCGCGAGCGGCAGATTGAAGGGGTCATCGCGCGCGGGGCTCCTCCCGATACACTGGGACAGCATGTCCGTCTCCCTGCCTGTCGTCGCCATCGTCGGCCGCCCGAACGTGGGCAAGAGCACGCTGTTCAACCGCCTGGTCGGGCGGCGGCTGGCGATCGTCGAGGACCTGCCCGGCACCACGCGCGACCGGGTCTACGGCACCGCCGAGTGGAACGGGCGGCTGTTCACCGTGGTGGACACCGGGGGCCTCGAGATCGAGCCCGGAACCCATATCGAGGAGCGCGTCCAGGTGCAGGCACGGGTGGCGCTGGAGGAGGCTGACGTCATCCTGTTCATCGTGGACGCCCAGGCCGGCCTGGCGCCGCTCGACCACGAAGTCGCGGATCGGCTGCGCCGCACCGAGAAGCCGGTGATGCTCATCGTCAACAAGGCCGATAACCCGCGCCGCGAGGCGGAGGGCGCCGAGTTCTACGCGCTGGGCTTCGATCCCACCATCACCATCAGCGCCCAGCATGGGCGCAACACCGGTGATCTCGCCGACGAGATCGTGTGGCGACTGCCAGATGCGCCGCCGGCGCCATCGGTCCAGGCCGATGGGGACCTGACCCAGGAGGAGCTTGCCGAGCTCGCCGAGGCCGACATCGGGCCGCCGCGGGTGGCGATCGTGGGCCGGCCGAACAGCGGCAAGTCGACCTTCGTCAACCGCGTGCTGGGCGAGGAGCGCATGATCGTCGCCGAGACTCCCGGCACCACGCGCGACTCGGTCGACACGGCGGTCCAGGTCGACGGCCAGCCGATCGTCCTGGTCGACACGGCCGGCATCCGGCGCCGCGGGAGCATCGAAAAGGGGATCGAGCGCTACAGCGTCCTGCGCAGCATGAAGGCGATCGACTCGGCCGACGTCGCCATCGTGATGACGGACGCGACCGAGGGCTACACGGCCCAGGACGCGCACGTCGTGGGCTACGTCCTCGAGGCGGGCAAGGGCGTCGTGCTCGTCATCAACAAGTGGGACGTGGTGGAGAAGGACGAGACGACGGCCGACCGCTGGCTGAAGCGGCTGCGGCGCGATGCGCCGTACCTGGCCTGGGCCGATATCGTCTTCGCCTCGGCGCTGACCGGCCAGCGCGTCGAGCGCATCCTGCGCGAGGCGCTGAGGGTCGCGGAGGAGCGCTATCGGCGCATCCCGACCGGCGAGCTCAACCGCCTCGTGACCGATGCGGTGCGCGAGCATCCGCCGTCGCACGTCCGCAACCGGCTGCCGAAGGTCTTCTATGCCACCCAGGTCGCCGTTGCGCCGCCGACGTTCGTGGTCTTCGTCAACGACCCGGCGCTCATCCATTTCAGCTACAAGCGCTACCTGGAGAATCGTATCCGCGATGCCTTCGGCTTCCTGGGCACGCCGATCCGGCTCCTCTTCCGGGAACGCGAGTCCGAGGAGGTCGCGCGGCGCTCGGCCCGGCCGCGGCGGCGATCGACCGGGGGACGCCGTTGAGGCGCGTTATCCTCCGCGGGCATGACTGACCAGGTCGGCGTGATCGGCGCGGGCGCGTGGGGGACGACGCTGGCCCTGCGCCTGGCGGATGCCCAGCGCCCGGTCAGCCTCTGGGCCCACAGCTCCGAGGCCTCAGAGCAGCTGGCCCACGAGCGCGAGAACCGGCGCTACCTGCCGGGCGCTGTCTTCCCGCCCAACCTCCGCGTGGTGACCGATGACGCGTTCCTCGCCGAGCCGCATCGGCTCTTCGTGCTCGCCGTCCCTTCCGCGCATCTGCGGGACACCCTCGTGCGCCTTCGCGATGGCCTCTATCCCGAGGCCGCATTACTGAGCGTGGTGAAGGGCATCGAGGAAGGAACTCACCGGCGCATGAGCGAGGTGATAGCCGAGGAGCTGCCGGGTCGCCGCATCGCGGTGCTATCGGGCCCGAACCTGGCGCGCGAGATCGCCGCCGGCAAGCCGGCCGGATCGGTCGTCGCCTCCGCCGATGCCGAGCTGGCGGCGGAGCTGGCATCGGTCCTCGGTGGGGATCGGTTCCGGCTCTACACCAACCCCGATGTGGTGGGGGTGGAGCTCGCCGGGGCCCTGAAGAACGTGGTGGCCCTGGCGGCGGGCATGGTCGACGGGCTCGGGTTCGGGGACTCGGCGAAGGCCGGCATCATCACCCGCGGCTTGGCCGAGATGACCCGTCTGGGCGTCGCGGCCGGAGCCCATCCGCTCACCTTCGCCGGGCTGGCCGGCGTGGGGGACCTCATCGCGACCTGCATGTCGCCGCTGTCGCGGAATCGGCGGGCGGGCGAGCTGATCGCCTCGGGCATTCCCTGGCCGGAGGCGGGGGAGCGGCTGAACGGCGTGGCGGAGGGCGTGGCAACGGTCGCCGGCGCGCTGGGGCTGGCCGCGGCCCACGATGTCGAGCTGCCGATCGCGGAGCAGGTGCGCGCGGTGGTCCACGAGGGCAAGCCGCCGATGGTCGCCGTGGCAGAGCTCATGTCCCGCGAGGTCAAGGACGAGCTGGCCAGCCTGCGAGCGTAGGTTCGTGCCACCGTTGGCGCGCCGCGGCTTGCGCGCCGCGCCTTGCGCGCCGTGGATCGCTCGCCCCGGATTGCACCTGGTGGAGGTATCGGGGAAGAAGAGCCCCGGCGACGCCTCAAATTGCCCGCCCATTGCACCCGATGAAACTTGCAGGGAAGAAGACCGTCAGAACGGCCTCAACTTCCCCGATACCTCCATCCTGTGCAACGCGTCCGCACCATGTCGTAAACCCGGCAGGCACAGCCCCAATCGATCCGATCGTCGTCAGTTGACGACTCCCGGTGCAAACCCCGCGTTCGACGACTGGCTCCCCTGTGCGCGATATACTTGCCGCTCGGTCGGGGCGTGGCGCAGTCTGGCAGCGCACTTGGCTGGGGGCCAAGGGGTCGGAGGTTCGAATCCTCTCGCCCCGACCATTCTCGCGCCAGGTTTCCGCGATGGCACTCCCGCTCGCCCGCGCTCCGGTAGTGGCCGTACTGGCGGTCTGGTTCCGGCCTGCGGCTTCATTCCAACGGACGTCGCTGGGCGGGCGGATCCGCACTATGCGTTTCCGGAGGGGACCGCGCTTGTTCATGCAGGCTGGGTCCGCCGTCGCTCTAGGCCCCAGTGCTCGATCCACGGGCGCGCAGCTCGCGGCCGATGAAAGCCCCTGCGAAGACGTCAGCGCCGCCGTTGAGCGAACGTCCGCCATCGGCGTCGACACGAGTGCCATAGGCCCTGAAACGCCGCCATAGCAAAAGCCGCCCCGGCAACGAGCCGGGGCGGCCGATGTGGCCACGTGCGCAAGGGCCGGCGGGTAGGCCGACCGGCCGCGCATCGGCCGACGAGAGTGCGGAACCTAGGCGGTGACGGGCACGCCGTGGAAGAGGGCGAGGTCACCGATGTAGGTGTTCACCAGCCGAACCCGGTCGGAGATGTTCTCCTTGACCCAGGTCGCAGCAAATGCTGGCCGACTTCTGAGCCGCTTCGCGAGTCTCCCAGATGCTGATCGAGACAACCTTGTGGTTGCCGGCGTCGACCAGTCCGTAGTTCACGAAGCCGGGCTCGTTGACGAACATCGGCAGGATGCCCTTCTCGGCAATGCTGGTCAGCTCGTCGAAGCTGCCCTTGGTCACGTCGTATATAGCGAGTCTGGTGTAGTGCATGTGTTCTCCTCTGCCCCCAATGCGGCTAAGTGCTCCAGACCGCAATAACGGTGACGTATCGCGCACGGCTGGGTTCACGCAGCCAGCTCGGTCGTCGCCGGCAGCCGAGCCAACAGGCGGCGCAGATCGGCGCGGCTGAAGCGCCATTCGAACGGGGTCGCCACCGCGGCGTAGCGCCGCTCAAAGCCCAGGATCTGTGCCTCGAGCTCGGCGGCCGAGCGCCAGGCGTTGGGCGTGAGCAGCTTGCGCTGCACGACGCTGAAGTAGATCTCGACCTGGTTGAGCCACGACGCGTGCAAGGGCAGGTGCACCAGCTCGATCGTCGGCCAGCGCGCCGCCAGCCGCTCGGCGCTGGCGGTGCCGCGGTGGCTGCTGCCGTTGTCGACGATCCAGAACACGCGCCGCGCCGAGGCGTATGGCTCGCGCGCCATGACCTGTGCCACCAGCCGCTCGAAGGGCGCGATGCCGGTGCGCGGCTCGCAGCGCCCGAACGGCTGCCCGCTGCGCGCGTCCCAGGCGGCCAGGTAGGCCAGCGCCCCGCGGCGGCGGTACTCGTGCTCGACGCGCATGGCGCGACCGGCCGCGGGCGCCAGGCTGGGGTGACGCCGCGCGCGAGCCTGGATCATCGTCTTCTCGTCGGCGCACAGCACCAGCTCGTCGGCGCCCAGCGGCCGGCCCTGCCAGCGGCGGCCATACAGGTCCAGCACCCGCCCGGCCCTGGCCGCGAAGTCCGGATCGCGCAGGAAGATCCAGCTGCGGTGGCGCCAGGGGCGGATGGCATCATCGTGCAGCCAGCGCCACACGGTGCTGCCGCTGATGGCGGCGGCGATGCCGCGCGCCAGCGTCTCGCGTCGCAGCTCGGCAATGCTGAAGCGGCTCAGCGGCAGGCCCAGCTCGGCCGGCAGCGCGCAGGCCAGGGCCTTGACCTCAACCACCACGGCTGGGGGGAAAAGCGGCGGGCCGTCCGCCGCGGGGTCGGTCGACCAGCCCGGCGCGGCCCTCCTCGAAGAAGCGCTTGCGCCACTTGCTCGCCACCTGGCGCGGCAGGTCGAGCCGTCGCGCGATCTCGTCGTTGCCCAGGCCCTCGGCCGCCAAGAGCACGATCCTGGCGCGGACGACCTCGTGATACGGCGACGTATAGCGGCGGGCCTGCCGCTCCAGCACCAACCGTTCGTCCGGGCTCAGCACGATCGCGAACGGGCTTCGTCTCGGCATCGGATGCCCTCCTCTCCAGTGGAGAGCATAGCGGAACAAGCCGTGCGCGATACGTCACTGTACTAATGAAATGGAGCACTAAGCCAACCGCATCCGAGCTGTCGCGAGGTGTCGTGCGCCGCCGGAGCCGCTGCTAGGACGAATCGTGCTGGCGGAAGCCCGCTGCCTCGAGAACGAGATCTTCCGGAACCCCCAGCAGTGTCCAGACGCCGATATCTTCGTCGACATCGGGCCAATGGACGGCAGTGCCCATCCCCTCAATGGTCCAGTGCGCGCGTTGCTGCGGCGTGGCCATCGCGAGGCGTGGCGAGATGGAGGTAGGGGCACTCAGCTCGCGCCCATCGGTGAGGTGCATGGTCAGACGATCGGCGTCCACCATGACCCGACTGATGATCGCCGGTTGCATCTTCACCCGTGCCGTCGACATTCCTCATCCCAGCGTGCCAGCAAGAGCACCTGGTGCTCTCTTGCGATCTCGACGATCGTGCGCTCCTCGCGGCGACTATACCCCGCCGTCCGGGCGATCGATACTGGTTGAAGCCACAGCTTGCAGGCTCCGCCTCCGCCGCTCACGTGTGCGTGCGGAGGTTCTTCACAGTCGGCCATGACCATGGAGAATCGGTAGCGTCCTGCCCGCAGAAGCGTCGGCGCCCGTGTCTCCGGGAAGACGTACCAGGGATTCCTGGAGCGGGCGAAGGCCGAGGGACGAACGCCCAGCGAAGTCGTGCGGAGCCTGGTCGAAGCGTATGCCTCAGCGCCTCCCGCTCGGCGTCGGCGCTAGCAACTGGGCTGCAAGCGAAGGGCAGCACGCGCCACCTCCCAGGCCGGCGGCGCACGGCTGCGCAAGTCGGGGCTGGAC
>JBOGTC010000103.1:0-1952 GCA_050692055.1 Candidatus Limnocylindria bacterium | reverse complement strand
GGCGAGGCGGTTGCGCCCTCGGCGGTCTCGGCGGCCGGAGCCCCGGCGCCCGCTGCGGCCGCGGGCCAGCTGCACCCCGTCGAGATGGCGTCTCCGAGCGACACGAACGGCGCGCCGGCAGGCGGCGAGGACGAGCCAGATCCCTCCGAGGTCCGGCGCCAGATCGCCGTCGCCAACCGCAGCTTCGACCCCGACCACCAGATCCGACGCGCCATGGATGCCTTCCTGGGACCGATGCCCGGCCCCCCGGACGACCACCGGGAGCACTGAGTTCCTCCGGGGGGCTGCGCGCCTCGGGAGTGGCTGGCCTGATCGCCGCCGTCAGCGTCTCCTCGTGGTGCACGTTGCCACGAACGGAGTCTGACTGCGGCGTGGTGCCACGGCGGCCTGCTCCGGAAATCAGTTGACACCGTCACCCAGCCCGCAAGCCGGCTCACGGCTAACCGGGGCGGCCGGGCGCCGCTCCCCTGACCACGTGGCCCACGTCGCATCAATGCGCGGCGTGTGCAACTTATCGGGGCTGACCGCGCCTGGAGGCACGACCGGAGGCCCTCATCAGGGGTCGACGTGCACCAGCGGCGCATTGATGCGAGCTGCTGGGCGCCTTGGGCTGTCAGCGCTCGGATAAGTTGCAGGAGGTGAGCAATACGTGGTGATGGCGCCAAGCTGCCCGTGGGCCGCCGCGGCCGCCGCCACGGCCCCTGAGACGGGCCGCTGATAGACTCGCCCTCATGCCGGGCTTCGCGACGCGCGCCATCAAGGCCGCCAGCACCGTGCCGGAGACGCCCCAGCCGCCGGTGAACGTGCCGATCTACGCCTCGAGCACGTTCGAGGTCGCCAGCGCCGAGGAGCTCGCCGAGCTCCTCGAGTTCCGCCGGCCCGGGCACTCGTACTCGCGCCACTCGAATCCCACCCATGCCGCGCTGGAGGCCGCGCTCGCCGATCTGGAGGGCGCGGACGCCTGCCACGTCACCGCCTCCGGCATGGCTGCCATCCATGGCATCGTGCTCTCGGTCCTGCGCGCCGGCGACGAGCTGCTGGTGCCGAGGGCGGTGTACGGCGGCGTGGTGGGCCTCATCGGCGCCGTGCTGGAGCGGTCCGGCATCGGTCACCGCGCAGTCGACACGACCGATGCGCAGGCTGTGACGGACGCCATCGGCGAGCGGACCCGGCTGGTCTGGCTCGAGACGATCAGCAATCCGACCACGGCCATGGCCGATATCGCCGCCATCAGCGAGATTGCGCACGCCCGGGGTGCGGTCGTGGCCGTCGACAACACCTTCGCAAGCCCCTACCTGTCCAACCCGCTCGCGCTGGGCGCCGATCTGGTCGTGCACTCGACCACGAAGTACGTGGGCGGGCACTCGGACATCATCGGCGGAGCGCTCCTCGGCGACGCCGAGCGCGTGGCGGCCGCACGCAGGGTCGTCATCAACGCCGGTGGCAGCGCGTCCCCGTTCGAAGCCTTCCTGGCGCTGCGCGGGCTGAAGACGCTGGCGCTGCGCATGGAGCGCCACTCGGCGACCGCGCTGGCGGTGGCCGGGGCCCTCGAAGGCGCCGCGGGCATCAGCCGCGTCCTGTATCCCGGTCTGGCGTCGCACCCGCAGCACGACCTGGCGTGTCGCACGCTGCGCGACGGGATGGCCGGCGGGATGCTCGCCATCGAGCTGGCCGGAGGCCGCTCGGCGGGCGAGCGCTTCCTGGATCGGCTCGAGATCGCGGTCCACGCCACCAGCCTGGGCAGCGTCGAGACGCTGTGCAGCCACCCGGCCAGCTCCTCCCACCGCCAGCTGACCGATGACGAGCTGGCCGCCGCCGGCATGTCGCCGGGCATGGTGCGCGTCTCGATCGGCCTGGAGGACGCGGACGACCTGATCGCCGACCTGGCTGCCGCCGCGGCACCGTAGCGTGGCTAGGTCGCGCATGGCGGCTCGCGGTCCCGAGCGCATGGC
>JBOGTC010000102.1:0-10192 GCA_050692055.1 Candidatus Limnocylindria bacterium | reverse complement strand
GGCCCACCCACACCCCTATCGAGCGCCTCTGACTGAGGTCTCCCATGTTCTCTCGACCCGAGCGCCTGACCGTCGGACGGGTTCTCATCTGGGCGGTCGCCGTCATCGTGGTGGTCGGCGTCGTCGCCGGCTCGTGGGCGACACTGACCTCGGGGCGGCTCTCGCCGAGTGCCTGGGTTCTTCTGATGATCGCCGGGGTGTCGCAGGGGGCGGTCTACGCACTCATCGCGCTGGGCTACACACTCGTCTACGGCGTCCTGTTCATCGTGAACTTCGCTCACGGCGAGGTGTTCATGATGGGGGCATTCACCGGAATGTTCGTCGCCAGCGGGCTCGCTGCGACCGGCCTGCTCGCCGACAGCCCGTTCATCGCGCTGCTGATCATCTTCCTCGCCGCCATGCTGGCCTCCATGATCGTGGCCATCGTGCTCGAGCGCGTTGCCTATCGACCGCTTCGTCGAGCGCCACGCCTGGTGCCCCTCATCACGGCCATCGGCGCCTCCCTGTTCCTCCAGTACAGTGCGCTCGGGCTGTTCGGCGCCCGGGCCCGCCGATATCCGCCGGTCGAGCTGCTGAGCGGCCGTATCGACGTCTTCGGCTTCTCCCTGACCAGGATTGAGCTCGTGACGATCGTCGCCAGCGTGGTGCTGATGGCGGCGCTCTTCTACTTCATCGAACGCACGCGCACCGGGCGTGCCATGCGAGCCGTCTCGGAGGACAAGGACGTTGCCGCGCTGATGGGCATCAATGTCGATCGCGTGATCGTCACCACGTTCGCGATCGGCGGCCTGCTTGCCGGTGCAGCGGGCGTCCTGTACTCGTTCCTCTTCAATCGCGTCGACTTCGTCATGGGCCTGCTGCCCGGGATCAAGGCGTTCACCGCAGCCGTCCTCGGTGGAATCGGCAACATCGTCGGGGCGATGCTCGGAGGGCTGGTGCTCGGGATCTTCGAGAACGTCGGGCCCGCGCTGCTGCTGACCGGAGCCGGCGTGCCGTCCACCAACCAGCTGCGCGACGTGGTCGCCTTCAGCGTCCTCGTGCTCGTCCTGCTCTTCCGGCCGACCGGGCTGCTGGGGCGCAAGGAGAACCTCTGATGCCTCGCACCGCACGGGGAGCGCTTGTCCGGCGCGCGGTGTGGTGGGGCGCCGTCGGCGGCATCTGCGTGATCTACCTGGTGATGGTCGGGCTGGCCGGGGCCTTCCAGAACCGGCCGGCGGTAACCGGCGTCATCACCTTAGGCGAGCTCATGCTGGCCGCTGTCCCGTTCCTGGTGGGCTATGCGCTGACTGCGCGGCTCCGCCAGGCGCCCGTTGCGGCCTCCCCGGCCACGAGCCTCGCCTACACCGGGGCCGCCGGAGCGGTGACCGGACTGCTGCTCGGCCTCTTCACGTTCATGGTGAGCGCGGTCGACATCAGCGGGGTCTTCATCTCGGTCGATGCTCGCACGGTCGACCTGCTGTCGCTGGGACAGGAGTCCGTTGTCGGCGCGCTCATGCTGCTCGTCGCCGGCATCGTCCTGGCCCTGCTCGGAGGTGGGCTGCGGTTGACGTCGGACCGCGCACGCGGAGCGATCATCGTCGGCCTGATGACGCTGATCTTCACGTCGCTGCTCCAGCCGCTCCTCGTGCCCGTGCTCGGTCAGCTCGACCTGCGCGCGGTAGCCACCTTCGTCTATCAGGGAGGCGGGGTCGACCTGCTGGCTGCGCCGGTCCTCCTCATCGCCGGCGCGGCCTTCAGCTGGGGCCTCTCCTCACCCCGTCGGCCCATGCGCGATGGTCTTGCCGGCATGAGCGAGGATCGGCGGCGCGTCGCGGGCCCTGGCCTGATGGTGCTTGCGATCATCGGGCTGCTGCTGCTGCCCCTGATCGGCGGAAGCTTCGTGAGCCTGGTGCTGGTCAACGTCGGGCTCTTCGTCATGCTCGCGCTGGGCCTCAACATCGTGGTCGGCTACGCCGGCCTGCTGGACCTGGGGTATGTCGCCTTCTACGCCATCGGTGCCTACGTCATGGCGATCCTGACGGCGCCGAGCTCGGTGCTCGGTGGGTGGGCCGCACAGATCTTCGGCGTGGAGTGGGGATTCTGGGTCGCGCTGCCCTTCGTCATGCTGGCCGCCGGCGTCGTGGGCCTCCTGATCGGCGCGCCGGTCCTGCGCCTTCGTGGCGACTACCTGGCCATCGTCACCCTCGGGTTCGGCGAGATCGCGCGCGTCCTGTTCCTGTCGAGCGCCCTCGAGCCGTGGCTCGGCGGATCGCAGGGCATCGTCGGCGTGCCGAACCTCCATATTCCCGTCATCGGTTTCGAGTTCACCAGCACGCAGGCGTTCTACTACCCCGTGCTGTTCTTCGCAGCGTTCGCGGCCTTCGTTGCCTACAGGCTGGCGAACTCACGCACCGGGCGTGCGTGGAACGCGATGCGGGAGGACGAGTCGGTCGCCGAGGCGACCGGCGTCAACGTGACCGCCTACAAGCTGCTGGCCTTCGCGCTCGGCGCAACGCTCGGCTGCCTGTCAGGCGCGCTCTTCGCCGTCCAGCTCGGCTCGGTCTTCGCCAACAGCTTCAATATCCTGGTCTCGATCACGACGCTGGCCATCATCATCCTTGGCGGCATGGGCAGCATTCCGGGCGTGATCGTTGGTGCCCTCATCCTGATCGGCCTGCCGGAGCTGCTTCGGGAGTTCGGCGAGTATCGGCTTCTCGTCTACGGCGCCGTCCTGGTGGCGATGATGATCACCCGACCCGAGGGCCTGTTCCCCAATCGAACCCGGCGCCGAGAGCTGCATGAGCTGGTCGGACCGGAGGACCAGGCCCAGCTGCCCGAGTCCGAGGATGCGCTGGCGCCACAGGCCGGCCGCGTCGTGACGCGCCTCGGAGACCAGGCCTAGCCATGGCGCAAGCGCAGTCCGGGCCGGCATCCGGCGACGAAGGGGAGGTCTCGCCTATCCTGGAGGTCCGCGATCTCACCAAGCGCTTCGGCGGCCTGGTTGCCAACCGCGCCGTGAGCTTCGAGATCCCGACGCACTCCATCGTGTCGCTCATTGGGCCGAACGGGGCGGGCAAGACCACCTTCTTCAACCAGCTCACGGGTCTCTACGAGCCGACCGAGGGCAGCGTCACGTTCGTCGGGCAGTCCATCGTTGGGCTGCCTCCCCATCAGATCGTGAAGCTCGGGATGGCTCGCACATATCAGAACATCCGGCTCTTCGGCAACATGACGGCGCTGGGCAACGTGCTGGTCGGCCGCCATGTACGGATGCATGCGAAGTGGTGGCAGTCTCTCCTTGGCCTCGGCTCGGTGCGACTCGAGGAGGAAGAGGCGGTGGACCGGGGACTCGAGATGCTCGATCTGGTCGGCTTGTCGCGCCGCTATGCGGATGACCTTGCCAAGAACCTGCCCTACGGCGATCAGCGCCGCCTCGAGATTGCCCGCGCGCTCGCGTCACGGCCGAAGCTGCTGCTGCTGGATGAGCCGACGGCGGGAATGAACCCCAACGAGACACGGCAGATGACCGATCTCATCGCCCGCCTGCGCCGCGACCTGGACCTCACCATCCTGCTCATCGAGCACGATATGAAGGTGGTCATGGGGGTCAGTGAACGCATCACCGTGCTCGATTACGGCGAGAAGATCGCCGAGGGCACGCCGGCGGAGATTCGTGCCAATCCGCGTGTCATCGAGGCCTACCTCGGAAAGCAGGCGACCGCGTGAGTGCGCATCCTTCGGATACCTCCGTTCGCGAGCGGGCCGCCGGGGCTGACCCGGCCAGCGCGGCTGGCGACGCTCCGCTGCTCGAGCTCGAGGGCCTGCACGTGTACTACGGCAACATCCAGGCGCTGCGCGGCGTCACGCTTCACGTCGCCCGCGGCGAGATCGTCACGCTCATCGGGTCGAATGGCGCGGGCAAGTCGACGACGCTGCGCACGATCAGTGGCATCACCCGCGCGCGCGAGGGCGCCGTCCGCCTCGAGGGCCGGCGGATCGATCTCCTCCCCGCCCACAATATCGTCGAGATCGGCGTCTGCCAGGCCCCTGAGGGTCGCGGAATCTTCGGCCGGATGACCGTGTACGAGAACCTCGAGCTCGGCGCCTTCACGCGCCGAGGGGAGAACCTCGAAGGGGACATGGCCCGTGTCTTCGACCTCTTCCCGCGCCTGAAGGAGCGACGAAGCCAGAAGGCCGGCACGATGTCCGGCGGCGAGCAGCAGATGCTGTCGATGGGCAGAGCGCTCATGGCGCGGCCCACCATCTTGCTCCTGGACGAGCCATCGATGGGCCTCTCGCCGATCCTGACCGAGCAGATCTTCACGATCATCGGCGAGATCAACGCGCAGGGCACGACGGTCCTGCTCGTCGAGCAGAACGCCCTGATGGCGCTCAACGTCGCCCACCGCGGCTACGTGCTTCAGACCGGCGAGATCATCCTCTCCGACACCGCCGCCAATCTCGCGGCCAACGAGCAGGTCCGCCAGGCCTACCTCGGCGAGATCTAGCTCCGTCCGGGGGGCCGATGTCCAACGAGCGCAAGCCACCGCGGTCGCCTCGCGACTACCGGCCTGACCTGCGGCCGATGATCGTCCTGGTCGCCGTGCTCGTCATGGTCGTGCTGGCCTGGCTCCTCCTCTCGCCGCTCATCCTGCCCGGTGCCCTATAGCCCGAGAGGTCGTGGCAGGCGTCGGAACACGATCGGCGGGGAGTATCAGTAGCGGCGAGGTGCGCCGAATAACGAGCCCGCGCCGTAGAGGAGGAGCGCGACGCCTACCGCGGCGAGCGCCAGGCCGGGCGACTGCTGCGGCAGCGGCAGGTAGCCCACCGACCACAGCTCCCAGCCGCGGTAGGCGAGCGCCGCGCCGGCCACGATGCCGAGCAGCAGATAGACCGCCGGCGCATCGAGGAGGAAGCCCCAGCGGCCGCGCATGTAGCCGATGTCCAGCAGCACCAGCGCCGCGATCGCCGCGCCGTAGATGACGATGCCCGGCCCCTCGAGCCCGATCCCGGTGGACGACGGCAGCGCCACGCCCTCGACCGAATCGCCGCCGGCGCGCCACCACGGCAGGAAGCCGGAGGCGATCATCGCCAGGCTGCCGAGCAGGATGAGGAAGCGGAAACGTCCCGCGGCGCCGGTGGACTCCACGGCGGATCAGCTCCCGGGCGGCTCGCCGCCGCCGTAGACGGACGGCTTCAGGACGCCGATGTACGGCAGGTTGCGGTAGCGCTCGTCGTAGTCGAGCCCGTAGCCGATCACGAACCGGTCCGGAATCGTGAAGCCGCGGTAGTCGATGGGGATCTCGGCCAGGCGCCGCGCCGGCTTGTCGAGCAGGCACACGATGCGGACCGATGCCGGGCCCTTGTCGGCGAGGTACTTCAGCAGGTAGTTGAGCGTCAGCCCGGTGTCGATGATGTCCTCCACGACCACGACGTCGCGCCCCTCGATCGGCCTGGAGAGATCCTTCAGGATCCGGACCTGGCCGGTCGTCTCGGTGCCGGCGCCGTAGCTCGAGACCTCCATCAGGTCGATGCTCAGCGGCAGCTCCGTGGCGCGCATCAGGTCGCCCAGGAACACCAGTCCGCCCTTCAGGACGCTGACAAACACCGGCTGGCGGCCGGCGTAGTCGGCGGAGAGCTGAGCGCCGATCTCGGCGACGCGCCGGGCGATGGTGTCGCCGTCGAGCAGGATCTCCTCGACGTCGTCGTGAATCGTCATCGGTCGTGCCTGCATCATCTGTGCATCGGTCCAGCGCCGTTGCCGCTGCCAGTGCCGTTGGCGCTCCCGTTGGCGACGACGACATCGGTCAGGAAGGAGAGCCTTCCGTACTTCAGCATCAGCGCCTTGAAGTCACGCGCGTAGAACAGCTTCACCCTGATCTCCGGGTAGAGCTGGCGAAGATGGCGCAGCTTGCGGTTCTTCCGGCGCACCAGGGACTGGCGGAGCGTCGTCAGCTCCACGTAGAGGTCGATCTGCGGCAGGTAGAAATCCGGCGCGAAGGACTCGACGACCGCGCCGCTGGCGCTCCAGGAGATGGGGAAGACGTCGGGTTCGTATTGCCATTCGATCCCGTAGTAATCGAGGATCCTCGCCAGCTCCGCTTCGCTGTCGTGCGCGAAGCGCGTCGGCGAACCGGAGGTCACCTCGCGGATCGCCACGTGACCTCGACTGTAGCGGGTGGCATGGGTCGCGACGCCATTGGTCCTGAGTATATCCGCGTCGGTTATCCACATTTCGTCCACCACGGCGCGTTTCGTGGATAAGTCGCCTTGTGATCCACAGGCGCCCGCTGCTACGGTCGGGCTCCTGCTTCTGCGGACGACCGAGTACGGTAACCGCGAGTGGTCGGGGCCGATGCGAGAGCCGGCCGCGACGCCGACCACCCGCCGGGAAGACCGAAAGGACGTCCGTCAGGAGCATTTCTTGTTGTCCGGGACCGATGTGGGCGCCTCGCGAACTTCGCGAGCGCCTCGCCATTCTCCTGAGACTGAACCGTAGGCGGAGCCGCCGGGAATGCCAGCTCCGCCGATGCACCAGTCCCTGGGGAATAGCCGCGCCGACCCGCGCCGACCGGCGTGCCTGCGCGTGGCTCGGAGCGCGAGGCCGGGCATCGGTATACTCGCAACCCGCATGCGCATAGCCGTCCTTTCGGACATCCACGCCAATCTCGCCGCCCTTGAGGCGGTGGCCAATGACCTCCCCGTCACGGATCAGGTCTGGGTGCTCGGCGACATCGTGGGCTACGGCCCGCAGCCGAACGAGGTGATCGCCGCGCTGCAGGCCATGGGTGCGCGCAGCGTGCTGGGCAACCACGACGGGGCGGCCATCGGCACCGTCGATGCGAAATACTTCAACCCGGATGCCCGAGCCGCCATCGAGTGGACGGCGACGGTGGTCGACGAGAACGCGCGCGCCTACATCGGTGCCCTGCCGGAGGTGCGCTGCGAGGGTGAGCTGACGGCCGTGCACGGCTCACCGCGCGATCCGGTGTGGGAGTACATCACCGGCCCATCGGTGGCGGCGGCCAACCTGGGCGCCTTCGAGACGCGCCTCTGCCTGTTCGGCCACACCCACCTGCCGGTCATCTTCCGCTCGAACGGCGACGGGCGGATCGAGCATGTTGCCGCGACCCCCGACGCGCCCGTTCGCCTCGCAAATGGCCGCGCGCTCGTCAACCCTGGCAGCGTTGGGCAGCCGCGCGATGGACATCCCGCCGCGGCCTACCTCCTGCTCGAGACCGATGACGCCGCGATGGAGTTCCGCCGGGTGACCTACGACGTCGAGCGCACGCAGGGCCTGATGCGCGACGCCGGCCTGCCGAGCCGGCTCGTCGAGCGGCTCAGGTACGGGCGTTGACGCCGCCCGCGCCGCCCGCCGGCGCCACGGGCGCCGTAGGATAGCGGACGGCATGGACCTGTTCCGGAAACCCGCGAAGCCCCAGTCCACCTTCGAATACGACCGTATCCTCGTGCCGCTGATCGGTGACGACGACGTCGACGGGCCCGCCCTGAAGGTGGCCGCCGCGCTCCTCGCGGGACACGACGCGGCGGAGGCGGCACTGCTCCACGTCATCGAGGTTCCCTTCGAGCGCAACCTGGATGCCGAGGACGAGTCATCGGTCACGCGCGCGGATGAGATCCTGGCGCGCGCCGAATCCGTGCTGGCCGGGCAACACATCAGGACGCGCACCAGCACGGTGCAGGCGCGTGCCGCCGGACCGGCCATCGTCGACGACGCCAACGAGATGGCCGCCGATCTGATCCTGATGGGACTACGCTATAAGAAGCGGTTCGGTGGTCAGTGGGATGCCGGCCGCACGGTCCCGTACGTCATGCGCAACTCGACCGCGCCGGTGTGGTGCCTGCGCGCCGAGACGAAGGAGCTGGCACACACGCCATGAGGGTGATCATCATCGGCTGCGGGCGCGTGGGCGCCATCACGGCCGCCGAGCTCGATGGCCGCGGCGAGAAGGTCACCGTGATCGACACCGACCCGCGCGCGTTCAACCGCCTGCCGTCCAGCTTCGGCGGCGAAACGGTGCGCGGCAACGGGACCGATGAGGACGTGATGCGCTCGGCCGGGGCCGAGCAGGCCGACCTGGTGATGAGCCTGACCGAGGGCGACAACCGCAACGCGCTGGCCGCGCAGCTGGCGAAGCACACGTTCGGCGTCCCGCGGGTCCTCGCCAAGATCAACGACCCGCTGCGCAGCGAGGCCTACCGCGCCCTGGGCCTGGAGACAATCTGCCGCAGCACGATCCTGTCCGACGCCCTCGTCGTCGCCACCACCCGGGGCGCCGAGGCCACCAACGGCTTCGTCCTGCCGCCTACCGCCGAGCCGCTGCGCGGCGCGCCGGTTCCCGGCTCGCGCGCGGACGAGGAGGCTCGCGCCGCGCTGGAGGCTGGGGATGACGGTGCGGGCTCGGACGTGGTCCAGCCGGAAGATGGCCAGGAGGGAGGGCTCTAGCCATGTACGTGGTCGTCATCGGCGGCGGGAACGTCGGCTACTACCTGACCAAGGAGCTCTTGGCCGCCGGTCACGAGGTCGTGGTCATCGAGGAGGAGGTTGCCCGCGCGCGGGTGATCGCGGCCGAGCTGGGCAGCATCGTGGTCGCCAACGACGGCTGCGAGGGCCGCTGGCAGGCGGAGGCCGGCATGGCCCGCGCGGACGTGGTCGCTGCGGTGACCGGCGACGACGCCGTCAACCTGGCGGCCTGCCAGATCGCGAAGATGCGCTTCAACGTTCCGCGGGCGATCGCCCGCATCAACGACCCGAAGAACGAGAAGCTCTTCCGACAGCTGGCCATCGACGAGACGGTGAGCCCCACGCGCGCCATCCTCGGCGTCATCGAGCACGAGATCCCGGTGCACGACCTCCTGCACCTGGCCGAGCTCGAGGGCGGCGAGGTGCAGATCGTGGAGGCGCAGCTCGACGGCGAATCGCCGGTCATCGGGCGCGAGCTGCGCGACATCGAGCTCCCGGAGGGCAGCATGATCGCGGTGCTCATCCGCGACGATCGCGCCGTGGCGCCCAGGAGCGACACGCGGCTGCGCACCGGAGACAAGCTCCTCGCCGTCACCTCGGCCGAGCACGAGGCGGAGCTGCGGGCGCTGCTCATCGGCGCGTGAGCCAGGCCGCGCCCGGCCTGGTCCTGCGGCGAGCGCTCCTGGCGTGGGGCCTGGGCCACCTGGCCCTCGGACGGCGCCGCAGTGGAGTGGCGCTCCTCGTCGCCGAGATCGCCGGCGCAACCCTGGTTGCGTTCCTCACCATCTCGCTCGCGAGCTCCACCGCGTACCTGATTCCGTTCCTGGCGGGCATCGCCTTTCTCGTTGCCTGGGCCTGGCAGGCCGTCGCCGCCTATCGGTCCGCCCAGGCGGCGGAGGGCCACATCGGTCCCACCCCGCCACGGTCACCGGCGGCGGCGATGGGCTGGCTGGCCCTGCCACTGCTGGCCTGGACGGCGGGCTTCTGGGTCATCGCCGCCGACGCCGCGACGCCGGCGGCGGTCGTCGATCGATTCATGGCGGACTGGACCGACGGCCGGCTGGTCGATGAGGGCTGGCCGCCACAGGTCGTGGCGGGCGCGACCGGAGCAGCCGAAGCCCTCGACGAGCTGTGCGCCTCCGGGGAGCTGCGCGCGACCTGCGATGCCGCCCAGGCCGAGCGGTTCCGCGATGTCCGCGTGCGCATCCTGAGCCAGGACGATCGCCGCGCCACTGCCGTCGCGGAGGCCGTGCGCTTCGAGCGGCGCGAGTCCACCCTCCTGTGGCTCTTCGAGGGGACCGAGCTCGTGCCGGTCGTGATCGATCGGCTGGTCACGCTGCGCCTCCGCGCCGACCCGGTCGAGCTGCCGCTCGGTCTTGATCCTGGCGCCCGCCGCTGGCGGATCGTCGGTGCCGAGGGACCGTAAGCGCGCTCTGCCCTTCGCTCGCTCACACCCGCCCGTCGCGCCTCTCGGTCGCGCGCCCGGCGCCGCCGCGCCTGGTGCTCGCGACACGCCTCGTTGCGATGAGTAGCTCAATCTGCGGACTGTGCAACTTAGGCGAGGTCCGACGCGCGAGGAGGCCGTCTTGCCCCCACTAGACTGTCCTATCTCCGAGTTCTGGCGACGCTCCGAATAGCCCTGCGCCGATAAGTCACGGCGGCGCATCCTCGCGCTCGACTACCAAACCGAGCAACGGAGGAGCACCGCCGTGACGACTGATGATGCCC
>JBOGTC010000101.1:0-5499 GCA_050692055.1 Candidatus Limnocylindria bacterium | reverse complement strand
CAGCAGCACAGGTCTACGCGCGCAAGAAGGGGCTCGGCTTGGCGGCGCAGAACGATGCCGGTGCCATCGCGATCGAGGCTGCTGTCCGACTCGGCGAGGTGCTGGCCGAGATGCGCGAGCGCGGGGAGCGCGCGGGGAAGGGCGACCGACCAAATGTTCCAAACCGGGACATTTCGACGGGGCGCGTGGGCGATCGAGCTGTTACATCGAGAGAGTGTACGTCGACCCGAAGTCCCGAAAAGTTAGCATCGTCTCGGAGCCGCCGGAGCTGCCATACCCGCCCGACTGGTCTAGACGGTCGGATCGGTGAGGTAGACCGGCGGCTTCGTCATACGCCGTGTCATACAATCGACGCCGATGGCCACCGCACCACCTGCACCGCCTGCGCAGCTCGACGTTCGGTTGCTGCGCCGCCTGGCGACCAGCTTCGACGAGATATCCGACGAGACCGGCGCCCGCTACTCGGCGCGCGCCTTCGTCGGCTTCGTGACCCGCGAGCTGGCGGGACGGGCGGCGATGCAGAACGGCGTGCACAGGGAGCTACACCAGGTGGGTGCTCGGAGTCGGTGGGCGGGCTGAGGGTACCCGTGAGGGTACGCGACAACGAGAGGCCCCTTGCGGCGACGCCGGAGGGGCCATTTCGTGCTCAGAAGTTGGCTGGGGAGGAAGGATTCGAACCTTCGGTCTCCTGATCCAGAGTCAGGCGCCTTACCGCTTGGCCACTCCCCAAGGTCCGAGCATAGAACAGCTCGATTGAGGACACGATTGTAGCCGAGTCAAGACGCCGGTCGGGACCTCGAAGATGACCTGGCCGACGGTGAAGAAGGCGTTGGCCGCGAACGCCTCGGCATTGCTCAGCCCGGCGTCGAGCAGGAAGAGGGTCTTGATGCCCCAGATGAACGACGCCGCCAACGTGGTGAGCAGGGTCAGGACGAGATAGACGCGCTGGACCTCGCGCGCCTCATCTCGCGGGCGGTGATGCTGTGCGCTCACCAGGCGAGTCTACGGATCGAGCCGGCCCGAGCGCGATGCTCAGGCAGCGCGCTCACAAGAGGGCAGCCGCTCGGCTTCCTGTCCCGGAGGCTGGATGCGGCTGCCCCCTATCGCGCCGCCTCCGTCGGACGGAAACAGCGAACGGCGCCGACGGAGGAACTCCCGCGTGCGCTCCGGTGGATGGTCCGGTTCGAGATCCCGCGCTCGGTCCCGCGCTTACTCCCGCACCCGCGACGTTACCGCCAACGGGTCGAGTGGTAGATCGAGTGCCGAATCGAGTGCTTCGTCCGGTGCCGCCTCCAGTGGCGAATCGAGCGGCACCTCCGTGGGCGCCACCGAGACAGTAGGGACCGGCCCGCCAACCGGCTACCGGCTTATCCACGAACTTACAATCCCGCTCACGGATCGTCCACCGTCAATCCACAGGCCAAGCGCTTGTTACGGCCGACAAAGGACCGGCGGTGGAGGCCGCGGTCGAGGCAGGCGAGCTCCACGGTGACCCACAGGCGATGGCAGGAGCGATGTGGCAGATGGTCCACGGCGTCGCACACCTGGAGATCACCGGAGGGCCGCGGGGCGGGCCGGACGGAGCCGCGCAACTGGATTACCTGGCCGACATCATGCTGGCCGGTCTTCGTGCGTTGGCGTGACCAAGGCGACTCGGTCACGACGACGACCGCGTCCGGCGAGCCGCTCACCGATCGCGCCGTTCCCACTCCGACTGCCGCGGCCGGCCCATCGCCTCCCAGGCCTCGGCCTGGCCACCGAGCCTCAGGGCGTGGACGACCTGGCGCGCCGCCAGGCCGACGATCGATGTGAAGGTCGGGTACGCGAACTCCACCTCCGCCAGTCGTTCGACCGGCAGGTCGGCGGCCATCGCTGCCGCGGCGATCTGCACGACCTCGACCGCCTGCTCCCCGATGACGTGCGCCCCGCGCACGAGGCGGGTGCGCCGATCGACGACGAGCTTGCAGAACCCGGTTGTCCGCTGGTCGATGACCGCACGATCGAGGTCCGCATAGGGGACGAGCCCGACCACGATCTCGCCGGACGCTGCCGCATCCGCCTCGGTCAGGCCGACGCTGCCGTACTCGGGATCGGTGAACCCGCCGTGCGCCACGATGGTGTGACGGATTCCGCCGTTCGTCGAGCCGAGCGCGTTCTCCGCGGCGATCCGGCCCTCGTAGGTGGCGCTCTGCACCAGCATCATGCGCCCGGTGATGTCGCCCGCCGCCCAGATATGGGAGGCCGATGTGCGGAGCCCATCGTCCACTCGGATGTAGCCGCGCTCGGTCGCCACGCCCGCCTCCCCGAGCCCGAGCTCCTCGACGTTGCCGGGCCAGCCGACGGCCAGCACGACGGCATCCGTCCGAAGTTCCTCGACCGCCTCGCCCAGCCGGTACGCGAGGCGCAGACCACCACCCGCGCGCTCGATCCGATCGACGCCGCCGATTCCGGTGCGGACGTCGATCCCGTTTGCCGCGAACGCATCGGCCAGGGCCGCGGCGAGGTCCGAATCCTCGGCGGGGATGAGCCGGGGCGCCAGCTCGAGCAGCGTCACGCGGCTGCCGAACGCGGCGAAGATCGACGCCAGCTGCGCCCCGGTGGCGGCACCGCCAACGACGACGAGCGATCGGGGCAGGGCCCGCATCTCCCAGACGTCGCCGTGGGTCAGCGCGAGCTCGCTCCCGGAGAACGGGAGCCGTCTCGCGTGACCCCCGGATGCGACCACGAAGCGCTCGGCAGCGACGTTGGGCCCGTCTCCGACCTCGAGCCGATGCGACCCGACGAAACGGGCGGGCCCACGGCCCGCGACAAGCGTCACGCCGGCTCGCCCGAGATGCCCGACCAGCTGCTTCTTCTCGTGCAGCTGGTATATGGTCCGATGGGTCGCCGCGAGGAGCGCGGCAAAGTCGACCGCCGGCGGATCCGCGTGCAACCCGTAGTCACCGAACTGCTCCGCGTCACGGATCAGGCGGGCCACCTTGGCGAGGACCCTGGTCGGGGCGCATCCATCGTCGGTGCAGGTGCCGCCTGGTCGATCCCGCTCTACCAGCGCAACGCGCGCCGCCCCGAGCTCGGCGGCGCGCAGCGCGGCGGTGACTCCTGCCGGGCCCCCGCCGATCACCGCGAGATCGAAGCTCATCGACGCGGAGTCGGGCATGCGCCCATGGTAGGTGACGTCCTCGGCCGGTTCGAGGCGCGGTCACATGGGAAGGTGGCAGCCGGCCCCCTCATCGTCGTCGGCGGAACAGGGCTCATGCCGGGCAACGAGCCACGGCCGCCCCTTCGCCGATGCGGTCGGCGACGGGCCGGCGTTCGTGATCGCGACGGCGGCCGTGCGCCAGCAACCCGACCGCGCCATGGCCACTCGCTCGGGAGCGTCCTCATCGCATCGTCAGTCCGCCTTCGACCGCGTACTGGCTGCCCGTGACGTACGATGAATCGTCTGAGAGCAGGAACAGCGCAACGGCGGCCGCCTCATCGGGCGAGCCGGTTTCGATCGCGCCGGGGAGAGCACGTTGACGCGGATGCCGTGGTCGGCCAGTGCCGTCGCCCAGCAGCGAGCCAGGGCGATGAGCGCGCCCTTGGTGGCGGCCTACACGCTGGCCATCGCCGCCCCCTCATAGGCCGAGGTCGAGGACGTCAGCACGACCGAGGCGTTGCGGTTCAGCAGGTGGCGCTGGACGAGGGGTCTAGACTGGGCCTTCAAGCCATCAGTCGTCATCACCCCAGGCGCCCGGCATGCGAATCGGGAAGTTGCGCGAAGCCTTACCGATACAGCGGCGTGCACCCGCTGCTGGCCAAGTCCAGTGGCATCTCCTCACCAGCCCTTCTCCGAGCCGGGAGAGGCACCTTCTCTCGAGGTTACGGTGACCGTTTCGAAATCGGAACAGACCAATCTGCTCGTCGATCCTGGGGAGGTGGGTAGGGAGTGACGCAGCTGCACCAGCGCGCACTGCGGCTCCTCGGGCCGCGGCTCATCGCGATCGGGGCTGTACTCGCGGTCCTCACCGGCGGCGCTATCGCCGTCGCCGTCACGCAGCCCGGCGGGGACGGCGATGGCGATATCACCATTCCCAGCGTCGTCGGTCTGTCAGTGAGCGATGCGGTGGCTGAGCTCACGGGTCTGGGCCTCGAGGTTGAGACGCGAGCAGTGGCGCGAGACGACGTCCAGCCGGGGACGGTGGTCGCCCAGGAGCCGCGGGAGGGCACGTCCGTCGCCCCCGGCTCCCGAGTGCAACTGGACGTCGCGGAAGAAATGGCCGCTACGGCCAGCGGCGACACGGCCGATGCCTCGGCGAGTGCCGACCCAGCGGATGCCTCGGCGAGGGCCGAGGAAGGAGACGGCTCGTCGAGTGCTCAAGTCGTCGTGCCCAACGTCGTCGACATGCCGGTAGATGCCGCCGTGGCCGAGCTTGCGGATTTGGGCCTGGTCACGGAGACCCAGATCGTGGCGCCCGACGGTGCAGCCCCGGGAACGGTCATCGCGCAGCAGCCTGCCGGCGGCGTGTCGGTCGCCCCGGGATCTCGGGTTCGACTGGATGTGGCTGGAGAAGCGCCGGCGGAGGTCAATGTCATTGCCTGGATCCTTGGCCTTGGGCCGAGCGCTCCAACTGGGCCTCCGGAATTCCAGGCGTACCAGCTCCTGCTCGACGGAGACTGCGGGACGCTTGCCGAACGCCTTCAGATCGACGGTGACGACCTTCGAACGCTCGATGACACGGCCCAAAGGCTGTACGCGGGTGCCGCAGCGGCCTGTCTCGCAGCCCTTCACGGGCAGCAGGAGCGGTGGGCCGATGCCGAGAACGCGTTGCAGGGGCTGCAGCCTCCGGTCAGCTGTATCGACATGACGGCTTACGAGCTCCTGCGTCGGCTGGTGGATGCCCACAGGTCCAGCCCGTCGGCACAGTTCAAGGCGGCCACCGATCCGGCGGCAGCACATGGGCCGCCGTGCCCCACCATCACGCAGATCGTCCCGGATCGCGGTCCGCTGGGTACCGTGGTGCGGATCTCGGGCACGAACCTCGACCGCGTGGAGCGGGTGCTGATCGAGTTCGACAATGGGAACGTCAATGACCTCGTCCAGCCCACGCTGGAGAGCGGGTCTCTGGTGCTGACAGTCGATGGGGGAGATAGCGCAACGTCCGCGTGCATCGTCCTAGTGGCGGCGACTGGCTGGAACGCCGCAGGGGCACGATTCATCATCGACGTACCGGCCGACCCGAGCGCCTCGCCGACCGATGAAGTCATCCCCACTCCGACCGATCCCTGCCCGCCGGAGTCTCAGGATTGACGAGGCCGTCGGCCAGCGACGAGCACCAACCGCGCTCTTCCCCGGATGTGCTTGTGATCCTGGGGGCGGTCGGCTCCCCGATTGCGCTCGGTACGGCCCTGTTGCTGTACTTCGGCTGGGTCCGGAGCCAGGCACAGGCCGTCGCGTTCGGGGCCGATGTCAGCATCTTCGAGATGTCGCCCCAGGACCTGGTGCTGCGCAGCATCGAT
>JBOGTC010000100.1:0-2372 GCA_050692055.1 Candidatus Limnocylindria bacterium | reverse complement strand
ATGCTCGTTGTGATTGACGTGATCCGCGTCTATGGCAGCCCGCGGGCGATGGCTCGCCAGGCCATCGCATCGGTCATTGGCCAACGGAGCGCACGGCAGGTCTTGGGAATCAGCGGTGACGCGCTGGTCGCGCCGCCACCGGTTCCGGCGGACGCCCGGGAGGGTGTGTGAGTGTCGTGCCGCGGTGTGTCCACACAGCGAGCATCAACTCACAAGGAGGTGATCGATGGCTTCGAAGAAGTTGGCTGGCGTCTTGTGGCTGATCGCGGGTCTCAGCAGCGGTGGGATTGCGTTCTTCCTGGATGATCCGCTGGACCTGGCGATCTTCGTCGGCGGCGGCGTGCTGGCGGTGCTGCTCGCGCTCGCGATGTTGGTGCGGCCGTCGCCGTCGTGGGTAACCTGGTCGAACGTCCTCGGGGCCGCATGGCTGCTGGCATTCGGGGCCCTCATCCTGACCAAGCTGTCCCTCCCCCTCGAACAGCTCTTGTCCGTCGTTTGGATATTCGGCTTTGGCGTGGCCGGCGCGGTCGTGGCGTATGCGCAGCGGCGGCGGGCTGCACCGGCATGACCTCCACGAAGAAGGCCGACCCGCATGTGCGAGCCGCTCTCCCGACGGGCGTCACTTCGGAGCTTGGCGGCAGCCTGGCGAGTGTGACGGCAGAGTCCCGATGACGATGCGGGCGGGGGAAGTCTATGAACATCCCTTCGAGCGCCTGGTCGTGCGGGTCGGCACAGCGGATTCCTGGTGAAACGTCTCATGCGTCTCAGCTGCGTCTACCCAGTACTACGAAGAGACGCATGAGACGCATGAGACAGGATCGATAAGGGTTCATACGGGGTCCGCTGACGACCATCGCCAGAGCCAGCACCGATTACGGCGCTCGTGAATTGAGATCGATGTCCGCGCACGCGACGCTCAGGCGGAGTGCCGCGCTCGCGACGGTCGCCGCGGGGGACGCTGGCCGAACCCGGTCACTCTCGCTTGGAATTCAGGCTATCGCTGAGCGCGAAAAGCTGCCACTCGCCGGAAACGCCCTTCAGCGCGTGCGTGCCTCGCTCGACAAACTCGAGTCCCG
Organism: Candidatus Limnocylindria bacterium; assembly: GCA_050692055.1. Classification (GTDB taxonomy): domain Bacteria; phylum Chloroflexota; class Limnocylindria; order QHBO01; family QHBO01; genus JBOGTC01. The sequence continues at coordinate 1,296 of JBOGTC010000100.1, read as the reverse complement.
ACCCCGCGACTAGGTCTCTCACCGTCCTCGAAAGCAGGACCTCGCCAGGATCGGCGAGCCCCGCTACACGGGAGCCAATGTGGACGGCGATGCCACCGACTTTGCCATCCACGATTTCGCATTCGCCGGTGTGGCAACCCCACCCGCACGGCGAGGCCCAGGCCGGCGACGGCGCCCACGATGGCCGCAGCGCAGCGGATCGCGCGGGCCGGCCCGTCGAACGTGGCCAGAAAGCCGTCGCCGGCAGTGTCGATCTCATGGCCGCGGAACCGGTCGAGTTCCCGGCGCACGATCCGATGGTGCTCGTCTAGCAACTCGGCCCACCTACGATCGCCCAGCTCGGCAACCTTCTTCGTCGACTCCACGATGTCGGTGAAGAGGACAGTCGCCAGCACCCGGTCCGGCTCCGGCACCTCTCTCGTGCCGGTCAGAAACTCGTTGACCTCGCCGATGATCGAGTCCGAGTTGCCGTTCCACGGCCAGTGGTCGGCACCCTCGAGTTCGACGTACCTCGCCCCCGGGATCCGTTCTGCCAGGTAATGGCCGTTCTCCACCCCCACCACCCGGTCGTCCCTCCGATGGAGCACGAGGGTAGGCACCTTGATCACCGGCAGGACGTGCCTTACGTCGAGTCGTGCGTTCATCCGGCCCAACGTTATGGCCGCACCGGGGCTGGCTGAGAGGCGCTCGAGGCGGGCGAACCACTCCGCGTAGCGCCGGTCGCCCACCATGCTCGGTGCGAACAGCTCGAGATAGAGCGCGCCCTGGCCCCATGTTTCGCGCCAGCGCTCGCGGCTCCGGTCCGACTCGGCCAGCTCGTCGGACGACATCCCCCACGGGTTATTGGGATCGTCGACCGACGCGGGGAAGCAGCCAATCAGCATGAGGGCAGTAGTGCGTTCGGGATAGGTCGCGGCGAAGAGGGTCGCCATCGCCCCTGCGTCGGAGATCGCCAGCAGGGCCGCCCGCTGTGAGCCGGCGTGGTCCATAACCGCCCGGAGGTCGTCCATCCGCTGCTCAAGGGTCGGGAGTTCGGCGTCGGAGACCCGGTCTGACATCCCCGTTCCGCGCTTGTCGAAAAAGATCAGGCGCGAGAACGAGGCGAGCCGGCGTAGGAACCGAGCGACGCCGGGGTCCTCCCAGAACTGCTCAACGTGCGAGACAAATCCGGGCGTGAGCACCAGATCGCGCTCGCCTTTGCCGACCACCTGGTAGGCGATGTGGACGTCGCCGCTGCGAGCGTACCTGGTCCTTGGCTCGGGCCCTTTGGCTTGATCCACGTGGCCAGTTTAGGAC
>JBOGTC010000099.1:0-38788 GCA_050692055.1 Candidatus Limnocylindria bacterium | reverse complement strand
GAGATCCGCCTGCGCATGGGCGACCTGGCCGCGGCCGAAGAGGCCTTCACCCAGGCGCACGAGCTGGGCAGGGAGCCACTGCCCGGGCTGGCGCTGGTACGGCTCGCCCAGGGCCGGACCGATGCAGCCGCCGATCTCCTGGCGCGGGCCCTCGGCGACGAGGCGCTTCCGTTGGCGCGAGCGAAGCTGCTTCCCGCGGAGGTCGAGGTCGGCGTGAAGCGCCGCGACCATGCCAGAGCCGAGGCGGCCGCATCGGAGCTTGAGCGGATCGCCGAGCAGTACGGCACGCACGTGCTGCGCGCCGCCGCCACCTGCGTACGAGGCCTGGTGGCACTGGCGGGCGGGGATTCCGATGGAGCGGCCAGCGCGCTCGGGAGCGGCTGGCGCCTCTGGCAGGAGACGGACGCCCCGTACGAGGCGGCCCGTGCCCGGACCTGGCTCGCGGAAGCCTATCTGGCTGGCGGCGACCGCGAGGCGGCGGAGTTCGAGCTGAGTGCGGCCGCCGCAGCCTTCGAGCGGCTGGGAGCGGCACGGGACACGGCGGCGGTGGCCGAGCTGCGCGAGGCGAGCCGTCGTGAGGAGGGGCACACCGGGTCGCGCGCCCGCGGCGCGACGCGCACATTCATGTTCACCGACATCGTTCGCTCCACCCACCTGATCGAGGCCATCGGCGACGCCGCCTGGGAGAACCTGCTTGCCTGGCACGACCAGACCATCCGCGGCCTCCTGCGCGACTACGGCGGGGAGGAAGTCGACCACGCCGGAGATGGGTTCTTCGTGGCCTTCCCCGATGCCGACGATGCGCTCGCCTGCGCCATCGCCATCCGCCGCACCTTGGCCGAGCATCGGCGCCGGCAGGGTTTCGCGCCGGCGCTCCGGATGGGGCTGCACAGTGCCGACGCGATCAAGACACGTACCGGCTATGAGGGTCGCGGCGTGCACGTGGCGGCGCGGATCGGCGCCCTCGCCGCCCCGGACGAGATCCTGGCCAGCGAGGCGGTGATCGAGTCTGCCAGTCGAGCGGTGGCGCACGGCGCCGCTCGTCAAGAGCGGCTCCGCGGGATCCGGCAGCCGGTGCCGGTCGTCGCGATCGAGGAACGCTGAGCGCGAGGCGCCGCTCGGATCAGTGAGCTGAATCGGGGTCCAGGTGCCGGACGCGACGCGCCAGCGTCTCGAGGACGCGGAGCCGCACGTCCGGCATCTCGTCCATCAGCGAGTGGAAGTCGCGATGGCCGACCACCAGCAGCCGAGAGGGCTCGGTGAGGGTAACCGTAGCCGTGCGGGGGCCTTCGTCGACGAGGGAGATCTCACCCACCATCTCCCCGGTCACACGCTCCGCCAGAGTGCGGCCGTCTCGCTCGACGCGTGCGCCGCCCGTGACGATCACGAACATCTGGTCCCCTCGCTCCCCCTGGCGCATGAGGACGCGCCCTTCGGGCAGATCGACGACGTCGGTCAGCATCCCCAGCCGCTCGAGCTCCCGGCCACCGAAGCCTGCGAAGAGCGGGACCTTGCGCAACAGCTCGAGCTTCTCGTCCCTCGGTGGCATGCTCGCACCTCGTCTCGTCGTTGTAGCCCGTCGCGAACGATAGCGCATCCCGCCCTGCGTCAAGCACAGGCCGCTCGAGTCGTCGAGGCCGCGCCCTTGCGTTCCTCCTGAGCCGGATTCCCGGAACCGCCGGGACATTGGGCCCTATGCGGCGGGCACTGGCGAGGGCGATCATCGGTCCACAACTGAAGAACCGTCATGGGCGGGGGAACTGTTTCGTACGTATACGGGGCTGAAGTAGTGGCACCGCCGCCAATGACGACTCAACGGCGCGCCGGCTCGGCAACGGGCCGGCGTCGTCGCGCCTGGCGCCCTGCGAGCCGGCCGTAAGCGGCCAGTAAGCGGCCGCGAAGAGACTGTGCGGCATGATGAGCCGCACTCTCGCAACGACTTCGCTGACGCCGGCTCGCCTCCCGACCAGACAGTCAGGAGGCTGCCACGATGTCACTCACTCGCTCCCTCGCCGTGATCCTCGCGTCCGCGGTGCTCCTCCTCGGCGCGACGCCCGCCCTTGCCAGGAAGCCCGAGCCCACCCCGGCGCTGCCTGCCGAACGGCCGCTGACGGCCGAAGAGCTGGCCCTCGGCGAGCAGAAGATCCAGGCCGCGGAGCGCCACCTGGCGACGGTCGACGCCTCAGACCAGATGTTGAGCATCTCGAGCTGTCCAACCCCCACCGGCGACGGGACGCAGGCGACCACCCAGTCCTGCTCGGTGCCCGCGGGCTTCCTGTCGGTCAATGCGCGCGACCAGGAGCGTGGCCATTACTGCGGTCCCGCGGTGGGCCAGGTGGTCGCCAACTACTCCTGGGCCATGGCGGCGAACGCGAACAAGTTCTCCCAGCGCCAGATCGCCATCTGGATGAAGACCGATGTCAACGGCCAGACCAGTTCGCCGGAGCTCGCTGCCGGCCTGAACACGGCCACGCACGCCTCGCCGCGAGAGCCTGCGGGCTGGAACTGGGTGGTGATCAACCTTCGGGACCGCAACGGCAACGGGCTGGTCGGCGACGAGCTGCACGGCTACGTCCGCAGCAACGTCAGCGTCTCGAAGATGCCGCTGGCGATCCCGGTCAAGCCGCACCAGCCGGGTGCCCAGTTCCACCTGGTCAGCTGGCCGCGCGCCATCAGTTCGCCGGGACACTGGATCGCGACCTACGGCTGGTACGGCAACTACAACGGCACCGACTTCGCTCGCATCTACTACACCGACTCCTCTCGCGACGAGGGTGGGAGCACGGGGAAGTTCTGGGATCCGACGCGCCATATCGCGATCCTGATCATGGCGCACACGCAGCGACTGGTCTGGTGATCCGATGATGCCGCCGAGACGGCTCGTCCCGGTGGTGCTCTGGGCGATGGTGGCGGCCGGATGTGCCGCCACCACGCCGAGCCCATCGGCCAACAACCCGACCACGTCGACCCGCCCGCCCGCTGCCACCAGCCATGTCGCGCGCGATCCGACACCGGAACCTGAGTCCAATCCGGTTCCTTCTGCGTCGCCCTCGATGCCGGGCCGCGGGCCGCTCGAGATCGAGATCGGCGAGATCGACCCGAGCTTCACGACGCCGCTCCTGCAGGTGGCCAGCGACGGCACCGTGGTCCTCTTCTCATCAGGGGTCTCGGACGGCGACGAGGGGGTGGGAGCCCCCGACCTCTACCGCTACGTCCCGGGGCGCGATGCGCCCGAGCTCCTCTGGCGCAATCCGCGGCGAGACCGGGAGCTCATCCCGATTGGCGGCGAGAACGGCACCTACGCGTTCGTCGACTCGAGCGCCATCGGCGAGCGCTCGTGGAACCTGTGGGTCCTGCCAAACGCCGGTGGCCAGGCGATCCTGCTGGACCAGCATCCCGGCGACGACGATGTGAGCTCCCTCGCGCCCAGCTTCGACGTCGAGGAGGGCCGAATCGCATGGAGCGCGTTCGACGCCGGGCCCGATGGCCCGGTCAGTGAGCTCTGGCTGGCCGAGGCGCCCGACTGGCAGCCCCGGCTGCTCGAGTCGAGGCTGGCTAGCGAGCGCGAGCTGTGGCTGCCGTCACTGCTGCGCGAGCGCCTGGCATACGTGGAGGTCATCTACGACGCCGAGCGAGCGAGCGACGAGCGCCACGTGCTGCTCGCCGACCTCACGCAGCCTGACGCCGAGCCCCAGCGCCTCGACACCACCGGACGCGCCACGATGCCCATCATCACCGAGACCGGCGTTCTCTGGAAGGAGACCGACTCCGGCTTCAACATGTTCAACTGGGGCGCCCTGCAGCTGCACGACTTCGAGACAGCCATAACCGGCGCTGTCAGCATGATCCCGCAGCACGACGTGAACTACCCGTCTGCCGGCAACCGGTTCGTCGCCGCGTGGGGCACGGACGTCACGGCGATCTTCGTCCACGACCTCGAGTCACGCCTCAGCCGCAGGGTCGAGCAGGTCGATCGGCTTGCCGCGGACATCCTGGTGCGACCGCACGTGTCCGGCGACCTGCTGGTCTGGATCCATGGCATCGCCGACGAGACAGGCGAGCAGGATGCGCCGTCGACGATCCGCTGGGCATGGCTACCGGAGCCCGGCTCCGATATCCGCGGCCGATAGCCGGTGCTGCTACGGACGTGTCATGCGCATGACGTCCAGCGCCTCGTCGAGCTGCTCGAGCGTCAGCCGCCCATCCTCGACGTAGCCGCGCTCCAGGACCACCTCGCGGATCGTCTTGCGTTCGGCCAGTGACTGCTTGGCGACCGACGCCGCCTCCTCGTAACCGATGTACCGGTTCAGCGGCGTCACGACCGAGGGAGAGCCCTCCGCGTACTCGCGGCAGCGCTCCTCGTTGGCGGTGATGCCGTCGACGCATCGGTCCGCCAGGAGGCGGCTCACGCTGGAGAGCAGGCGGAGCGACTCGAGCAGGTTGCGCCCGAGCATCGGCAGCATCACGTTCAGCTCGAAGTTGCCGGCTGCGCCGCCCCAGGCGATCGCCGCATCGTTGCCGATGACCTGCGCGCAGACCATGAGCGTGGCCTCCGGGATCACCGGGTTCACCTTGCCGGGCATGATGCTGCTGCCCGGCTGCAGGTCCGGCAGGTTGATCTCGCCAAGCCCCGCACGCGGGCCCGACCCCATCCAGCGCAGGTCATTGGCGATCTTCGTCAGGCTCACGGCGATCACGCGCAGCTGGCCGGACAGCTCGACCAGTGCGTCCCGCGCGCCCTGAGCCTCGAAGTGGTCACGCGCCTCGGTCAGCGGCAGATCCGTCGCGGCGGCGATGTGGGCGGTGACCCGCGCGCCGAATCCCGGCGGCGCATTGATCCCGGTCCCCACCGCGGTTCCGCCCAGCGGCAGCTCGGTCACCCTGGGCAGGGTCGCCTGCAGTCGCTCGGCTCCCATCCGAACCTGGGCGGCGTAGCCGCCGAACTCCTGGCCCAGCGTGACCGGCGTGGCATCCATGAGGTGCGTGCGGCCCGCCTTGACGACCTCGGCGAACTCGTCGCGCTTGCGCTCCAGCGAGGTCGCCAGGTGCTCCAGCGCCGGCACGAGGTCCCGCACGACTCCGGCCGCCGCCGCGATGTGGATCGAGGCCGGGAACATGTCGTTGCTCGACATCGGGTGGTTGACGTCGTCGTTGGGGTGCACCGGCCGGCCCAGGCGCTCGGCGGCCAGCGTGGCAAGCACCTCGTTCATGTTCATGTTGCTGCTCGTCCCGGATCCCGTCTGGAAGACATCGATGGGGAACTGGTGGTCGTGCTCGCCGGCGGCGACCTCCTCCGCCGCGGCGATGATCGCCTCGGCCAGATCGGCCGCGATCAGCTCCTGCTCGCGCTTGACCGATGCAACGGCAGCCTTGATCCGCGCCAGCGCCTCAATCTGCGCCGGTTCGAGCCGTCCGCCGGAGATCGGGAAGTTCTCGACGGCACGCTGCGTCTGCGCTCGCCATTTTGCGTCCGAGGGAACCCGGATCTCGCCCATCGAGTCGCGCTCCACCCGAAACTCCTCGTTCATCGGCTCCAGTCGGGCTCCTCGAAATCGGTGGTGCGGATCACCGGCGGGATCAAGTACGGCAGCTGACCGGCCTTCAGTTCGTCGAGCGTGCGGCGGCCCTTGCCGACCAGCTCGTTGACGAACACGCCGCGGTGGGCCGGCTGGTAGGGCTCGAGCTTCGCCAGGCCCTCTGACAGCTTGTTGCGCGCGCCACGAAGGTTCCGGCGCTGCAAGTGAAGGAGCCCGGCCGCGACCTGGATGAGACCCTGGTAGAAGTCACGCTCCTCGTCCGGTGCCGACCTCCAGAGCGTCTCCCATGCCTCGTGGGCGTGCCAGTAGCGCACGCCGTTGAACAGCGCGACGCCTTCCCGGAAGAGCCGATCCGCTTCGGCCCGATCGAGCGGCGGCAGGCGACCCGGCGGCAGGTCTCCGGCGGCCTCCTGCGTGGTGCGCGACGGCTCGGCGGCGGGCGATTCGGTCATCGGCCTCCGATCGTAGCAGGCTCCGGCGGCCCGACCTCGATGCGCCGCCGGGCGGCTGCGATGTCCGCAGACCAGTCGGCCTCGATCCACCACGTGGCACCGGCCTCGGCAAAGCGATGGGTCTTGGCCGACGCAGCGGCGGGATCATCGGCGGGCGTGGTGCCCTCGACTACGATCTCGAACCTGTCCAGGCTCCGACGCTCGGCGATCCAGTCGCGCATCCGGGCCACGAGCTCCGGGGTGTAGGCCGCCGGATCCGGGATGCGCGGCAGCAGGCCGTCGTAGCGGATTACGCGGCTCATCGAGCGCTGCGAAGGCCAGGCGCCGACGACCCAGATCGGGATGCGCGGCTGCCGGAACGGCGTGGGCGTGAAGGCCATCGGCTCGAAGCGATAGTGCGTGCCGCTGAAGCCGAACGGCTTGCCGGACCACAGGCCGATCAGGATCTCCAGCGTCTCGTCCAGCTTCTCGGCGCGAATGCGCCGGTCGGTCGGCTCTCCGACGCGCCCGAACCCCGAGTCATCGGGCGCCCCCAGGCCGACGCACAGCACGAATCGCCCGTTGGAGACGTGGTCGAGCGTGACCGATTCCCGGGCCACCTTCCACGGCCGTCGGCGCGACAGCGGCTGGATCATGGCACCGATCTGTACGCCCTCGGTCGCCATGGCAAAGGCGCTCATCAGCACCCACGGATCGTGCACCGCCATCCGGTTGCCGACATGGATGCCGTCCCAGGTGAAGACGCCGTCCCAGCCGGCCGCCTCGGCCGCCCGCGCCAGCTCGATCTGCTCCGCCACCGACCCGCCGGTGATGATCACGCCGAACTGCATGGGCCGATCCTAGGCGACGGAGCCGAGCCGACGACGAGCGTTCAGCCAGGCGTTTCGCCAGCGTTACCCGAGGCGGCGTGTCGCCAGATTCATATGGTGGCTGCACGCGGCGCATGTGTGGTGGTAGCTGCCACCGTCCTGCCGGCTCTCGCATGAATCTGGCGACTGCGTGCGTATCCCTCGCCGCCGATGCATACCCGACATGAATGTGGTGACATGTCGGCGCCCCAACCGACCAATCGCACACCCAGTCGTGCGAAGTTGGCCGACTTTGTGTGATGGAGATCAGACGAGGTCAGGCGCGGGCCGGCCCAGGCCCCGAGCGTGTTGCGACAGCCACGCGAGGGGACGTGGCCGGACGCGCCTCACTCCATCGGTCAGCATCGGTCCTCAGTCGACGATCTTGGCCATCACGTGCTTGATGATCGTGTAGTCCTCGATCGAGTAGCTGCTCATGTCCTTGCCGTAGCCGGACTGTCCGAAGCCGCCGTGCGGCATCTCGGACGCGATCGTGAGGTGGTCGTTGATCCACACAGTGCCGTAGCGGAGTGCCTTCGCGGACCGCAGAGCACGCTTCACGTCCTTCGTCCAAACCGACGCCGCCAGCCCGTACGGCGCGCCGTTCGCCCATGCCAGCCCCTCGGCCTCGTCGCTGAAGCGCTGGACCGTCACGACCGGGCCGAAGACCTCGTGCTGCACGATCTCGGCGTCCTGGGCCACGCCGGTCACGATCGAGGGCTTGTAGAAGAAGCCTCGGTCGCCTGACGTCTCGCCGCCGGCGGCGATCTCGGCGCCGTAGCCGCGCGCGCGATCGATAAAGCCGGCGACTCGGTCCCGCTGCGCCTTCGAGACCAGCGGACCCATGTCGAGCTCCGGATCGGAGGCCGGGTCGCCGACCTTGATCGACTCGACCGCGGGGACCAGCGCGGTGAGCGCTCGGTCGTAGCCATCACCCATGGCGATGATGCGCGTCGCGGCGGTGCAGTCCTGGCCCGAGTTGAAATAGCCGGCCACCTTGATCGTCTCGGCCAGGGCATCCATGTCCGCATCGTCGAAGACGAGCACCGGGGCCTTGCCGCCGAGCTCGAGGTGGACTCGCTTCACCGTCTGTGCCGCGGCGGCCGCGATCTCCTTCCCCGTGGCGGTGTCACCGGTCAGGCTCACCATGTCGACATCGGGATGGCTGATGAGCCGATGGCCCACGACGCCGCCCGGACCTGTCACCACGTTGAGGACGCCCTTCGGAAAGATATCGGCGGCCAGCTCCGCGAGGCGCAGGGCCGAGAGGGGCGTCATGGAGGCCGGCTTGAGAACGACGGTGCAGCCGGCGGCGAGCGCCGGGCACAGCTTCCAGATCGCCATCATCAGCGGGTAGTTCCAGGGCGCGACCTGTCCCACGACGCCCGCCGGCTCGCGCCGGATCATGCTGGTGTGGGTGCTGAGGTACTCGCCTGCTGCCTTGCCCTCGATCACCCTCGCCGCGCCGGCGAAGAAGCGCACGTTGTCGACCGTGAACTCCACGTCGAAGTCCGCGGTCCCCTTCGGCTTGCCGACGTTCTGCTGCTCGAGCCTGGAGAGCGTCTCGGCATCACCCTCGATGGCGTCGGCGAACTTGTGCAGCGCGGTGGACCGCTCGGCCGGGGTGGTCTGCGACCACGCCTCGAAGGCGGCTCGGGCTGCCGCCACGGCGCGGTCGACGTCAGACTCGTCTCCCATCGGCACCTCGCCGATCGTCTCCTCGGTGGCCGGGTTGATGACCGGCGCGGTCTCGCCGTTGCCGGCATCGGTCCAAGCGCCGTCGATGAACATCTGGTGGCGTGACGCTGTCAGGGTCATGGCTCGTTCTGGACCTCGGAGGGTGTGAGGGCATTGGAGGTCGGGCGCCGGCCGCACCGATACAGACCGATTCTATCCCGCTCGTCTACGGATTCCATCGGCCACGCCGGACTCAGCCTTCGGAATCCGCGCCCACCTGGAGACGGGCGATGCGCTGCAGCCGAAGTCGGACTCAGTCTCGGACGGGGCGGAATCCGCCGTCGGCGGCACGGGCCATGACGAAGAGGAGATCGGCCAGGCGATTGAGGTACGGCACGACCTGGGAGTCGGGCAGCTCACCGGATTCGGCCAGCGCGACGGCGCGGCGCTCGGCCCGCCGAACCGTGGTGCGCGCCAGGTCGAGGGCGGCGCCCGCCATCGATTCGCCAGGGAGCACGAACTCGGCGGGCATCGGGTGGTCGGCCTCGAGGGCGTCGATCTCACCCTCCAGCGCGGTCACCATCGCCTCAGTCATGCGGGACGAGCCGTCGGTCAGGCGCGAACGGCGGTCGGCGTGCGTGGCCAGCTCGGCGCCCACGACGAACAGCTCGCGCTGCAGACGGAGGATCAGCTCGGCCAGCCGGGCTTCGGCGCGATCGGTCTGCGCGCCGATCGCCGCCCGCGCCAGCCCGAGCGCCGACACCGCCTCGTCGGTGGTGCCGTAGGCATCGGTCCGGAGGCCGGCCTTGCTGACCCGATCACCCCCGAAGAGCAGGCCGGTGGTGCCGGTGTCGCCCTTGCGGGTGTAGATGCGCAACTGCGGTCGCTCTGGAGCCCGGCCTAGAACAGGCCCGGTGGCGGCTCCCAGCGATCCGCGAGCAGCGTGACCTTGACCGGCGGCCCCACGACCTCCTCGGCCTTCTGCTTGACGGTGCCGATCAGCTCGCCGGCCCAGGGGCAGAATGGCGTCGTCAGCACCATCTTGATCTCGGTCGGCTGATCGCCCTGGCCGATGTCGATCGCCTTGATGAGGTCGAGGTCGACGATGCTCATCCCGATCTCCGGGTCGTGGATGTCGTAGAGCGCGGTCATCACCTCGTCGACCTTGCCCAGGTTTGAGTCTATGGTCATGCGCAGAGTCTACGCTCCCGGCGACCACGAGTCGATTGGCGGACGCGTCACAGGAGTCTCGTTCCGAACTCGGGACGCGCGGCCGGGACCAGCGGGCGTACGCGGTGGTAGCCCTCGTAGATGGGTCCTGCGGCGTCGATGGCGGCTCGCAGGGCGGCGATCTCCTCGGCCGTGTCGGTCTGGCTGGCGTGGCACTCGAGCGCCGCGAGCTTGCGCTCGGCGACCGTGGTGATGTCGATCCGATGCGTGGCGGCCTGCTCCTCGCCGGAGAGGTCGTAGCGGTTGCCGCTCGGATCGAAGACCGGTGAGATGACGTACACCGCGTTCGGCGCAAGCCCGGTCTCCGCCAGGCGCTCGACCGCCCAGCGCGTGGCGTTGCCCACCACGATATGGTCCGCGTGTCCGGTCACGCCGTGGGGACCGAACGTCACCACCGCTGCCGGCCGACGGTCGGCCAACCACGCGGCGATCTCCTCGACCAGGCCGTCGAACGGCCGATCGGCCACGCCGCCGTCGGGATAGCCGTCGAGCAGCGACACCTCGTCCAGGCCCAGGCGCCGGGCGGCGCAGATGAGCTCCGCCTCTCGGGTGTCGGCGATGCCCGGATCGGGCTCCGCGTCCTCCGAGCTGCCGGCCTCGCCGCGCGTCGCGACCAGCAGCCGGGTGGCCGCGCCCGCCTCGTGGGCGAGCGCGATGGCGCCGGCGCAGCCGAAGCTCTCGTCGTCGGGGTGGGCCAGGACGGCCGCGAGGCCGCCGGCCAGGTCGCCAGGCGAGTAGGTCACCGGTCCTCCTCGGGTGGTGGCTGAGGTGGATCGTCGTCGACGAGGAGCGTCCAGCCCTGCCGTTCGACGGCGCTCTTCATCGTACGCAGGACTGCGAGCTTGCCGCTGGCCACCTCGGCGATGAAGCGTTGCGTGCCCACCTCGTCGAGCGGCGATCCTGGCGGGGCGCTGCCCCGTCCGACGTTGAGCCAGGCCAGATGGTAGCGATCCATGCGACCCCAGACTCGTTCGAGCAGCGCATCGGATTCGAGCAGCCACGCTCGGAAGCCGTCCCACTCCGGGGTCTCGAGCAGCCGCTCGCCCGTCGCGATCAGGTCATCGGTCGCGGAGAAGAACTCGGCGCGCGACATCACGCCGGCCGGTCGCGGGGTCACGGTCAGCGAGTATAGGTCCGTGAGCGCGCGGCGACCGTTCGTACCATTGCTCGTCCGCGCCGCGGCGCCCGAGACTCGCGACCATGCCTCGCCCCCGATCCTGGCGCGCCGGCGTGCTCGCGCTGGCCGCCGCCCTCTCGCTCGCGTGGGTCGTGCTGAGCACAGCCGTCACCATGCCCACGCCCGTCGTGAGCGCCGCGTCGCTGGTCGTGGCGGGCGTCGCCGGCGTGGCGACGATCGGCCTGTTGAGCGGCTGGCTTCGGCATGGCCAGCCTGGTGACCTTCTCGGCGCGGCCGGGCTCGCGCTCCTCGGCGGTGGCCTCGTTGCTGATGGCTTCGGCGCGGCGGCACTGCCGGCCAGCCTCGCCGGAGGCGGCGCGCTCCTGGCCCTTGCCGGTGTCCTGCCCTGGGCGAGCCTTGAGGTCGAGCGGCAAGGTGCGCGGCTCGGCCTGGCCGTGGTGGCGTTCGGGGCTGTCGAAGCGGCCCTCATCCTCATCCTGCTCGCCGCCGACGCGTCGGCGCTGGCCACGGCGGCTCTGCCACTTACGCTCGCCGGAGCCGTCTGCCTGGCCACGGGCGCCACGGCAGCCGTGCTCGCGACGGCTACGCAGCAGCGCGACGCGCCAGTCGCGAGGACGGGCGGCCAGCGACTGCCTGACTTCGTACAGGCAGCGAGCGATGGAGCCTTCCTGTTCGACGGCCGCCTCCGGCTGCGCGACTGGAACGTGGCGGGCGGCGAGCTGCTGGGCGCCGGCCGGGTGATCCATGGCGCTCGGCTCGAGGATCTGCTCGGGGTGACGATGGCCGAGCTGCGCGGCAGCGAAGGGTGGATCCCCGTCGCCCCTTCCCGGCCGGGAGCAGCCGAGACGCTGGAGGTGAGGGCGCGGGACCACGAGGACGGCATGATCGTGCTCGCCCGAGACCCGCTGGGGCCGCCCATGGCGCGGCTCCAAGTCGACCGCATGGGACATGAGCTGCGCGGCACAATCGAGGAGCTCATGCAGGCGCGCCGCACGGTCGCGCTGCAACGCGCCGAGATCGAGCGCGCTGCCACGGTGGACGCGATGACCGGCGTCACCAGCCGCGCGGCCATCCTCGAGCGGCTCGCGCTGGAGGTGGCCCAGGCGCGGCGCTACCCGCATCCGGTGGCCATCGCGCTCCTGGATGTCGATGGCTTCAGCGCCGTGAATCGACGCCACGGCCTGGAGGTCGGCGACGCCGTGCTGCGCGAGGTGGCGCTGCGCATGCGGCTGCGCGTGCGTGCCGCGGATGCCCTGGGCCGCAGCGGCGGCGACGCGTTCCTGGCGATCCTGCCGCACACTGACGAGACCGGCGCCGCCAACTTCGCCGACGCGCTGCGTCAGCGGCTCGCGCAGCGGCCGGTGACGACTGCCGGCGGCACGCTGGCGATCACCGTCAGCGTGGGCGTGGCGGTGATGCGACCCGGTGAGGACCTTGACGCCGATACGCTCATCGGACGAGCGGACGAGGCGCTGGCCAGCGCACGCGGCGCCGGTGGCGACCGGATCGCGCTCGACCGGCTGCAGGGCGTGGCCCGCCTGGAGGCACGCGATGGTGAGGAGCCTGACGCCCCATCGGCCAATGCGGACGGGACACAAGATAGCGGAGCGTGACTTATCCACACCGCAACATGTTGTGGATTAGTGGAGCGGCGACGGCCTGAAGGCTGGTATCCTCAGTGCCCGATGCCAGCCACCTCCGCGGACCTCTCCGCCAAGCTCATCTTCCCGACCAGGGAGATCGTCGAGGAGTTCTACCTCCCGATCATCTATACGGCCTGCCGCACCTGCTACTCCGAGCAGCTGCCCGACCAGATCTGGGACAAGGCGGTCAACCGCACCGTGGCCGACGAGAAGCAGCAGAACCTCGTGCGCAAGGTGATGGAGTCGGGGCACGGATCGACTATCGAGCACGTCAACTTCACGTTCGCCATCAGCGGCGTGACGCGGACGCTGTCGCACCAGCTGGTGCGACACCGGGCCGGAACCGCGTTCGACCAGCAGTCGCAGCGCTACGTGAGCTTCAAGGCGCGCGACAACTACACGGTGCCGGACTCGATCACCAAGGGCGACCTGCCCGATGACCTGGCCGGCCGCTTCCGACAGGCGATCGACGACAACCTCGACCTGTACGGCCAGCTGCTGCAGGCGGAGGTGCCAGCCGAGGACGCCCGCTTCATCTTCCCCAACGCCATGCAGACCAACCTGATCATGACGGTCAACCTGCGCCAGCTGATCCATATGTCAGGGCTGCGCCTATGCACCATGGCGCAGTGGGAGATCCGCCAGCTCTTCAAGCAGATCCGCCACGAGATCTTCCGCGTCTCGCCATTCTTCGGCTCCTTCCTAGCACCCAAGTGCGTCCCGCTCGGCTATTGCGACGAGATGGGAAATCGCGACGAGCACTGCCGCATCCGGCCACACCGCGATACCGTCATGGCGGTGTGGGAGGCCTACCGCGGCGGACGCCTGGACGAGCCGGATGGACCGATTGTCCCCGAGACCTCCCCCTTCCGGCCCAAGCCGCGCCGCGTTCCCCTGCCGGTGGCGGATGGGGCGGTCAGGCCCTCGCCGGCAGAGGCAGCGGCCGGTGCGAGCGTTGGGCAGGCCGCTACATCGGACCGCGTCTAGCGCGCCGATCCCGCTACAGTCCCACGGGTGAGCCAGAAGCAGCCTGATCTCAGGTGACGGTCGGCGGCCGCCGGCCGGGCGACAAGCGCGTCCGGGTGAGCCGGGTCCAGCCCCAGGAGTTCACCGTCAAGCCGGCGAAGAAGCTGCGTGCCGGGCCGCATCCGGCGTTCTCGCTGGTCATCGCCTTCGCCGTTCTCATCGCCATCGGCACCGTCCTGCTCATGCTGCCGATCGCCGCACAGGACGGGCGGGCCACACCATTCGTCGATGCGCTCTTCACGGCGACAAGCGCCGCATGCGTCACCGGGCTCGTGGTGCTCGACACCGGGACCTATTGGAGCCCCGTCGGGCAGGTCATCATCATGCTGCTCATCCAGGCCGGCGGCTTCGGGATCATGGCCGGCTCCACGCTCCTGCTGCTCCTACTCGTTCGCCGACGAACCACGTTGCGGGACCGGGTCCTCGTGCAGGAGTCGCTGGGCGGCCTTCAGCTCGGCAACGTGACGGGCATCGTGCGCCGCATCGCGATCTTCACGCTCCTCGCCGAGGGCGTCGGCGCGGTGATCCTGTCGATCGCCTTCATGGCAGGCCCCGAGGCGGGCCCACCCGGCGACCCGCTCGGCATCTGGTGGGGCATCTTTCACTCGGTCTCGGCTTTCAACAACGCGGGCTTCGACCTGACCGGCGGCTTCCGGAGCCTTGCGCCGTTCGTCGACGACTGGGTTGTCCTGCTCACCGTCGCGACGCTCCTGACGGCGGGCGGCCTCGGGTACGCCATCGTGGGTGATGCCGTCGACAAGCGCCGATGGAACCGCCTGGCGCTGGAGACCAAGCTCGTGCTGGCCACCAGCGTCATCCTGCTCGTCGGGGGATCGTTGTCCATTGCCTTCACCGAATGGAGCAATCCCGCGACGCTCGGTGCCCTCCCGACCGAGCAACGTGTGTTGAACGCCCTGTTCGAGTCGGCCACGCTGCGCACCGCTGGCTTCACCGGCCTGGACACCGGCGCCTTCCTGGAGCCGACGCTGTTCGTGGTGATGGCGCTGATGTTCATCGGTGGCGCATCGGGCTCAACCGCCGGCGGCATCAAGGTCAATACGTTCAGCGTGCTGCTGATCGCCATCGTCTCCACCGTCCGCGGCCAGCCCTCGGCCCAGGCGTTCGGACGGCGCATCCAGCACGCCGTCGTCTATCGGGCGCTGGCGGTGGCCCTGCTCTCGATCGCGTTCGTCTTCAGCGTCGGCCTGAGCCTGACGCTCACGACCGACGCGACCTTCGTCCAGACGTTGTTCGAGGCGGTCTCCGCATTCGGCACGGTCGGCGCCAGCACCGGGATCACACCCGAGGTGACGATGCCCGCCAGGATCATCCTGGTGGTAGCAATGTTCGTCGGCCGCCTGGGACCGCTCACACTTGTGCTGGCCCTCGCCGCGCGGGCGCATCCGGTACCGTATCGCCCGGCGGTCGAATCGGTGCGCATCGGGTAGGAGGGCTGATGGCCGGACAACAGGTGATGGTGATCGGCATGGGCCGATTCGGATTGGCGGTCGCCCGCG
The DNA here is from genome assembly GCA_050692055.1 of Candidatus Limnocylindria bacterium. Lineage (GTDB taxonomy): Bacteria > Chloroflexota > Limnocylindria > QHBO01 > QHBO01 > JBOGTC01. The sequence continues at coordinate 23,720 of JBOGTC010000099.1, read as the reverse complement.
AGCTGGAGCGGCTCGGTCACCAGGTGCTCGCCATCGACCGCGGCGAGCAGGAGGTGAACGACGTCGCCCCCGACGTGACGCATGCGCTGCAGCTCGATGCCAGTGACGAGGACGCGCTGCGCGCCGCCGGCGCAGCCGAGTTCCCGACGGCCATCGTGGCCATCAGCAGCGATACCGAGCCGTCGATCTTCGCCACCATGGTGCTCAAGCGCCTGGGCGTGCGTACCGTGATCGCCAAGGCCGGCAGCGTGCTGCATGGCGAGATCCTGGCCCGCGTCGGCGCCGATCGCGTCGTGTTCCCGGAGCGCGAGACTGGCGTCCGACTCGCGCATTCGTTCAACGTGCCCAACGTCATCGACTACCTGGATGTCGCGCCGAACTTCGGCCTGGAGAAGATCCGGCCGCCGAAGTCGTTCATCGGGCGCAGCCTGGGCGAGCTGGATCTCAAGGGACGGCTGAACCTCACGCCGATCGCGCTGCGGCGCGGCAAGCAGGTCTTCATCAATCCCGCCCGCGACGAGCGCATCGCCGAGGGCGACGAGCTGATCCTGATCGGCCGCGACGACCGCCTCGAGGAGCTGCGGGGCTAGGAGTCCCGCGGGCGTCATGTCGCCGCGCCTTGGAGACCTCGTCAGTTGTCCGGGCTGACCCCGTCGCCGAGCGTGAAGCGGCGCAGCTCCTCCTCGCACGCGTCGGCCAGCCGACGTGCCTCGTTGACCAGGAAGCCGCTCATCTTGGTGGAGTCGACGATCAGCAGCGTGTGACCGCGCTGGTTGCGATCGAGGATCAGGCGGTCCTCGCCGTGGAAGCTGATCGCCCAGTTGGCCTGCAGCTGCACGAGCTCCGCGAGCACCACCTTCTCACTGAAGTACCAGTCGAGATAGGCGGCATTCAGCGCGGCCACGACGTCGCGCAGCTGCAGGCTGACGTTGCGCTGCAGCCGCGAGATGAAGTGCACGAGGCGCAGCGCGGCGAACGGGTCGCCGGAGCGCGCGATCTGCGGCGGAGCGAGGATCGGGTCCGGCATCCCGTCGGGGGCCGAACCCGCCACCGGCGTCGCCGTCTGGGCTGAATCGATCAATGCGCCGGAGTATCGCGCCGATGGGGCGGGTTATCAAACACGCCTCAGGCCTGAGGCGCCGCGCGCGATCTCAGGGGCGACCGCCGCGGCCGTTGCCGTTGCCGCCGTTCTCGTGCTTCGCCTTTGCCTCGGCGGCCCGATCGCGGCCGTGCAGGCCTGGGTTATCGGGACGGCCGCGACCCTCGTCGTCCCCCCTCGAGGGAGGCGTCCTCGGACTCCTCCGTCGCCTCCGGATCCTCGTCCTCATCGGGATCCTCGCCGGCGCCACGCGCATGATCCAGCCGATGCCCGGATGCAGGCCGTACTCACCGTCAGGGTCGAGCTTGCGCCGCAGACGACCCCAGCCCATGCCCTCCTCGCCGAACATCTCGCCGATCTCCTCCGCGGTGAGGGCGTCGTTGCGGTCCGGCAACGCCCCCACCTAGGACTTTCGGCCCGTTGGTCAGGCGAGCGCGTACGCGTACGGTGCGACAAGCGGCCGCATCGTGCCCAGCGGCTCGCGTCCGATCAGGAGGCAACGTGACGTTCTGGAACTGGCGGCGTGCCGCCAACGCGGCCGGTTCACAGCAGGCCGCGACGCTCGCCACCGCCACCGAGCTGGCGCCCATGGAGATCTACACGGCCGACAGCCGGATCGTCGGCTGGATCGCTCCGGGCGGACGCCGGGTGACCGACCTGCTCAACAGCCAGGACGAGCTGCGCCTGTGGCAGCCGAGCCCCGGCCCGCTCGATGCCGTCGAGGCGCCCACCGCCGTCGGCGACCCGGATGAGCCGGGCGAGAACGGCGAGTGGCAGTCGATCGAGACCGCGCGCGTCATCCTCGCCATGCCTCCGGAGTGGCGCGCCTCCCGGCAGCTGCGCCTCCACCGACGCCTGCGTCGCGCCGCGCTCGTCGCTGGCCCGTTCAGCGTCACGGGCAACGTGCACCTCCACCCCGGCGTGGAGGTCGGCCCGCACCTCCTTCGCAGCCAGCGCATGATCCCGCTCACCGATGCATATCTGCTTCACAACGGCGAGCCCCCGTTCGAGCACGTGGTGAGCGTTGTCATCGTCAACACGGCGCACATCGCCCAGATCGTCCCGCTCGTCACCCTGGCCTAGCTGACCGGCGTCGCCACGACTGCCGGCGGCGACCGGCGCGGCCATAATCACGGCACCGATGGCCGTTCTGCGCTCCTCCCTCGATCCGAGCTCCGATACGTTCCGCGCCAACGCCGATGTGATGCGCGGCCTGGTCGAGGACCTGCGCGCGCGCACAGCGGCACTCGGCGACGGGGGCGCCGGGGGTGACGAGCGCTCCGTCGCACGCCACCGCGAGCGCGGGAAGCTACCGGTGCGGGAGCGGATCGATCGCCTCCTCGACCCCGGCAGTGCCTTCCTGGAGCTGAGCGCCCTGGCGGCCAGCGACCTGTACGACGGCGATGCACCGGGCGCCGGGATCGTGACGGGCATCGGCCGGGTGGAGGGCGTGGAGTGCGCCATCGTGGCCAATGACGCCACGGTCAAAGGCGGCACCTACTACCCCATCACCGTCAGGAAGCACCTCCGAGCGCAGGAGATCGCGCTCGAGAACCGGCTGCCGTGCCTCTACCTCGTCGACTCCGGCGGGGCCTTCCTGCCGATGCAGGACGAGGTCTTTCCCGATCGCGACCACTTCGGGCGCATCTTCTTCAACCAGGCCCAGCTCAGCTCGCGCGGCATCCCGCAGGTGGCCCTCGTCATGGGCTCCTGCACCGCCGGCGGCGCCTACGTCCCGGCGATGTCCGACGAGACGGTCATCGTCAAGGGCACGGGCACGATCTTCCTGGGCGGCCCGCCGCTGGTGAAGGCCGCCACCGGCGAGGAGGTGAGCGCCGAGGATCTCGGCGGCGCCGAGGTCCACACCACGCTCTCCGGCGTGGCCGACCACTTCGCGCTCGACGACGAGCACGCCCTGACCATCGGCCGCTCCATCGTGCGCAACCTGGCCTGGCGCAAGCCCGAGCCGCCGTGGCCGATGGGCGAGCCGTGCGAGCCATCGGTCCCGCCCGAAGATCTCTACGGCGTCATCCCCGCCGATGCGCGACAGTCGTACGACGTGCGCGAGGTGATCGCCCGCCTCGTCGACGGCAGCGAGCTCCACGAGTTCAAGGAGCGGTATGGGGAGACGCTGGTCTGCGGCTTCGCGCGCATCCACGGCTTCCCGGTCGGCATCCTGGCCAACAACGGGATCCTCTTCAGCTCGTCCAGCCTGAAGGGCGCGCACTTCATCGAGCTCGCCAGCCAGCGTCGGATCCCGCTGGTCTTCCTCCAGAACATCACCGGCTTCATGGTCGGCCGCGAATACGAGGCCGGCGGCATCGCCAAGGACGGGGCCAAGCTGGTGACCGCGGTTGCGACCACGAACGTGCCAAAGTTCACGGTCATCATCGGCGGCTCATTCGGCGCAGGAAACTACGGCATGGCCGGACGCGCCTACTCGCCGCGTCAGCTGTGGATGTGGCCGAACGCGAGGATCAGCGTCATGGGCGGCGGCCAGGCGGCCCGGGTGCTGTCGACCGTGCGCGGAGGCTTCGAGACCGATGCCGACCGCGATGCCTTCGAGGCGCCGATCCTGGACAAGTACGAGCGCGAGGGCTCGCCCTACTACTCGACCGCGCGGCTGTGGGACGACGGCGTGATCGACCCGCTCGACACGCGCAGGGTCCTGGCCCTGGGCATCTCGGCGGCGCTCAACGCGCCGATCCCCGACACCCGCTTCGGCGTCTTCCGGATGTGAGACGCTCAGGCGCGGTTCGGCGTCGGAAGTGGCAGCTCAACCCACTCCACGTCGAAACGCACGCCGAGCGCTTCCACCGCGCGCGGCGCCTCCACCTCGGCGCCGATGGTGACGACCGCCGGGACGGGCATCTCGCGCTCCGGGACCAGGCGAATGGTGTGCGGGCCGACCGTGCACACGGCCAGGTCGGCGACCGCCCAGAACTCCAGGCCGAGCTGCTCCCAGTAGAGCGCCGCCAGCGACGGCGGATCGGCGGTGGCGATGTCGAGCCGAGCAAGAATGACCGGCGAGCCGATGGGCTGCGCGAAGGTGCGCCGCGCCTCCATCGCGTCATGGCCCCACTCGGCTCCGGTATAGGCGTGCTGGATGAGAAACGGGATGCCGTTGGGCGCCAGCGGTCTGCCCGGGACGGAGACCCACCACTCCACGACCTCGCCGTCCGCCCGTCGCCGCGACCCGTGCCTGATATCGGAGACGGACGATCCTGCGCCCTGCAGCGCTCCCGCGGTCAGCTCGAGCTCGTCATCCAGCAGGGCGAAGGTGGCCAGGCCGCCGCCGTGCTCGTCGAGGGCGCGCGCCGCGGCAGCCCCGACAGGCTGATCGGCGGCCGCCTCCCGGTCGTCGACGCCGATCAGCTCGAGGTACGAGCCGTCGGCCAGCCACACGATCCGGTTGAAGGTGCCGAGGCCCTCGTGCCGGCCGCCGCCGGTGGCGACCAGGCCCAGCGACGACTCGAGCTCCAGGGCCGCGGCGTCCGGATCGGCGCAGGCGATCACGAGGTGGTCGATGCCGCGGATCATGGGACGATCCTACCAGCCATGCGGTAGGCTCGACCTTCCATGACCCAGGCCGTCCCCGAACGCCCGGCACCGGGCTCGCATGACCCGAAGACACCCACCGGCTCGCTCGAGGAGAGCGCGGCCACGCTGTGGGATGCGGCCATCGCGGCCCGCGACGCAGAGGCCCGTGGCGACGATGACCATCGCGCGCTCCACGCCTTCTATCGGGCGCTCATGAGCGGCACGCTGATCCTGCCCGTGCCGCCGGAGCACGGTGAGGACGCGAAGTCGGCGCTGGCATCGGCCGTGAACGACGAGGAGGAGGTCGAGATCAGCGTCATGCTCGCCCGCGACCCCGACGGCAACCCGATCAGCGTGGCCTTCGGCTCATTCGCGGCACTGGCCGCCTGGGCGCCGTCGCAGACGGGAAACCTGCCGCTCCCAGCGCGCATCGCGGTGGCCAACCTGGCGGCGTCGAGCCTCCCGGCCATCCTGGACCCGGCCGGGCCGGTTCCCTACCGCTTCGAAGCCGATGAGCTGGCGGCGCTCGCCGCCGGGCGCCTCCCGGGGACCGATGAGCCGATCTTCGCAGCCACCGAGCGGCGCTCGATCCGGGTCCGGTTGCCGGGGTCCGACACGTCGCCGCTGGAAGACCGCCTGGCGACGGCGCTGCAGGGCAGCGGGGTCGACGCCGCCTATCTCGTCGAGAGCGATGCGGCCGACGGTCGGGCACGGCTCATGCTCGGCCTGGTAGGTGAGCCGGGTGCGTCGGCCACGGTGGACGTCCCGGATGGCACCGACGTGGTCTGGCTGGAAGAGCCACTGCTGTCCGCGGTTCGTGCCGTCACCGATCCATTTCACCGGAGGGACCGTCGATGATCGTGGTGCGTGTCGAGCGATCCGGCGTCTTCGCGCGCGTGACGCTGGCGCGGCCCGAGGTCCGCAACGCCTTCAACGCCCAGCTGATCGAGGACCTGCGCGGCACGTTCGAGATGCTCGGCGCGGAAGCGCCGGATGCCCTGCGGGGCATCGTCCTGGCCGGGGAGGGCGCGACGTTCAGTGCCGGCGCGGACATCGAGTGGATGCGATCGTCCCTCGAGCTGAGCGTCGAGGAGAACGAGCGCGACGCGGCCGCCATGCACGCCATGTTCGCCGCCATCGACGCCTGCCCGGTGCCGGTCATCGCCCGCGTGCAGGGCGCCGCGCTCGGCGGTGGCATGGGGCTGTGCGCCGTGAGCGACGTGGTGCTGACGACCAACGACGCGATCTTCGGCTTCGCCGAGACGAAGCTCGGCATCCTGCCGGCGGTCATCAGCCCCTTCGTGGTGGCCAAGATCGGCGAGAGCAACGCTCGCGCGCTCTTCCCCACCGGCGAGCGGTTCGTGGCGCGCCGCGCGCAGTGGATCGGCCTGGTGCACGAGGTGCTCGCGGACGAGGACGCCATGGACGACCGCATCGAGGGCATCCTCGCCGAGCTGCAGACCGCCGGGCCGACGGCCCTGCGCTCGGCCAAGGCCATGGTTCGCGAGCTGCGGACGCTTTCTCCCGCCGACGCGCGCGCCCACACCATTCGCCACATCGCGCAGCAGCGGACCTCGTCCGAGGGGCAGGAGGGCCTCGTCGCCTTCCTCGAGAAGCGGCCACCATCCTGGCGCGACGGGTAGGCGCGACGGCTGGCGCGCGATCGGCGTTGCGCGCGACGGCTTGAGGCGGATGCCTGCCCTTATCTGCTGGCTGTGCAAGTTGCTCGCGCTTCGGCCCCGTAACTGGCTTCGATGGCCCCCTCAGCTTGCCGAGGCGGACGGTTGGCACCGCCATGCGGCCGTCAGAACGCTCACAAGCTCGACGAAGTTGCACGGGTGGAACATTGAACGGGTCATCAACGCGGAGGGATCGCGACCTGCGACAATCCCGACATGGTCGATGATTCGCTGACCCCCAGCCAGGTCGCGGCAGAGCTCGATGTCACGCCGCGGACCGTCCAACGCTGGATTCGGGAGGGACGGCTGGCCGGCACCAAGGTTGGTGGGCGCGTCCGAGTGTCGCGTTCGTCGCTTTCGTCGGTTCGCCAAGCATCGGTCCGCCGAGCCCCGGACGGCACCCACGGCAGCGTCCGGGCGGCGGGAACGGCCATCCGCACGCTCCTCATCGCGAACCGCGGCGAGATCGCCGAGCGCGTGGCACGCACCGCGACACGCCTCGGCATTCGGGCGATCGGGGTCCACGCGTCGGACGACCGGCCGCCGGTGGGCACCGCGGAGGCGCACGGGATCGACTCATACCTCGATGGCGGAGAGCTGCTGGCCGTCGCCCGTCGCGCCGGCGCCGACGCCGTCCACCCCGGTTACGGCTTCCTGGCCGAGAACGCGGCGTTCGCACGAGCGGTGATCGAGGCAGGCCTGACCTGGGTCGGCGCGCCGCCCGAGGCCATCGCCGCCATGGGGGACAAGGCGACCGCCCGCCAGCGTGCCGCGGCGCAGGGCGTCCCGATCATTCCCGGCTACGACGGCGAGGCCCAGGACGACGAGACGCTTCGCCACGAGGCGGAACGCGTCGGCTTCCCGCTGCTGGTCAAGCCGTCGGCCGGTGGCGGCGGCAAGGGGATGCGCGTCGTCCGCGATCCCGGCGACCTGGAGGAGGCGCTGGCGGCCGCCCGACGCGAGGCGGGGCGCGCGTTCGGCGACGACCGGCTCATCATCGAGCGCTACCTCGAGCGGCCGCGGCACGTCGAGATCCAGGTCCTGTTCGACGGGCACGGGAACGGCGTCCACCTCGGCGAACGAGACTGCAGCGCCCAGCGGCGCAACCAGAAGATCGTGGAGGAGGCGCCGGCGCCATCGGTCTCGGCGGAGCTGCGGCAGCGCATGTGCAGCGCGGCGCTGGCCGTCGCGTCGTCGGTCGGATACGCCAGCGCAGGCACGGTCGAGATGCTCCTCACCGACAGCGGCGAGTTCTTCTTCCTCGAGATGAACACCCGGCTGCAGGTCGAGCATCCGGTGACCGAGATGATCACCGGGCGAGACCTCGTGGCCGATCAGCTGCGCATCGCCGCGGGCGAGCGCCTGGCCGAGCTCGGGTTGTCGGTTCTCCCGCGGATCAGCGGCCACGCCATCGAGGCACGCCTGTACGCCGAGGACCCGGAGGCCGGCTTCCTGCCCGCCACCGGCCGGGTTGCCCACCTCGAGTGGCCGGCCGGCGACGGCATCCGCATCGACGCCGGGATCGCGGAGGGCGACACGGTTTCGGACCGATACGATCCCATGCTCGCCAAGCTCATCGCCCACGGCCGCGATCGCGAGGAGGCGCTGAAACGCCTGCGCGCCGCGCTCGATGCCACGACCGTGCTCGGCGTGCGGACCAACCTGCGCTTCCTGCGCTGGCTCATGGCCCTGCCCACCATGATCGAGGCCGAGATGCGGACCGATACGATCGCCGGCCTGGATCTGCCCTCGGCGCCGACACCCACCGAGGAGCACTGGCTGGCCGCGGCCGTGGCGCTCAGGCCAGCCCCAGGCTCAGATCCATGGGCCGATGGGTGGCGCCTGAACGCTCCGGCATCGGTCCGGCTGCGCTGCGGCGAGGAGGAGCGAGCAGTGGAGCTGGCAGCCACGGCCACGCAGGTCGCCACGTCGCGGGCGAGCGACATCGTGCACGTCGCGGTCGAGGGCCAGTCGATCGAGATGACGATCGCGCCCGCGCCGAGCGTGGAGGAGGCGGCCCGCCATGCATCGGCGGCTGGAGGCGATGGCGCATCGGTCCTGACCGCGCCGATGCCCGGGCGGGTCATCGCGGTGCGAGTCGCCGAAGGCGCATCGGTCCTGGCGCATCAGCCGGTGGTGATCATCGAGGCCATGAAGATGGAGCATGCCGTCGTGTCGCCGATGGACGGGACGGTGGCACGGCTGGAGGTCAGGGAGGGGCAGCAGGTGCAGCGGGGTGACGTGCTGGCGGAGGTATCCGCGTGAGCGACCAGGATGTGCGGGTCTACGAGGTCGGCCCGCGGGACGGGCTGCAGAACGAGAAGCAGCCGATCGGGACCGATGCCAAGCTGCGCTTCATCGAGCTGCTGGCCGATGCCGGGCTGCGCGAGATCGAGGCCACGAGCCTGGTCTCACCCAAGGCGATCCCGCAGCTGGCCGACGCCGACGAGCTGCTGGCGCGGCTCGACCGGCGCCCGGGCGTCCGCTACCCGGTCCTGGTGCCGAACGCCCGCGGCCTCGAGCGGGCGCGCGATGCCGGGGTCGAGGCGGTCTGCGTATTCACCGCGGCGTCGGAGCCATTCACCAAGGCGAACATCAACATGACGATCGCCGAGTCGCTGGAGGCCTTCGGCCCGGTGCTGGAAGAGGCGCGGCGGTCAGGCTGGTGGACGCGAGGCTACGTGAGCACCGCGTTCGGCTGCCCGTACCAGGGCGAGGTCGGCGCGGCCGCGGTGGTGGGCGTGGCGCAGCAGCTGCTCGAGCTGGGCGTCGAGGAGCTGAGCATCGGCGACACGATCGGCGTGGCCGGTCCCGCCGACGTGCGGCGCGTGGTGGGCGCGCTCATCAGCTCCGGCATCGCCGCACAGCAGCTGGCGATGCACTTCCACGACACGCGAGGGACTGCCGTGGCGAACGTGAGCGCCGCGCTCGAGCTTGGAATCCGTACCTTCGACGCCGCCGCCGGAGGGACCGGTGGCTGCCCCTACGCGCCGGGCGCCGCCGGCAACCTGGCGACCGAGGACCTCGTCTACCTGCTCGACCGCGAGGGGCTGAGCCACGGCGTGGACCTCGAGGCGCTCCTAGACGCGGCGCGCTTCATCAGCGAGACGCTGGGCCGACCGCTGGCCACCAAGGTGGGCCAGGCCGGAGGCTGGCGACCCGACTAGCCGGCGGAACATTCCGGGGGTTTCCGCCGACGGTCGCGGCGCCGTACCATAGAGGGCCGATGGACGCCGCGCCGCGCGAGCAGGCACGCCCCCTCATCATGGACGTCGATACCGGCATCGACGACATGATCGCCCTGCTGATCGCCGCCACCAGCCCCGAGGTCAACCTGCGCGGCGTGACGTGCGTGGCGGGCAACGTCGAGATCCACCATGTGGCGCGCAATACCGGAAAGATCCTGCGCATGGTCGGCCGCGGCGACGTTCCGGTGAGCATCGGCGCCGCGCGGCCGCTGCAGCGACGCCTGCGAACGGCGCCCGACACGCATGGGCCCACCGGCACCGGCTACGTCGAGCTGCGCGGCGAGGACCGCCAGCTCGGCACGACCGAGTACACCGCCATCCCGGCCAGCCGCTATCTCGGGGCGCACGTGGGCCGCCACCCGGGCGAGGCCACCATCCTGGCCCTGGGACCGCTCACCAACCTGGCGGCCGCGGTGCAGCACGGCGTCGACCTGGGCGGCGGCACCCGGGACGTCATCTGGATGGGCGGCACGCTCGAGGAGCGCGGCAACACCACGGAGACCGGCGAGTGGAACGCCTGCGTGGACCCCGAGGCGACCGAGGCGTGCCTCGCCGCCGGGGCCCTGCACCGCATCTTTCCGCTCGACGCGACGCAGGATGTCGTCTTCACCATGGACGACCTGGGCGCGCTGCCCGACACGCACCTGGCCGGCATCGTTCGCGACGCCGTGCGCTTCTACGTTGGATTCCACCAGCAGGCCGACGGCATCGACGGCGCCTACCTCCACGATCCGGTGACGCTCATCGCCGCGATACTGCGGCCGGACCTCGTGACCGAGACCGTGGATGAGCGACTGGCCTGCGACACGACCTCGGACGCCTACGCGGCGGGCTCGCTCTATCGAGTCGAGAGCGAGGGACGCCCGACCACGACGCTGGCGACCGCCATCGATGCGAACGGCATGAAGTCGGAGCTCATCGACCGGCTCAGCCGCGCCGTCACCGTCCCCTACAGCTGAGGAGGGTTCAAGCCATGGCCGTTCGCTGGGTCGCAGCCCTGGTGGCGTTCCTCGTGGTTGCGTTCGTGGGGATCATCGGCTTCGGAAACTTCGCCACCGGCGTCGACGAGGAGGTCTTCTTCGACGTCGAGGGCGCGAACTCGTTCGCGCTCATCCTCGCCGTGGCCCTCGTCGTCGCCTTCGTCGTCTACGCGGCGGTCGAGTATCTGCAGACCCGGGCGTTCGCCTCGATCGCGCGGCAGTTCGACACGCGCACGATCGTGCTCATGCCGATCGCCATCGCCATCAACATCGTGCTCGGCGCCGCCGTCGCGAATGCACTCAAGATCCCCATCTACCTCGACAGCATCGGCACCATCCTGGTGGGCGTCCTGGCCGGACCGATTCCCGGCGCCCTGACCGGGTTCCTGGCGAACATGCTGTGGACCTACGTCGTCCCCCCGCCCTTCAACAGCGGGTCGGTGGCCGCGTTCGCCATCGTCGCGGCCGTGATCGGCCTCATCGCCGGGCTCGTGGGACGCGCCGGCTGGCTGCGGCCGCGCCTGGGCCGACCGATCGGGCAGCTCGCGCTGGGCGGTGCCCTCACCGTCGGCGTGATCCTGCTGATGTCGTATCTCGCGATCCTGGGCTACGAGGTCATCTTCGGCCAGGAGGCCGGCTTCGAGGTGGCCAGCGACAACGTCATGTTCGTGGTGCTCGGCTGGCTGGCGCTGCTGCTCGTGGCGGGCACGGTCATCGGCCTGCTGCTCATGCTCGCCATCCGCCGCGACCTGACCGCCGCGTACGTCGTGGTCGCCGGGCTCGCCACGGGCATCGTCGCCGCGCTGATCAGCGCGCCCATCAGCGCCAACGTGTTCAGCGGCGTGACGGGCTCCGGGACCGATTTCCTGGTCGTCGCCTTCCGCCAGGCCGGCGCCGACATCGGTGCGGCGACCCTGGGCCAGGGGCTGATCAGCGACCCGATCGACAAGATCACCACCTTCTTCGTCGTCTATCTCATCCTCAACGCCATGGCGCGCAGGACGAAGGCCCGCTTCCCGCAGGGCGAGCGGCTGCTGGAGGCAGGTGACGACGACGCGCCCACCGAGGGCGAGTGGCGGGGAGCAACCGCCTGAGCGAACGCCGGGTCCCGGACTTCCTGCGACGTCCGGGGCCTTCCGCGTTCCACCGGCTCAACCCGCTCACCAAGGCCACGCTGGCCACGGTCACGGCCGTCGCCGCGGTGGTCATCGGCGGCGTCATCGGTCCTGCCCTGCTCGTAACCTGCGCCGTCATCGCTCCCGCAGTCATTGCAGGCGTGCTCCGGCGGCTGCTGCGTCTGACCCTGCTCCTGGCGCTGCCGATCGCGATCTCCGCCCTGCTCGTCAACGTCTTCTTCTTTCCCGGTGGCCAGACCGTCCTCCTGCGCGTCGGCCCGGTGACGGCCACGGCGGAGGGGCTCGCGTTCGCCATCGAGATCCTGGCCAGGATCCTGGCCATCAGCGGCGCGGTCACCCTCTTCTACCTGACCACCCGGCCCGCCGAGCTCGTGGTGGATCTCGAGCGACGCGGGATCAGCCCGCGCGTCGCCTTCGTCGCCAACGCGTCGGTCCAGACGGTGCCCGCGATGGTGGAGCGCGCGGCGCAGATCACCGCGGCACAGCGGGCGCGTGGGCTCGACACCGAGGGCAGCCCGTGGCGCCGCGTGCGTGGCATCGTGCCCATCGTGGGGCCCGTCATCCTGGGCTCCATCGCCGAGGTCGAGGAGCGGACAATGGCCCTCGAGGCGCGGGGCTTCACGCGGCCGGGTCGACGCACGCTGCTGTGGTGGCCGGCCGACTCCGGATGGCAGCGCCTGGCGCGCTGGGCGCTGCTGAGCGGCCTGGCGCTGCTCATCGCGGCGCGCCTGACCGGCTGGCTGCCGTGAGCCTGGCCCTCGAATCGGTCTCCTACCGATACGCCGGCGCCGACCGTCCCTCGCTGCTCGACGTCAGCCTCGAGCTGCGCGAGGGCGAGGTGATCGGGCTGGCCGGGGCATCCGAGGCGGGCAAGACGACGCTCTGCCTGGTGCTCAGCGGCCTGGCGCCGCGGACGGTTGGCGGCCAGATTCGCGGGCGGCTGAGCATCGACGGTGAGGACGTCGATCCGTGGCCGATGCATCGGCTCAGCCAGCGCGTGGCGATTGCCTTCCAGTCGCCGGCCTCGCAGCTGTCGCAGGTGGCCGGCACCGTCTTCGAGGAGGTCGCCTTCGGGCCGATGAACCTGGGCGTGCCGCGCGACGAGCTGCTGGAGCGGACCTGGACGGCGCTGAGGGCGCTGCGCATCGAGGACCTGGCCGAGCGGGACCCGCTGCGTCTGTCCGGAGGTCAGCAGCAGCTCGTCGCCATCGCCGGCCTGCTCGCCATGGCTCCCGCGCACCTCGTCCTCGACGAGCCGACCGCGCAGCTCGATCCGGCAGGCACGCGCATGGTCGCCGATGCCATCCAGCGCCTGGCGGACGGCGGCACGAGCATCCTGGTCGCCGAGCAGAAGACCGATCTCCTCGCGGCGGCCTGCAGCCGCGTCGTGGTCCTCGAGGCCGGCCGCATCGCGCTGCAGGGACCGGCCGACACCGTCCTGGCCGATCCCCGGCTGGACGGACTCGGCGTGGCGAGCCCCGCATCGGTCCGGCTGCGGCAGCTGGCCGAGGGCGCCCGGGTGGATGGCCAGCGGCTGGCGGAGGCAATCGGTCCGTGACGGAGCTGGCGGTGGAGGAGCTCGTCCATGTCTACGCCGAGGGTGGGGTCCGTGCGCTGGACGGGGTCAGCGTGCGGATCGCGGCAGGTGAGCGAGTGGCGCTGGTCGGGCAGAACGGAAGCGGCAAGACGACGCTGGTACGGCATCTCAACGGGCTGCTGCGGCCGACGCAGGGACGCGTCCTGGTCGACGGCGCCGATGCCCGGGACCTGACCGTGGCGCAGCTCGCGCGGCGGGTGGGCCTCGTCTTCCAGGACCCGGACCGCCAGATCTTCGCCGGCTCGGTGCGGTCGGAGGTCGAGTTCGGGCCGCGCAACGTGGGGCTGTCCTGGGCCGAGCTGCGGGCCGCGGTGGGCGATGCGCTCGAGGCAACCGGCCTGGACGGCGAGGAGCGGACGAACCCCTACGACCTCGGCGGATCACGGCGCAAGCTGCTGGCACTGGCATCGGTCCTGGCGATGCGCACGCCGGTGCTGGTCCTGGACGAGCCGACGACCGGGCAGGACCTGCGCGGCGTAGATCGGGTGCGGACGGTGATCGAGCGGGCCGCGGCGGCGGGCCGCACGGTGATCGCCATCAGCCACGACATGCGCTTCGTGGCCGAGGCCTTCGAACGCGTGATCGTCCTGCGCGCGGGCCGGATCCTCCTCGACGGCGCCCCCACCGAGGTCTTCTCGGCGGACGCGTGGGAGGCGCTGCGCTCGACCTACCTGGAGCCGCCGCTTGCTGCTGTTGTCGGGGCGCGGCTTGACCTGGGCTCGACCCCGACCGACGAGTCGCTCATCGCCGCGCTCCGCGGCTGAGCGCTCGCCTCTCCGGCCAGGCCCCAACGTGCCACGCGCCAACCAGGACCGCCTTAGCTGTGCGGTCGGCGCGGATTCGTGCCACGCGCCAACCAGAAGCGGCTAAGGCACGTCCGAGAGCCGATGGACGGCACGTCGCCCCTCGCCCCACGCTCGGCGACCGCCGAGAAACCCGCATAGTCCGCCGCCATCGCGGCCCAAGCCGGCTGTGGTTGGCAGATGGCACGTTCGCGCCCTGGGGCCAGCCGGCAGCCGGCAGCCCGGTCACCGCCGCGCCACTCAGTAGTAGCCGGGCGGCGGCGGGAGCGGATTACCCTCGGCGTCGAAGCGCTCGTCGGCCGACAGGTTGTCGCGATGCTCGCGACCATCCGCCGGCCCCGGCGTGGGAAGGGCCATGATCGAGCCGGGCACCTCGTCGAGCCGATCGGTGATGCCACGCAGGCCGAGCCGGCGCAGGGCGGGCCCGAACCGATCGGCGAAATCGGCGTCGCGCAGGAGATTGAACGTGATCGAGGCGTGCGCCCGGTTGAGCAGCTCGATCGCGTGAGCCGCCTCCCCGGCGTGAACCTGGTTCAGGCCCAGCTGGCCCTCGAGCGTCTCGAGCGCACGGTTCGCCTCGCGTCGAGTCTGCGGGCTGAGGTGCGGCGTGCGGTTCGTCAGGATCCGGGCGCGGTAGAGTGCCGCGCGTACCCGGTCGTCCCGGTCGAGGTGAGCCTGCGTCATGAATCGAATCTTACGCGCTGCGCCAGGATGGGAGGAGGCGGTGGCCGACGCCGTCGCGCGCTCGGCACGGCCCATCCGCGGCGACGACCGGATCTGGCCTCGCGACGCCCAGGGCCGCACGAACCGGGACCGATACGATCGCGCTGGCTTTCCTCCGGCTCGCCAGGCGAGCACGCTGCTCGCCCTCTATCCGGGCGAGGACGGCGGGCTGGTGGTGCCGTTGACCGTCCGGCGCGACGAGCTGCGGGCCCACGCCGGCGAGGTGTCGCTGCCGGGCGGCGCCGTGGACCGCGCCGATGCGAACCGCGAGGCCGCGGCCCTTCGCGAGGCCTGGGAGGAAATCGGCCTCGAGCCGAACCTAGTGCGGATGGCAGGCGCGCTCGACGACATCTGGATCCCGGTCAGCAACTTCGACCTGCGGCCCTTCGTGGGCACCGTGAGCGCGCGGCCGGCCCTGACCCCCCAGGATGCGGAGGTCGCCGCGATCGTGGAGCTGCCGCTCGCTGCGCTGTACGAGGAGTCGGCGTTCGGCGTCGAGGAGCTCGAGGTCCGCGGCCTCCGTCTTCGAGCGGGCGTCTACCGCCACGCGGGGCTGCGCATCTGGGGCGCCACCGCGGGCACGCTCGGCATGCTGGCGGCCGTGCTCGCGGCTGGCGACTAGCGCAGGTCGACCTCGATCAGCGGCGCGTCCGTACCTGCGTGCGGAGCGATGCCAGCATCTCGATGATGGGGCCGTGCTGCACGGCGGGCGCGGCCACAATGCTCGTCCTCGCGCCGCGCGCCTTCGGGTTCCACCGCTTCCACCACGGCCCGCCGAGCACATCGGTCACCGTTGCCCCGCCACGCTCCGCGATCAGGCCCGCGGCCGCCACGTCCCACGGCGACAGCCCGCCATTCTGGACGAACGCATCGAAGCGGCCGTTGCCCACGTACGCAAGCGACAGCGCCGCCGAGCCCATGCGCCGATGGATCCGGATCTGCGGCGCAATCCTCCGCTCACGCGTCAGGCCGCCGCTGCCGATGACGGCCAGGCTCACGACGTAGTCCGACAGCGTCTCCTTGCTCGAGGCCTCGATGACCTCGCCATCCAGGCAGGCGGGCCCGTCCGCGGTGGCGGTGTAGCAGTCGTCGCGGGCGGGATCGTAGACGACGCCGGCGGATGGCCGGTCATCGACCACCAGGCCGATGCTGACGCAGTAGTACGGAATGCCGTTGGCGTAGTTGACCGTGCCGTCGAGCGGATCGATCACCCACGTGCGCCCGTTGTGCGAGCCGTCGTCGCGCAGGACGCCCGCGTGCTCGCCGGACTCCTCGGCGAGGATCGCGTCATCGGGGTATCTGGCCTTGATCGCGTCGATCACGACCCGCTCGGAGGCATAGTCCGCATCGGTCACGACGTCTCGCTTGCTCTTGTAGTCGATGCGCTCGAGGCGCTCGTAGCTGTCAAGCAAGAGCTGCCCCGCCCGCTTCGCAAGCTCCACGGCAAAGGCAAGCTCGTCGGCCCAGTGGCTGGTCACTCGCGGAATGCTAGCCGTCAAACGGCGGCAGTATCGTCCACGTCGTGCTGCGTCTCGCCGCCGCCGCGCTTGATGAAGCTCATCTTGCCGCGCGGCTCGAGGATCGCCCATGCGACGTCGTTGAGCTGACCGATGCCGGCAAGTCGCATCTCGGACAGGATCTCGGCATGCGTAAGGCGGTCGCGCTGCAGGTTCTCGCTTACGACCTGACCATCACGCACGATGACCCGGGGCTCGCCGTCGAGGAGCGACTCCGCGCGCCGCGAGTGGAATGAGAGCCAGCTCAGCGCGAGCGCCCAAAAGCCCATGGTCGAGACCGCCAGGATGGCCCCGCTCAGCGAGAAGTCGTTGTGCGTGACGCCCTGCTGGATGAGATCGCCGAAGACGATGAGCACGATCAGCTCGAACGGCGTCATCTGCGCCAGCTCGCGCTTGCCCATCAGCCGCACCAGGATGTAAAGGGCGAAGAAGATGACCGTCGCGCGGATCACGATGTCCATCAGGGAAGCACCTCCATGGCGTAGTTCACCGTGACGAGCACGTCATCGGCGTCGCCGAGCGAGATCGGGCCGTTGTTGGCGGACGGCCCGTGGTCTGGATTGATCTGGCCGTCGATCTTGACGATGAACCGAGATCCAGCCTCGAGCGGCCCGAAGCGGAACTCGAACGCACCGTCTCGATAGCCCTCGTCGGTCGCGGCGGGAATGAGCGTGTTCACCGTCACGTCGCGCCAGATCTCGTCATCGATCCTCAGCACGAGATCCGCGATCGCGCGCTCGGCCTCCGCCGTGACGACCATCTCGAAGAACTCGCCATTGCGAATCCTCTCCGGGCCGGCGACTTGCAGACCGATGCCGTCGCCGGCGACGGTCCGGCGCGCCTCCGAGCCGAAGAGGCCCAGGACTGAGGCCGCCAGGAGGACGCCCAGGCCCAGCAGGCCGATCGGCATCCGCTGCAGGCGCGAGCCGCCCGACTCATGGATATGTCGTCGTTCGATTCCCTCCGGGGCGCCCAGGTCGTTCATGAGCCGCTCCTCCTGCTTCCTCGCCAGACAAGGAAGCGGAAGCAAATGACGGGCCACGTCGCGTCGCGGGCCGCCGTGGCCAGGCGCGAGCTCGGCTCGCTGGAGGGGACGCTCGGATAGGCTATGCGCATGCCACAGTTACACCTGCATGCGGAGCCCGGCGACTATGCGCCGACCGTCCTGCTGCCGGGCGACCCGAACCGCGCGAGGCGCATCAGCGAGCGGCTCGACGAGGACAGCGTCCGCCAGGTCAACGCCAACCGGGGCATGCTCGGCTTCACCGGCACCTACCAGGGACGGCCGGTCAGCGTGCAGACCACGGGCATGGGGACGCCCAGCCTGAGCATCGTGGTCGAGGAGCTGCTGCGGCTCGGCGCCAAGCGCCTGATCCGGGTGGGGACCTGCGGCGGGATCGCGCCGGGGCTGAAGACTGGCGACCTCGTCATCGCCACAGCTGCCTGTCCCACCGACGGCGCCACGGCCACCTACCTCCACGGCGAGGCCTACGCCCCGGCCGCCGACTTCGGCCTCACCCATGCGCTGGTCCACGCCGCGGAGGAGGCAGGGGTCGCGGTACGAACCGGGCTCGTGGCATCGGTTGACGTCTTCTACAACACCGATGCCGACTACGCCTCGCGCTGGCGGGATCGCGGCGTGCTGGCCTTCGAGATGGAGGCATCTGCCCTCTTCTACCTGGCCGCGCGGGCCGGGGTCCCGGCCGCCTGTGCCCTGGTGGTCAGCGACGTCCTGAGCGAGGAGGTGAGCAGCGAGGAGAGCTACCTCTCGCCCGATGAGCTGGCCGCCGCCGTCGATCGCATGGTCGAGGTCGCGCTGCAGGGCGGCATCGGTCCTGCGGTAGACTCGGGACCATGACCGATACGCTCCCGCGCCCATCGGCGGGCGCAATCGTCAATCCGAACGCCGCAGCCGAGGCGCAGGACTTCCTGCCCCTGAACGGGATCGACCACGTCGAGTTCTGGGTCGGCAACGCCAAGCAGGCCGCGCACTATTACCGCGCCCTGTGGGGCTTCTCCCCGGTGGCGTACGCCGGGCTCGAGACCGGCGTGCGAGATCGGTCCAGCTACGTCATGGTCCAGAACGACATCCGGTTCGTCTTCACCGCCCCGCTCTCCCCGGACGGCGAGGTGGCGGAGCACGTGGCGAAGCACGGCGACGGCGTGAAGGACATCGCCTTCGCCGTCGACGACGTCACCTCCGCCTGGCGCGAGACGACGACGCGCGGCGCGCAGTCCGCCTTGGAGCCAACGGAGCTCAGCGGCGAGAAGGGCGTGCTGCGGCGCAGCGCGATCCACACGTACGGCGAGGTCGTGCACTCGTTCGTCGACCGCAGCGAGTACCACGGGGCGTTCGCGCCCAGCTACCACCGGGTGAAGAATCCGCCGGCAGCCGCGACCGGACAGGACCTGCTCGAGGTCGACCACTGCGTCGGCAACGTCGAGCTCGGCGACATGAACCGCTTCGTCGATTTCTACGCCGACGTGCTGGGCTTCAGCCAGCTCATCCACTACGACGACAAGGTGATCCATACCGAGTACTCGGCGCTGATGAGCAAGGTGATGCAGAACGGGAACGGTCGCATCAAGTTCCCCATCAACGAGCCGGCCGCCGGCAAGCGCAAGAGCCAGATCCAGGAGTTCCTCGACTACTACCTCGATGCCGGCACGCAGCACATCGCGCTGCGCACCGAGGACATCGTGGGCAGCGTCCGCGCCCTCCGCGAGCGCGGCGTCGAGTTCCTGGGCCTGCCGCACGCCTACTACGAGACCCTCCCCGAGCGCGTCGGCGACGTCGGCGTGCCGATCGACACGCTTGAGGAGCTCGGCATCGAGGCCGACCGCGACGAGGAGGGCTACCTGCTCCAGATCTTCACGCGCCCCGTGCAGGACCGGCCCACCTTCTTCTTCGAGATCATCGAGCGGCACGGCTCGCGCGGATTCGGCGTGGGCAACTTCAAGGCGCTGTTCGAGGCGATCGAGCGCGAGCAGGCGAAGCGCGGCAATCTCTAGCGGCCATGCCGCACGAGATCGAGACGCTGGAGCGCCGTGGTTGGGAGGCCCTGTCGGGCACCGACGGCGACGCCTTCTACCGCGATCTCATGGCCGACGACGGGCTGATGGTCTTCCCGAGGCTCGTCCTCGACAAGGAGCAGACGATCACGGCGATCGCCGCCGAGCGCCCGTGGTCCAGCTTCGAGCTGACCGATGTCCGCGTCGTCGAGGCCGGGTCCGACTGCGCCGTCATCAGCTACCGGGCGTCGGCGCGGCGAGGGCCGGGCCCCTACGACGCGCTCATGTCAACCGTCTACGTGCGCCGCGACGGACGCTGGCAGCTGGTCTTGCATCAGCAGACCCCCGACCCCGCCGGTTCATGATCGGGCGGCGAGTCCGCAACCTGGCGCTCTTCGGCCTGGCCGCCCTCCTGGTGCTCGGCGGGCTGGGGCTCGCTTTCCGTGGCGCGATCATCGGCCGCCTCTTCGGTGTCAACTTCGACGTCGGCCCCGGCGGACAGGCGACGCTGACCGTCCCCGACGGCTACCAGGGGAGCGTCTTCGCCGGGCCGCTCGACGGGCCGCGCTTCATGGACGTCTCGCCCGATGGCGTGCTCTTCGTCGCGGAGCGCGGCGCGGACCGGATCGTGGCCCTGCCGGACCGTGACGGCGACGATCTCGCGGACGAGATCGTCGAGGTCGGCCGGGGATATGGCGACGCGCACGACATCGAGTTCGCCGACGACGGCAAGCTCCTCGTGGCGGGAGAGTCGACGCTCTGGGCAGTGGCCGTCGACCATCGGCTCCTCGCCGAGCAGGAGCGGCGGGCGGTAGCGCAGGGTCTGCCGGCCGGCGGTCGCCACACCACCAGGACGGTCGCGATCCTGCCGAGCGGCGACATGTTGCTCTCCATCGGCTCGTCGTGCGACGTGTGCATCGAGGAGGACGAGCGACGGGGCGCCATCAGCCTCATCCAGGGCGACGGGACGCAGCGGATCCACATGAGGGGACTGCGGAATGCCGTCGGCGTGTGGGTCGACGACGAAACCGGCCGCGCCTGGGCCACGAACATGGGGCGCGACCTGCTCGGTGACGATCGGCCGCCCGAGACGGTGTACGAGGTCGTCGGCGGAGCCGATGCCGGTTGGCCGCGCTGCCACGCGGGCTCCATCCCGGACCCGGACTTCGGGACCGATGCGGACGCCTGCGAGGGCGTGGCCCAGCCCACGCTGACCCTTCCGGCACACGTCGCGCCCCTGGCGCTGGTCGAGTGGGAAGACCACCTCGTCATCGCCCTCCACGGGTCGTGGAACAGCTCCACGAAGGTTGGCTACAAGCTCGTCTGGCTCCCGTGGGACGGCGAGCCAGCCGGTCCGGTGGAGGACCTGGCGACGGGATTCCTGCCGGAAGGCGCGGCCGACGCCCTCGGGCGCCCAGCCGGGCTGGCCGTCGGAGCGGACGGCGCCCTCTACGTCAGCGACGACAAGGCTGGCTACATCTATCGGATCGCCGCGCCGTAGGCGCAGCAGCGATGCCGGCTGAGCCCGCTGCGGCAGTGCCAGACGCCAATCACCACCGGCTTACGGCGCGCATTCGCTCCGGGGAGTGCCAGACGCCAATCACCGCCGGCTTCGGTCAGGTTCGGGGAGGGCTGACACCCGCTGGACGTCGTGTCCACGCTCGGCGCATCGACGATCGGCGCCGATCTGAGCTGCCTTGGGCGCTCCGAATCGCATAAGCCGATCCAGGTTGGCGCGTGGCACGTTCACGCTCGAGTAGGATCGCTCCATGAGGTCCGTAGGGCCGAGCGTCGGCAGGCTGCCGAAGCAGCAGGATGACTTCCCCGCCTGGTACGTCGAGGTCGTGAAGCGGGCCGAGCTGGCCGAACACGGCCCGGCCAAGGGCTCCATGATCATCAGGCCCCATGGCTACGCCATCTGGGAGCTGACGCAGCGGGCGCTCGACGATCGGTTCAAGGCGACCGGCCACGAGAACGTGTACTTCCCACTCTTGATTCCGATGAGCCTGCTGGAGCGCGAGGCCGATCACGTCGAGGGCTTCGCTCCGCAGGTGGCGGTCGTGACGCACGGCGGTGGCGAGAAGCTGGAGGAGCCGCTCGCCATCCGCCCAACCTCTGAGGCGATCTTCTGGAGCACGTACAAGCGCTGGATCCAGAGTTACCGCGATCTCCCGCTGCTCTACAACCAGTGGTGCAACGTGCTGCGCTGGGAGATGCGTACTCGCCTCTTCCTGCGCACCAGCGAGTTCCTGTGGCAGGAGGGCCACACCGCGCATGCCACCAGCGGCGAGGCCATGGAGGAGGCGCTGCGCATGCTGGAGGTGTACCGCGAGGTCGCCGAGGACGTGATGGGCATCCCCGTGCTCACCGGCCGCAAGTCGCCGGCGGAGCGCTTCCCCGGGGCGGTCGAGACCTTCTGCATCGAGGGGCTCATGCGCGATGCCAAGTCGCTGCAGTGCGGCACCAGCCACTTCCTGGGCCAGAACTTCGCGAAGGCCTACGACGTGACCTTCCTCAACCTCGATGGCGTGCAGGAGCACGCCTGGGCCACCTCGTGGGGCTTCTCCACCCGCATGCTGGGCGGTGCGATCATGGCCCACGGCGACGATGCCGGACTGCGCCTGCCACCCGCCATTGCGCCGGTGCAGGTCGCCATCGTTCCCATCTTCAGGACCGATGACGAACGCGCCTCCATCCTCGAGGTCGCCCAGAAGCTGCGCGCCGATCTGGCCGCGTGCGGGATCCGCGTCCGCCTCGACGATCGCGACCAGCACCGGCCCGGCTACAAATTCGCCGAGTGGGAACTCAAGGGGGTCCCGGTTCGGATCGAGCTGGGTCCCCGGGACGTGGCTGAGGACCGCGTGGTGGTCGCCGGCCGCGTGGACGGCCGGAAGGAGGAGGCCCCGCTGGCCGACGTTGCCGGCGGCATGGCTGCGCGGCTCGCAGCGATCCAGCGCGAGCTCTTCGCCGACGCGCTCGCCTTCAGAGAGGCGAGCACCCATGAGATCGCCTCATTCGAAGCCTTTGCGACCGGCGTCGAGGAGCAGGGCGGGTTCTGGTTCGGCGCCTGGTGCGGCGAGGCGTCGTGCGAGGCCGAGATCGCGGCCAGCACGAAGGCCACGATCCGCGTCCTGCCGCTCGAGCCGGCCGATCCCGGCGCGCCGTGCGTCCACTGCGGCCGGCCCGGCGTCGACCTCGCCACCTGGGCGAGGGCCTATTGATGGGCGAGCCGCATATCGTCTCGGTCTCGGAGATTTGCGAAGCGGCCGAACGGATTCGGGGCGTGGCGACACGCACCCCGCTCCTTCGGTGGGACGATGAGACCTGGCTGAAGCCCGAGTCGCTCCAACCGGTGGGCGCCTTCAAGATGCGCGGCGCCTACAACAAGATCGCCTCCCTGACCGACGCCCAACGTGCCCGCGGCGTCGTGACCTACTCGTCCGGCAACCATGCCCAGGCGGTGGCGCGCGCAGCGCGCCTGCTGGGCGCCCACGCCGTGATCTGCATGCCGCGCGACGCGCCGCGCATCAAGATCGAGGGCGTCGAAAGCGACGGCGCCGAGATCATGTTCACCGGCATGGATTCCGAGGAGCGCCACGAGCTGGCCCTGTCGCTCGTCCGCGACCGCGGGCTGGTCATGGTCGAGCCCTACGACGACCCGGTCATCATCGCCGGCCAGGGCACCTGCGGCCTCGAGATCGTCGAGGACCTGCCGGGCGTGACCAGCGTGATGATCCCCACCTCCGGCGGTGGGTTGAGCGCCGGGGTCGCGACGGCGGTGAAGGCGCTGGCGCCGACCGCGCGGGTGGTGGGCGTCGAGCCCGAGCTGGCCGCCGATGCCCAGCAGTCGCTCGAGACCGGCTCACTGGTGACGTGGACCGCCGAGCAGACCGGTCGAACCATGGCCGACGGCCTGCGCACGAACTCCCTCGGCCCCCTGCCGTTCGAGCACCTGCGCCGCTTCATGGACGGCATCGTCACCGTCGCCGAGGAAGAGATGGCCGAGGCGATGCGCCAGCTCGCCCGTCGCGCCCGCCTGGTGGTCGAGCCCTCCGGCGCGGCCGCCATGGGCGCCCACCTGGCCGGCGCCCTGCCGCGCGCCGATGGCGACGACGCG
This sequence comes from Candidatus Limnocylindria bacterium, assembly GCA_050692055.1. GTDB lineage: Bacteria > Chloroflexota > Limnocylindria > QHBO01 > QHBO01 > JBOGTC01. The sequence continues at coordinate 269 of JBOGTC010000099.1, read as the reverse complement.
CGGGTCATCGTCATCTCAGGCGGCAACGTCGACCCGGAGCTCTACCTGCGCATCCTCGCCGGCTGAGCGGAGGCCACGGCGGGCGGATGCTGGCGGCGATGGCCGGCGGCGTCAGCCGCCGCTGAGGATCTCCACGGCACGATCGAGCTGCGGATCGACCTCGGAGGTCGGATCGGCCGGCGCCGCAACCACCGAATCGGGCTGGACCCCGTCGGGCGCCACAGAGTCGTGGTTCGGCGTGAACCATCGGTCCGTGGTCAGGCGCAGGC
>JBOGTC010000098.1:0-5950 GCA_050692055.1 Candidatus Limnocylindria bacterium | reverse complement strand
CCTAGGTCAGCCCGGTGGAGCGTCGGCATTGCACCAGGTGGAGGTATCGGGGAAGAAGTCGACGACTTCAGGTCCTTCTTCGTCGCCCTTTGCATCGGGTGCAACAGGCGGGGAAGATGAGCTGACGAAGCGTCTGTTCTTCACCGTTAGCTCCATCCCATGCAATGGCCGCCGCGCGGGCGGCGAACCGGCAGCGAATCCGCAGCGAATCCGCTGCGAATCCGCTGCGAACCCGCGGCGAGCCATGGATACCGCCAGTCCCTCCGGAATCCGCAAGGCAGACGGCCGGAGTCTACGAAAACTTGACCATCTCGACGGCCGCGGACTACGATCGCGGGCAGATGGCGATGCGCTCGATCGAGCAGGCAGGACGCCGCCCAGTCCTCGACGACCTGGACAAGGCGATCATTCAGTGCCTGCAGCGTGACGGCCGCCGCCCCTACGCGCAGATCGGCCGCGAGCTCAAGGTGCCCGAGGCCACGGTGCGGCAACGGGCGGAACGCCTGATCAGCCGCGGCGTGGTGCAGGTCGTGGGGGTGACCGATCCGCTGGCCATGGGCTTCCAGCAGCCGGCGCTCATCGGCCTCAAGATCGAGGCCGGCAGGCTGGAGGAGATCGCCGACGCCATCGCCGCGCTCGACGAGGTGGCCTACCTCATCGTCACCGCCGGTCGCTTCGACATGGTGTGCGAGGTGGTGTGCGAGGACAACGAGCACCTGCTGCGCGTGCTGACCGAGAGCTTCGCGCGCATCAAGGGCATCAGGTCGACCGAGACGCTGGTGGAGCTGCGCATCGTCAAGGAGAGCTACCAGTGGGGCGCCCGCTAGGAGGTTTGCGGCCGTGACGGTCACCCGGCGTCAGATCGACCGTGGGCGCATCGCCGAGATCGGTGCCCGCGAGGAGGAGGCGTATCGGCGGCGCACGCCGCGCAGCGCCGAGCTGCATGGGCGGGCCCGCGAGGCGATGCCGCTTGGCGTGGCCAGCTCCTTCCAGGCGTACGAGCCGTACCCGCTCTTCATGACCGATGCGCGTGGCTCGCGTATCTGGGACGCGGACGGCAACGAGTACATCGACTTCGACATGGCATTCGGCGTGCTCGCCGCCGGCCACTCGCACCCGATCCTGGCCGAGGCGCTTGAGCACCGGGTGGCGAACGGCACGTGCTACACGTTCCCGGTTGAAGACGGCATCGCCCTCGCGGAGGAGATCAAGCGTCGCTTCGGGGCCGATCTCGTGCGCTTCTCCAACTCGGGCACCGAGGCGACGATGGATGCCATTCGCGTCGCCCGCGGCTATACCGGGCGCGAGAAGATCATCAAGTTCGAGGGCGGCTATCACGGCCACCACGACGACGTGCTGGTCAGCATCCAGCCCCCGCGCGAGGCGATGGGGCCGGTCGAGCAGCCCGCCACCGTGCCGGCCAGCGCCGGCATTCCACGCAGCCGCATTGCCGAGACGGTCGTAGCGCCGTACAACCATCCCGAGGCGCTGGCCGCCATCCTGGAGGCGCAGCGCGGGGAGATCGCGGCGATCCTGATCGAGCCGGTCCAGTTCAACATCGGTGTGGTGCCGCCGCAGCCGGGCTACCTGGAGCGCGTCCGCGAGCTCGCCACCGAGCACGATGCAGTGCTCATCTTCGATGAGGTGAAGACGGGCGTGGTGATCGCCTACGGCGGGGCGATCGAGCACTACGGCGTCCGTCCCGACCTGTTCTGCCTGGCCAAGAGCATAGGCGGCGGCATCCCCATCGGCGCCTTCGGCGGCAGGGCCGATGTCATGCGCGCGATCGAGACGCTGGAGGGCACCCCCGCCTTCCGCGAGGATGCGGCCGGCAGCGGGCTGAGCAGGAGCACCATTCCGGGCGGGGCGACCCGCGTCGCGCACCTCGGCACGTTCAACGGCAACCCGCTGAGCATGACGGCCGGACTCGTCACCCTGACCGGGATCCTGACGCCTGACGTCTACCCGCAGCTGCACGGACTTGCGGAGCGGCTGACGACCGGGTCACAGGCGTTGCTCGACGAGCATGGCCTGCCGGGCTACGCGATCAACGTCGGACCCAAGGGCTGCGTGATGTTCACGCCGCAGCGGGTGACGAGCTACCGAGACTTCATCGGCCTCGATGCCGAGCTGTGGTCGGCCAGCTTCTTCTACCTCGCCAACCGTGGGATCCTGCTGCCACCGGGGCCGGACGACCAGTGGACGCTCTCGGTCCAGCACTCGGAGTCGGACGTGGATCGCTACGTGGCGGTGTTCGGCGAGTTCGCGGCCGAGATCGCCGGCTGACACCAGCCTCAGCTGGCACGCAGGCTGCGCAGCCACTGGGCGCAGGAGGAACGAGGATGCTGGAACGGATGGCGCGGCCGCTGAGCGGCCTGTGGAACGGCGCGGCAAAGATGATGAACGGGTTCTACGGCGCGCTCGCCGCGCCGGGCAAGCTGCTGCAGGATTTGTTGAACGGATCGTGGCTGGGCCACTCGCTGCACCCGGTCATCGTGGACGTGGTCATCGGCGCCTCGACCGCGGCGCTGCTGCTCGACATCCTGCGCATCGTCTTCGGCGTCGAGGGGCTGGAGGATGCCACCACCTGGGTCATCGGCCTGGCGTCACTCGCCGGCATCGCCTCCATCGTAACGGGTCTCACCGACTTCAAGGACACCGGAACCGGCGACGAGCGTAACGTCACCGGGCTGCACGGCCTCATCAACATCCTGGGCACCGCCGCATTCGTGGCCTCGACCGTGTGGCGGCTGACCGGCAACCATGACGTGGGCTTCTGGGCACTGCTCATCGGCTACCTGCTCATCTCGACCGGCTCGTTCATCGGCGGCCACGTGGTCTTCAAGTACGGCTACATGGTCAACCACAACGCGTTCTCGCGAGCCCGCCGCGCCAAGGAGTTCACGGCGATCCTGCCCGCGGCCGAGCTCCCGGAGAGCACGCCGACGAAGGCGTCGCTCGGCGCCACGACGCTCGTGCTCGTCCGGCGCGGCGACGTGGTCTACGCGCTGAAGGAGACCTGCTCGCACGCGGGCGGCCCGCTGTCGGAGGGCGAGCTGCGCGGCGACACCATCGTCTGCCCGTGGCACCAGTCCGCATTCCGGCTGCGGGACGGGGCGGTGCGACACGGGCCTGCGCAGACGCGGCAGGTGCGCTACGAGGCGCGGATCAGCGGCGACCAGGTCGAGGTGCGAGGCCCGCACGACTGACTGGTCCCTACAATCCACGCAGCGACCGCCCCGTCGCCGGAGGGACCGGCGGCCGCTCCGCCCGGCGGCGCGCACACGAGGTACCGACATGGTTCGTATCCGGCGTTTTGGCGTCGTGCGGACGGCCAACCTGGCCGCCGTGCTCTACTTCCTCGTCAGCCTGCTCTTCGTCCTGCCATTCGTCCTCATCCTGTTCGCCACGGGCGGTGGCAGCGCTGCGCCCGGCGTGCCCGGCGCGCCCGGGGTGCCCGATTTGCGGGCCTTCGGCCTCGTCTTTGCGCTGCTCATCCCACTTCTCTACGCCGGACTCGGCTGGATCTTCACCGCCATCGCCTGCCTCTTCTACAACCTGGCGGCGCGGTTCACCGGCGGGATCGAGGTCGAGGTGACGCGCGAGCAGGTACCGCAGGCGCCCATGCCGTGAGTCGCCTTCGCCCTGAACGCGACGTGGCGCGGCGACGAAGGTCGGCACCTTGCTTCTCCGTTGCGTCACGCCGCATGGCACGGCCCATTGGCCATGGCCAGCGCCGATATCGAATCATCTCGCCGCGTCCCGCCATCGGCTAGACTCAAGCCTCCCGAGCGCGCCAGCCTGCTGAGCACGAGGACGCTGCGTGACCTACCTCCTGACCCGCGAGCACGATGAGCTGCGCGCGATGGTGCGCGAGCTCGCCGAGGAGCGGATCGGTCCACGCGCCGCGGAGATCGACGAGAAGGCGGAGTTCCCCTGGGATCTCAAGGAGCTGCTGGCTCGCCAGGACCTCGTCGGAACGTGGTGCGCAGAGGAGTACGGCGGCACGGCGCTGGACGGGGTGAGCCAGGCGATCCTGGTCGAGGAGCTCGCACGCGCCGACGCCACGACCAGCCTCATCCCGATCGTGCAGAAGCTGGGCGCGCTGCCCATCCTGCTGGCCGGCAGCGAGGACCAGAAGCGGCGCTACTTTCCGCGTCTCGCCAGCGGCGAATGGCTCATCGCCTTCGCGCTGACCGAGGCCGCCGCCGGCAGCGACGTGGCGAGCAACCGGATGCGGGCGCGCCGCGACGGCGACGACTACGTCCTGAACGGCTCCAAGCGCTTCATCACCCACGGCTCGATCGCCAACGTGCTGACCGTCTTCGCCCTGACAGACCCGGACGCGGGCGGTCGCAAGGGGATGAGCGCGTTCATCATGGAGACCGACACGCCGGGCTTCGCCGCGCCCCGCGTCGAGCACAAGATGGGGATCCGCGGCTCGCCGACGGCCGAGCTGACCTTCGACGATGTGCGCGTGCCGTGCGAGAACCTGCTCGGCACCGAGGGCGACGGCTTCAAGATCGCCATGAGCACCCTCGACATCAGCCGCCTGTCGATCGCCGCGCAGGCGGTGGGGATCGCGCAGGGAGCGATCGACGCGGCCGTCGGCTACGCCGCGGACCGTCAGCAGTTCGGCCAGCGCGTCGCCGACTTCCAGGGGATCCAGTTCATGCTGGCCGACATGGCGTCGCAGAACGAGTCGGCGCGCCAGCTGACGTATGCCGCCGCCGCGCGCGTCGAGGAGCGTGCGCCCGACATGGCCTACTGGTCGAGCGCCGCCAAGCTCGTGGCCGGCGACACCGCCATGCGGATCACCACCGACGCGGTCCAGGTCCTGGGCGGGTACGGCTATATCACCGAGTACCCCGTGGAGCGGATGATGCGTGACGCGAAGATCACGCAGCTCTACGAGGGAACGCAACAGGTTCAGCGACTCATCGTCGCGCGACAGCTCCTGGAGCGAGCGGGCGTGCCGGCCGACGCGCCAAGAGCGCGATCCTGAGAGTCGCTGGAAGAGAGGAGCTTCTTTGAAGATCGTCGTCTGCATCAAGCAGGTGCCAGCCACCGGCGCCGAGAAACGCTACACCGATGACCTGCGCCTCGACCGCGCGAGCGCCGAGGCCATCATCAACCCGCTCGACGAGTACGCCATCGAGCAGGCGCTGCGCCTTCTCGACGACGGCGCGGTCGAGGGCGTCGGCTACCTCTCCATGGGACCTGAGCAATCCAGCGAGGCACTGCGTCGCGCCCTTGCCATGGGGGGCGACGACGCGTACCTGGTGACCGATGACGCCCTGGCGGGGGCGGACGAGTGGGCCACGGCCAGGGTCCTCGCCGCCGCGCTCGACAAGCTTGCGCCGGACGTGACCCTCATGGGAATGGCCTCCGATGATGCTCGCGGCTCGCTCGTTCCCGGCGCGGTTGCGGCGATGCGCGGCCTGCCGCTGCTCAGCTATGGCGCGGAGCTGCGCCTGAACGACGGCGCGGCCCAGGTTCGTCGCCTCTCCGCCACCGGCTACGACTGGATCGAGGCCCCGCTGCCGGTGGTGGCCAGCGTCACCGACCAGGTGGGGGAACCGCGCTACGCCAGCCTGAAGGGCATCATGGCCGCCAAGCGCAAGCCGTTCCAGACCTGGTCGTTGGCGGACATTGGCCTATCCGGCGATGAGCTCCGGGGCGCCGCGCTGACCCGCGTCACCGACGCGCGGCCTCCGGAGGAGAAGCCGCCCACCGAGCGCATCGAGAACGTCCCTCCGGACGAGGCGGCATCGCAGATCGCCGATTGGCTCGCCGCACGAAAGCTGATCTGAGGACTTATGAGCAACGACGTCGTCTTTCTCGCGGAGTTCACGAACGGCATCGCGGCGCGCAGCGGCGCCGAGCTGGCGACCGGCGCCGCCGAGCTGGCCTCGCAGGCCGGTGGCAGCGCCGTGGCGCTGGCCTATGG
>JBOGTC010000097.1:0-4757 GCA_050692055.1 Candidatus Limnocylindria bacterium | reverse complement strand
TGGCGCCACCGCAGCTGGATCTTCCCACGCGACCCCGCCTTCGCGGCCAAGGCCGGCCGCGTGCTCGACCTGTATGCCGGGCGCTGGCAGGGGCGAGCGCTGGGCGATGACGAGCTCGTGATCTGCGCCGACGAGAAGCCCTCGATCCAGGTCACGCCGCGCCGCCATCCGAGTCTGCCGCCCGGTCCCGGGCGGGCGATGCGGGTCGAGCACGAGTACCGGCGCCGCGGGACGCTGGCCTACCTCGCCGCGTGGGACGTCCGCCACGGGCTGCCGATGGGGCGCTGCGAACCGACGACCGGCATCGCCCCCTTCGAGCGGCTGGTGGCGCAGGTGATGGCCCGCGAGCCATATGCCTCGGCGCGGCGCGTGTTCTGGATCGTCGACAACGGCGCCTCGCATCGCGGGCAGCGCAGCGTCGCGCGCACCGCGGCGCGCTGGCCGACCATCGAGCTGGTGCACCTGCCGCTACATGCCTCCTGGCTGAACCAGGCTGAGATCTACTTCAGTATCGTGCAACGCAAGGTGCTGACCCCCTCGGCGTGGACGTCGCCGGCCGAGCTCGCGGAGCGGCTGCTCGGCTTCGAGGAGCGCTTCGCGGCGAGCGCCACGCCATTCGACTGGCGCTTCACGCGCCGCAACCTGCGCGGCCTGCTGGCGCGGCTGCCAGCGATGCAGACCGTCGCGGCGTGAGCCAGGTCGGGCCATACGTCACCGTTATTGCGAACTGGCGCACTAGCTGGGGTGTGGCGGAACGCTAACAGTTCAGAGTGTATGGTACGCTCCGCATCATGTCAAGCGAACGGCTGACCCCGACCTCGTACCTCGTCCTTGGCTTGCTCGGGCGCGAGGGGCCGTCGACGCCGTACGAGCTTGAGCGCCACGTCGGCGCCACCCTCGGCAACTTCTGGTCCTTCCCGCACACGCTCCTGTACAGCGAGCCGGCGCGGCTGGCGGGCCTGGGGCTGGTCACTGAGACGCGTGAGCACGACGGTCGACGGCGTCGCGTGTTCACGATCACCGGGGCCGGGCGCCACGCCCTCGGGGCGTGGCTCGACCAGCCACACGCTGAGCCGACTGAACTGCGCGATCTGGGCCTGCTGCAGCTCTTCTTCGCCGATCTGGCACCGCCCACGGCGCGCCTCCACCTGGCAGCGCAGCAACTCGCCATCCATCGGGCCAAGCTGTCGGCCTACGAGGAAGATGCGCGCCTCGAGCGGCGACCCGAAGTCTCCGGCCGTGGGCAGCGCACGGTCGAGCACTGGCGCGGCGAGACCTTGCGCATGGGCCTGCTCTACGAGCGAGCGGCCGTGGAATTCTGGGAGGACGTGGCGGAGAAGGGGGTTGGGTCGGACGAACCGAACGGTCTGGAGGGGACCGAGGCTGCTGCGCGAGCGGGTCGCTGATGGGTACCCTACCTCCACCCAGCCGCAGTCATGCACAACCGGAATTCATCGCCGCGCGGCCGGCAACGCAACGGGGACGCAGCTTGGGGAGCTGCGCGCGTGACGTCTCGGCCGCCTGCCCTCCGACCCGGCTCAGGTGACGTAGGGCCCACTCCCCATGCGGTGAGCGGGCCATCGGGGCCCAGCCAGGTCATCCCGTCGGTCACCGCCTCGGGAGGTGCCATGACCGCATCGCAGGAGCGAACGCATCGCCATCGGATCGCCCCCGACGGTAGTGGGGTCACCGTGCGCGGATAGTCCTCGTCCCTAGTTGGCAAGGTGATCGCAATCGCCGAACCCGCTTGTCATGGCCTCGACAGCGGGTGCATACTGGAGGCGGTGCGGGTGATGGCCTGAGCCAGAGCGCAGGGTTTGGGGCTTGAACCTGCCGCGCGGCTAGACGCTTTGCGCCTGTTGAATGCGCGCCCCCTTTGCCACGCCCGCACCGCTTGGTTCCTCGCCGACGGAGGTCAGGGCCCGGCCTGATCACCGGCCGCGCAGCGTGACCTGTCAGCCAGCCCACCACACAGGTTGAGTGTCACAACGCGCACGCCACGCCGGCGCTGCCGAACGATGGCGCTGCCCTTCATGGGTGGCAGTCAAGCGCCCCGGCCTGAGCGCTGTGCCATGAAGGCGCCGACGCGAGCGAGCGGCCGTTCATTCGTTCCGGCTGGCGCCCTCGCCCTGCCTAGCAGGTCACGTGAATGACCGCCGCGGCCTCGCGCCGGCCAGTCCCCGACAGCAGGCGGCAGGCCTCTTCGGTCGGCACGGCAACGACCTCGACGCCTCGTCGCTGGGCCTCTTGATACAGCTCTGGCATGATCGGAAGCTGGCCGCTGACGCCGGTGCCCACGATCAGCCGGGAGGCCGACCAGGGGATCTTCTCGTCGGGCGACAGGGGCGTGTGACCGTATCGGTCACGGTAGGCCTTCGACGGCTTCTTGTTCCGACGGCGCACGTGGCCAGCCTCGACCACGACGTCGCGGTCGAAGCGGCGGCCGTCGATCTCGACCAATCCGAAGCTGATGAGCCTGGCATCCACCAGAGGAGACTAAACCCCCTAGGCATGCGCCTGCCGGGCCGCAACCGACACCAGGTGGTCACCCCGGAATGGAGTCAGGTGGCCACGCGCGAAACCGAAAGAACCAGGTGCCCACGCCTGACCTGCTCCTGCGGGGATTGTATCCGGAAGCTCGCTAGACTCCGCCGGACTGTGTTGCAGTCGAATCTGGGAATACCACAATATGTGGGGTAAGGCTTTCCGAACAAGCACAAGATATTGTGTGGTACCGCATACCGGATTCCAGGCGAACCGTCTCATGCGTCTCAGCCGCGTTCAGGTGGCACTACCAGGAGACGCATGAGACACAAGAAACAGGATCGGTAAGGGTCCGGATAAGGGCCCCAACAACTCCTCTCGACGGCGGGCACCGGCGGCGCCGCGAATCGCGGAGACAGTTAGTCCCGCGTATTGATGTGCCAGGGTCCGAGACCACGAACCCCGCTCATTGGGCTCGAGCCGCACGCTCCCGAGGGTCCGTTCCTCCGGCCCCCTGTTCGCGCTCGACATTCCCGGTGGCACCGTCGACGGTGACACGCATCCCGTTTCGCAGGCGGGCGGTGGCGTCTCCGCAACCGACGATCGCCGGGATCCCGTACTCCCGCGCGATGATCGAGGCATGCGACGCGAGGCTCCCTACGTCGGTCACGACTCCTGCCGCCCGGTTGAAGAGCGGCGTCCAAGCCGGGGCGGTGAGTGGTGCCACGAGGATCTCTCCGGGCTGAAGGGCGTCGAATTCCCGCGGGCCATGGATCACGCGGACCGCCCCGGTCACGCGGCCCGGCGCCGCCGGCGTGCCCGTCACGAGGGCGGCGTCCGACGGAGCCGCACCGACGAGCCGCGGTAGCCTCTCCCACACCGACCGCATCATCCGGGTCATGCGGCCGACCATGAGCGGTGCCACCAGAGAGGCCTGCTCCCCCCTCTTTGCCCGGCGCGCAGCGACGTCGATCGTTGTCGCTCGGTGTCCTCGATCCGCTGGGTCGAGCGCCTGCAGCGCCTCGTCACGGGTCAGGAAGAAGACGTCGTCAGGTTCAGGGATCACCTCCCGGGCAGCCAGCGATTCCCCGATACGCAACACCGCTCGCCGCATGACCGGCCACGCGAGCGTCAGGAGGGGCACTTGCTCCTCACGCACGGATGCGAGGTGCTGCGAGTCGGCAAGCAGCTTGCGGAAGGCGCGCAGGCGCCGCGGTGCCGAAGCGAGCGCTTGAAATGCCGCCTTCTCGGCCGCCTGCCGTGCTTCGACCACCGAGGCGTGCCGCCCGCCGGGTGACGTTGCACTGTCCGCAGGCGGAAGGGGCGCGTGCCACCAGTCGAGCGACACCACGGCGTGCTGCCCGGGATCCGCGGGTGGCTCGAAGCCAGCCACCAGCGGGAGGTGGCTCCCGCCGAGCGAGCTGGCCAGGTGCCGGCGGTAGAACTGCGCGAGGTTGATCTCGATCTTGAAGGCGCCACCGGCCAGCGCGGCGATCGAGGTGAAATACTCGCCGGCGAGGTCGGCCAGCTCATCGATCAAGGCGGGCAGCTCCGTGACCGGCAGCGTTTCCACGCGTCCTTCGGCAGCCGCGACCGCTGCTCGGTAGCGTGGCAGGAGGTCCTCGCGCCAGTCCCGCTCCAAGGGCGGAACGCTGTGCCGAACGGTCGCGGGGAACAGGCCCGCAACACGGCGCGGGTGGCGGATCAGATGCCAGAGCATACCTGGCAGGTTGCGAGCGAAGACTCGAGCTGAGAGCCAGTTGATCGAGTAGTAGTACCAGCCGTTGACGACGACGTGGTAAGGCCGCGGATCACGCTCCCCAAGCAACTCCTCGAGGAGAACGTGCAGGCGGTCCTCCATGGCTGTCAACAGCCAGGACTCGAACAGGGGCGTCACCGGCTCGGAGATCCACTCCCCGAATCGATAGGTGCGGGTGTAGAAGCCAGGCGCGGGTGGATCCCAGGACACGTCGGGCGGCAAAGCCGTCATCGGTCTGGCCTGGAGGATCCAGAGCCTGCCGTCCGCGTCGATCGCCCACTCGATGTCCTGCGGCGTGCCGCGGGTCACGGCGATGCGGCGCGCCTCGTTCGCCACCTGGACGGCCTGGCTGCGGTCGATGGCACGCTCGGGTTGACGCCTAGCGCTTACGTCGCCGTCATGCACGACCCACTCGTCACCGCTGGCCTCCCCGGACACCAGCCGGTCCCCCGTGCCGCGCACCGCGGTGACGATGCAGGTCTGCCGATCCCCGTTGACCGGGTCGGCGGTGAGG
>JBOGTC010000096.1:0-11215 GCA_050692055.1 Candidatus Limnocylindria bacterium | reverse complement strand
CGTCAGCTCATCTTCCCCGCCTGTTGCACCCGATGCAAAGGGCGACGAAGAAGGACCTGAAGTCGTCGACTTCTTCCCCGATACCTCCACCTGGTGCAATGCCGACGCTCCACCGGGCTGACCTAGGGCGACGGCGAGGGTCGATCCGCGGCGGGATCGCCGGGCGGGTGCTGATCGGGCCCGGACGGCGGCCCGGCCACCTCGCGGGTGAAGGCACCAGTGGCATCGGCGAGAAGCTCGGCCACGTCGCGAACGGCGACATCGGTCCGGCCCAGGTCGGTCGTGCCGTCGCGCAGCATGATCAGGCAGAACGGACAGGCCGTGGCCACCGCGTCGGGGCCGAGAGCCAGCGCCTGCTCGGTGCGCTTGTGGTTGATGCGCGTGCCCTCGTGCTCCTCCATCCACATCCGCGCCCCGCCCGCACCGCAGCACATCCCACGCCGATGATGCAGCTCCATCTCCACCACCTGCTGCCCGGGTACGGCCTCCACGACGCGCCGCCCCTCGTCGTAGACCTGGTTGTAGCGCCCGAGGTAGCAGGCGTCGTGATAGGCGACAATCGCCTCGTTGTGCTCGGTGGGCACGAGCCGCCCTTCGGTCACCAGGCGGTCGAGCAGCTGCGTGTGATGGATCACGTCGACGCCGGTCAGGCCGAACTGCGGGTACTCGTTGCGGATCGTGTTGAAGCAGTGCGGGCAGGTGGCCACGATCGTCTCGATGCCCTGCTCCGAATGCGCCGCCGACAGCGTCGCCACGTTCTCCTCGGCCAGCATCTGGTAGAGGTACTCGTTGCCGGCGCGTCGTGCCGGATCGCCGCTGCAGGTCTCCTGCTGCCCCAGCACGACGAACGGGATCTCGGCCTGCTTGAGCAGCTGAGCCATGGCGCGCACCACCTTGCGGTTGCGATCGTCGAAGGCTCCGGCGCAGCCGATCCAGAACAGCACCCGTCCGCCGAGCCCGCCGTTCATGCGTGCCGAGCCGTGGATCGTCCGCCACGGGCTCCCGTCCTGCCTGGCGCCGCGTCCGGCCGCCGGCCATGCCGCTCCATCGGTCTGGGCCAGGACGGGGACGTCGAGCCCCTTGGCCCAGTCCATGCGCGCGTTCTTCGGCTGGCCCCACGGGTTGCCGGCGTTCTCCATGTTGCGGAACGCGGCGTTGAGCTCCTTCGGGAACGCGCTCTCCTCGAGGACCCGGTTGCGGCGGATCTCGACGATGGTGTCGACGTGCTCGATCAGGACGGGGCAGCCTTCGACGCACCAGCCGCAGGTGACGCACTGCCAGACCGCCTCCTCGGGGATGGCGTTGTCGATGAGCGGCAGGTTGAGCATCTCCGTCGCCCGCTCGTTCGCCAGCGCCAATGCCGCCTCCGCTGCGCCGGCGCCCCCGTTGGCTCCTCCCTTGGCCGCACGCTGCGCCGATGCCGCCGCGGCAAGCGCCGTCTCAGCGCCCACGATCTGGTCGCGGAGCCCCTCCATCAGGTGCTTGGGCGACAGCGTCTTGCCGGTCATCGACGCCGGGCAGAACTCCATGCATCGACCGCACTCGGTGCAGGCCAGCCCGTCGAGCATGTGCCGCCAGCTGAGGTCCTGGAGGCCCTTCGCGCCGAAGACCGGCAGCTCCTCGCCGTCCGCCGGCTCCGCCTCGAGGTCCATCTTGCGCAGCGCGCCGCGCGGCTCGAGGCTGCGGAAGTAGACGTTGGGCTCGCTGCTGATGATGTGGAGGTGCTTGCTGTACGGCAGGTAGGCGCCGAATGCGAGCACGAGCAGGATGTGCGCCCAGCCGAAGAGGCCATAGCCGATGCCGGCCGCCTCGGCTCCCATGCCCTCGAACGCCATGCTCAGCGGGCCGGCCAGGATGGCCACGCTGCGGCTCGGGTCCTCCGGCTCGATGACGTAGACGAAGGCGTCGCCGATGAGCTCGGTCAGCACCACCCCGAAGATCATCCCCAGAATCACGAATGCGTCACGGGTCAGCGCCAGGCGCGGCGGCCGCACGATCGTGCGCCGCACGACGTAGTAGATCACCGACGCCAGCACCAGGCCGATGAGGATGTTCGCGAAGAAGACGACGATCCCCCACAGCACCCCGCCCAACGGCCAGGCCAGGATCGTCTCGACCAGCCCGTTCGTGATGTAGTTGCCGGTGGTCGCCAGCAGGACGATGAAGCCCCAGAAGACGAACGCGTGCGTCAGCCCGGGACCGATGTCCTGCAGCAGCCGGCGCTGCCCGAACACGAAGACGCCGAGCCCCTTGATGCGCTCGAGGACGCGGTCACTGCGATCGAGCGGGCGACCTTCGCGCAGCACCGCCATGTGCCATCGGCCGCGGCGCCAGAAGAGGTACGCCGCCGCCGCGATCGGCACCACGACGAGCGGGTAGAAGGGGATCGTCGCCTCCATGCCGCCCCATCCTAGGGTGGCGCGCAGGCCGTTGCACCGTCATGCAACGCCACGACGCCACGGGCACGGCCCGGCCCGGGCGAGCCACACACGACTCAGTGGTCGCCGCCGGCGAGCTGGTCGAGCGCGTGGCGCAGGACGGAAAGCAGCGCCTCGAGCGACTCCGACGCGCCCTTCGGCGACCCGGGCAGGTTGGCGATCAGCGCCTGGCCACGCGCCCCGACCATGCCACGGGACAGCGCGGCCATCGGCGTCTGCTTGAGGCCTGCCACCCGCATCAGCTCGGCCAGGCCCGGCACGTCGCGGTCGATGACGCGTCGCGTGGCGGCCGGCGTCACGTCGGAGGGCGTCAGTCCGGTGCCGCCGGTGGTCAGGACCAGCCGATGCCCGGCGTCGACCAGCTCGCCGAGCAGCGCGGCGATCCGCTCCACGTCGTCGGGCACCACGATCGCCTCGGGCGCCACGTCGAAGCCCGCCTCGCGCAGCGCCGAGACCAGCAGCGGGCCGCTCGTGTCCTCGCGTGCCCCGGACGCGGAGCGGTTCGAGCAGGTGACGACCACCGCCTCGTGGGTCGCGGTCGCCGGCGCCACCGCGTGACGCCGGTATGCACCGCTGCGGCCGCCCTCCTTCTCGACCAGCTCGACGCGCTCGATGACGATGTCGCGCTGCAGCGCCTTCGCCATGTCGTACAGCGTGAGGGCAGCCACTGAGGCGGCCGTCAACGCCTCCATCTCGACGCCGGTTCGGGCGGTGGCACGGGCCTCCGCGCGGATGAGCACCGTCCCGGACGCGGCATCCGGCGTCAGCTCGACATCGACGCTGTCCAGCGGCAGCGAATGGCAGAGCGGGATGAGCTCGGCGGTGCGCTTGGCGGCGCCGATCCCCGCCAGGCGCGCCGTGACGAACGCGTCGCCCTTCGGTCCGCCAGCTCGGAGCAGCTCGTCGAGGACGTCGGGCCGCATCCGCACGATGGCGGATGCCACAGCCCGACGCGCGCTCACCGGCTTGGCGCCCACGTCCACCATCCTCGGCGCGCCTTCGTCGTCGAGGTGGCTCGGCTTCACGACGGCTGCCCGGTCACGATCGCCTCGTACGATGCGCCGGGCTCGGTCGCCTCGAGCCCTTCGGGCACGACGAGCAGCGCGTTGGACGTCGCCAGCGGCAGGAGCTGCGAGGACGCCTGGCCGCCGGCCGACTCGGCGCAGTAGCCCTCGCCATCGGGCCGCAGCCGAACGCGAAGGAACGCGCGCCGCCCGGGATCCTTGCCGATGCGCTCGTCGACGCGCGCCCGGACGTGCAGCCTGCCGTCCCCGGCCAGGCCCAGCATCGACCGGAGCATGAGGCGCACGAGGAGCTCGAACGTGACGAGCGCGCTGACCGGGTTGCCCGGCAGCCCCACGACCGGCACGTCCTCGATGCGGCCCGCGGCCAGCGGCTTTCCCGGCTGCACCGCGATGCGCCAGAAGTCGATGCTGCCGAGGCGCTCGATCGCGCCCCGCACGTGATCATGCCGGCCGACGCTGACGCCACCCGAGGCCACGATGAGATCGGCCGCGTCGGCGCCCTGGCGCAGGCTCGCCTCGATCGCGTCCGGCCGGTCCGCGGCGCACCCGAGCATCTCGACCTCGCCACCGGCCTCCGCGACGGCGGCCGCCAGCGCCACGCCGTTCGCGTCATGGATCTGGCCCGGCTCCAGCCGCCCGCCGGGCGGGACCAGCTCGTCGCCGGTGGACAGGATCGCGACGCGCGGGCGGCGGCGGACCTCGACCTCGCCCACGCCAAGGGCCGCCAGCAGGCCGATGGTCGCGGCCGTCATCGGCTCAGCGGGCAGCTCGACGAGCGTGCCGGCCGCCACGTCATGCCCCGCCACGCGCACGTGGGCGCCCACCTCGGGGGCAGCCGCGACGTGGACGACCCCATCCACCTCTTCAGCGGCCTCCACCGGAACGACGGCATCGGCCCCGGCAGGCATAGGTGCGCCTGTCATGATCCGGATTGCCGTCCCGGACTCGACCTCCGGCGACGTCCCGGCGCCGGCTCTGGACTCCCCCAGCACGCGGAGCCTGCCGGGACAGTCGGCCGCGCGCACCGCGTACCCGTCCATGGCCGAGTTGTCGAAGCCCGGCACGTCGTGCGCTGCAGTGACGGATGACGCCGCCGGCACCCGTCCAGCGGCCTGGTGCAGCGTCAGGCGCTCAGGATCGGTCAGGCGGATGCCGGCGAGCAGCCGGTCGCGGGCCTCCTCCAGCGACAGCATCGGTCCTTCGCTCAGACGCCCAGCTTCATACGGGCCTCGATGAGGCGCAGGATCCCGCCGCGGGTGAGCAGCCCCACCGGGTCGCGACCCTCCACGACCACCGGCAGCTGGGCCACCTCGCGCTGCTGCAGCAGCTTGAGCGCGTCGGTCACGCTGTCCTCGGGGCTGACCGTGGCGAGGTCGGCGAAGCGAGTCATTACGTCGGTGACGCGCGCGGCGGCCCACTCCTCGCGCGGCACCCGCTGCACGTCCCCGAGCGTGACGATCCCGGCCAGCCCGCCGTCGTCATGCCGCACCAGGAACGACCGATGCGAACCGCGCAGCAGGCGATCCTGGATCAGGTCGCCCACCGTCTCGTTGGGCGAGACCGATGGCGGCTCGGACTCCATCACGTCCCGCACGCGGACGCCGCGCAGGCTGCGCTCGACGCCGGCCTGCGTCTCCGTGGCGCTCGCCGCATTCGACAGGAACCAGCCGATGAGTGCCAGCCAGATGCCGCTGAACAGGCCGCGACCACCGGGCTGCAGCGCCAGGAAGACGCCGAAGCCGATGAGCAGGTACGCGAACAGGCGCCCCACGCTCGCAGCGTTCCGCGTGGCGAGCAGCCGGTCCCCGCGGAACCGCCACAGGACGGCGCGCAGGACGCGGCCGCCGTCCATGGGAAAGCCCGGGATCAGGTTGAAGACGCCCAGCAGGATGTTGATGACGCCGAGCCAGCTGAGCAGCGCGGCGATCTGCTCCTGCCCGACGAGCTGCTGCACTGCCAGCAGCCCGCCGCCGATGATCAGG
This sequence comes from Candidatus Limnocylindria bacterium, assembly GCA_050692055.1. GTDB lineage: Bacteria > Chloroflexota > Limnocylindria > QHBO01 > QHBO01 > JBOGTC01. Next base: position 5,770 of record JBOGTC010000096.1, on the reverse strand, counting down.
CTCGTGGCCGGGCCGGCCAGCGCGATGAGCGCCTCGTCCCGCGGGCGTCGAGCTTCGTCGTCGAGCTCGGTGGCGCCGCCGAAGATGAAGAGCGTGATGCCCTTGACGACCATGCCGAACCGCCTGGCCAGTACGGCATGCGACAGCTCGTGCGCCAGGACCGATGCGAAGAAGAGCGCCGCCGTGCCGCCACCCACCAGCCAGTACTGCGCCGTCGTCCAGCCGGGAAAGTCGCGCGGGAACTGGAACGCGGCCAGCGAATAGGTCACCAGGAAGGCGATGACCAGCCAGCTGGGATGGATCGCGAGCTCGATGCCGGCCACCCGGCCGATCTTCCATCCGGCTCCCATGGAGCGAGTGTAGACGCTACGCATGGCGGCGCCAGAGGCGCCACCCGATCAGCGTCACGAGGATCGCGCTCGCCACGATCGACGCACCGGCAGCGAGCGCAGCATCGAACCAGAAGAGCTGCGGGAAGAGGACGATCAGCTCCGATCCGGCCGGGAACAGGTACGTGCCGGGTGGGAAGAAGATGGCATGGAAGGCGAGGAACGCCGCGTCGAAGGCGACGGCGAACGCGATGGCGAGGACCACTGCAATCGCCCCCACGCCTCCGGCGCTGGCGACCATCAAGCGGCCGATCCGGCCACGCTCGCGCCACAGCAGCGCCGCGCACAGCACCACCGCCGCCGCCGCCACGCCGGTCACGGCCCAGAGCAGGCGCAGTAGGCGCGACACGTCCTGCATGTGCGATCGCTCGGCCGCATCGAGGACCGGGGCCTGGTTCAGGGTCACGCCGAAGTCGCCGCCGGCGTACAGGTCCGCCAGGATCGAGCCGGTGATGCGGTCGACCTCCGCCGCGCTTACGCCGAGCGCGTCCGCCACGTGGTGTCGCGACTGCAGCGTGGCCGTGAACCACGGGTTGAACAGCAGCAGCGGCCCGGCCAGGGTGACCAGGACGGCCAGCGCCAGGCCGAAGGCAAGGCCCACCGGCCAGGGCGCGCGCGACATCGGTCCGGAGGCTGCTGCCGACGCGGTCAGAACACGCGCCGGCCGGTGCCGACGACGAGCGAGAGCACCAGGCCCACGAAGCTGATGATGATCGCGCCGACCAGCGCGGTCAGGAACCCATCGACCGAGAAGCCCAGGTTCAGCTCGGAGGAGATCGCGCTCGTCAGCAGCAGCATGAGGGCATTGATGACGACCAGGAACAGGCCCAGGGTGACCACCGTGATCGGCAGGGTCAGGATCCGGAGCACCGGCCTCACGAAGGTGTTCACCGCGGCGAAGATGAAGGCCACGAGCAGGAGCTTCCACCATTCGCCTGTGAAGACGATGCCGGGCAGGAGCAGCTCGGCCACCCACAGCGCACCGGCGTTCACGAGGATTTTGATCACCCAGTCCATGGGGCTAGCCTACCCGATGCCGATCGCGTCCGGTGACCCGGCGAGCAAGCGCCCGCGTACCCACGCGCCGCGCACCATGTTGGGGTGTGGCCGGAAGGCGAGGCGGCTCATCAGCTCCTCAGGCTCGTCGACTGGCACCGCGTCGCGGTCGTACGGCAGCGGCGCGGTCAGACGCGGATCCACGACGATGAGGTCAGCCTCCCTGCCCGCCTCGATGGAGCCGATGGCATCGTCCATACCGAGTGCCCGAGCGGCCTCCAGGGTCGCCAGGCGCAGCCAGTCGAGCGGCCGCAGGCCAGCCTCAGGGTCAGCGCCGCCGCTGAGCTCGAGGACGCGCTGCGTCACGGCCGCGGCGCGCATGACGCTGAACATCGAGAGCTCGGGGCCGGCCGCGACATCCGAGCCGAGCCCCAGCGCGATGCCCGCGGCGCGGTACCGCGCGGCCGGCATCATGCCGCTCGACAGGAACAGGTTGGAGGCGGGGCAGTGCGCCACGCGCGCCTCGCTCTCCGCCAGGCGCGCGACCTCCCGCTCCGACAGATGGATGGCGTGGGCAAGGATGGCTCGATCCGTCAGCCCGCCGGCGCGGTCGTAGACGTCGAGGTAGTCGCGGGCGCCTGGAAAGAGGCGCCGCACCTCGTCGATCTCGCCGGCGTCCTCTGAGAGGTGCGTCTGCCAATAGGCGCCGTGGTGCGCGGCGAGGCGCGCCGATTCGGCGAGCATGTCCGCGCTGCAGCTGACGGCGAAGCGAGGCGTGAAGGCATAGCGCAGGCGGCCCTCGTCGCGACCGTGCCAGCGCGCGGCGAGCTCGTCCGACTGACGCAGGCTCGTCTCCAGGATCTCGCCGGGGGCGATGGCGTCGTCGTAGGTAAGGCGGTCCATCATCACCTTGCCGATCACGGCACGGATGCCGTGCTCCTCGGCCGCCGCAAAGCAGGCATCGGTCGAGTCCGGCCAGAGCGCCGCGTAGGCGACGACGGTCGTCGTGCCGGCGGCGGCGAAGGCCCGGTAGGCGATCGGCGCCAGCCGCTCGGCGGCCTCCCGGTCGAAGGCGCGCTCCAGCGGGAAGATGTAGCGGTTGAGCCAGGTCAGCAGGTCGAGGCCGCTGCCGAGACCGGCGTTCGGGATCTGCGGCAGATGGGCGTGCAGATCGACCAGGCCCGGCATGACCACCATCGGCCGCAGATCGAAGACCGATGCAGGCGCGTTGGCCGCGTTCCACGTTCCGGCGCGGATGATCCGTCCCTGGGCGTCGACCTCGACCAGCGCATCGGCTGCATGGAGCGTCTCGCCCGCGGCCAGCGGCGTCAGGAGGCGGGCGCGAAGCGCAAACGGGGGCCGCTCCGGCAGGATTCGAGCATCGGTCACGCGCGGATGCTACCGGCCGTCCGGCTCACTCGACCGCGATCTTCTCGTGCGGCGGCGGTGCCTTCTGCTCCCCGCTCTCCTCCAGGTTCGCGATCCAGCGATCAAGGTAGGTACGTGCGGTGAGCAGCTGCTCGCGCGTGGCCGACTTCATGTGGCGCCGCGCGTCCTCCGGAAAGATCCGGTGCATGAGCGCCCAGAACGCGGTGGCCGGTCCGTCCGTCGCGTCCTCGCCGCGCGCGAGACGTCGTTCCAGCGCCGCGATGCGCTCCTCGAGCTCCCGCTCGCGCGGGCTTCGGTCATCCATGGTTGCCTCCTGCGCTGCCGGGGGATGTGGCGTCGAACGTGATCTTGAGAATATGGTCGTCGAACCGCGCGCCGCGCGTCGGAGCGTCGATCAGCACGCGTGGCAGGACGAGGGTCCGCCTCCACGTCCCGAGGTCGATGACGAGCTCATCGGCGTGCCGCGACAGGCTGATCTCCTCGCGGCTGGTGAACGGCAGCTCGACGGAGAGCGTGAAGTGGCCGTCCTCGCGCGCCACCGAGTACGGCCGCCCGCGATAGAAGAAGCGGGTCGGGTCATCGTCGGCATAGACGGCGTGCCCCAGCTCTCGCAGCATCTCGGGACCGATGACCTCGCGATCGAAGAACGGGGCCTGCAGGATGGGGATGGGCGCGAACATCTGCTCGACCATGGGCGCGTAACGCTGCTGCGCCTCGTACCAGCCGCGGAAGTATGGACCCACCTCATCAGGCAGCACGCGATTGATGATGACGAGATCGGTCGGATAGTCGTAGAGATGGAAGTAGGTGAAGGAGCGCTGCGCCTCCTTTATCACCACCTGCTCCAGCGTCAGCACGACCCGGACCGATGTCTTGGCCGGATCGGCCAGGAGCAGCCGCATGTGCTCCAGCCTGCGGAACAGCTCCTCGCCGGCGTCGAAGACGTCGTCGCCCGGAACGGGAATGCCCACGATGCGGTGGATCATCGGCCCGGTCAGCTTGCTGATGCGCCGCCCGATCGGCTCGACCTTCTCCATCCACCACTTCACCGCCTCCGGCAGGCTGAGCAGGCGAAGCGTCTCCCCGGTGGGCGCGGCGTCGACCACGATCACGTCGTACCTGCCCGAGTCGTGGTGCTCGGCAATCCACAGCAGGCTGCCGACCTCGTCCATGCCGGGCAGGATCGTCATCTCCTCTGCCAGCACCTCGTCCAGCCCGCGCCAGCGAAGGACCGATGCGGCGTACTCCTGGATCCGACCCCAGTAACGCTCGACGTTGAAGAAGACCTCCGACTCCTGGCCCCACAGGTTCGGCGCCAGCTCGCTGGGCTCGGGTCCCAGCTCGCGGCCGAAGGCGTCGCCCAGGCTGTGGGCGATGTCGGTGCTGAGCACGATGGTCCGATAGCCGCGCTCGGCGCAGGCCAAGGCGGTCGCGGCGGCGACGCTGGTCTTGCCCACGCCGCCCTTGCCGGTGTAGAGGAGAATTCGCGTCATCTGGATCTGGAACACCCCCGCTGCGGAGTGTGACAGATCAGTCGCGCAGGTCGACCCCTGCTCGGCGTATTGCTCGCCTGCTGCAACTAAATCGGGCTCAGGCGGGCTCAGGCTCGAATACTGCCCCGTTTGGCCAGAGCAGCTTGAGTCAATGTATCGCCGCCAGCACATTGAGGTGAGCTGAGCGGCGCCGAGGGCCAGTGGCGCTCGGTTAAGTTGCACAGGCAAGGCATTGACGTCACCTGACCGGCGGACTGAACCGTGCCAGGTCAATGGTCACGAGCGAAGGTCCAGCCGCATGAGCCAGCGGGGCCGATGGTCGCTGCGGGCATCGGTCTCCAGCACCCGGCGGAAGCCCGCCGCCTCGAACATGCTGGTGGTGCCGACGTAGGCGGCCGTTCCGTGAGTGCGGGCTCCGTCGGTCTCGACCTGGTAGGCCTCGAGCAGCGGCGCGCCAAGCTCGCGCGCATAGTCAATGACGCCGTCCAGCAGCGCCCGGGCCACGCCTCGGCGGCGATAGCCGGTCTGCACGGTGAAGCAGTGGATGGCCCAGGCAGGCGCGTCGTCGATCCATGGAATCGTGCGGGAGCGGACGAGCCGCTCAGCCTGCTGGCGGACGGCGAAGCGACACCAACCCGCCGGCTCCCCATCGACGTAGGCCAGCATGCCGCCGGCTGGCGTCTCGGCCAGCTGGCTGCGCAGCGCAGCGCGACGCCCATCCAGCGAAGCCCGGTTGTAATCGCCGGCCGACATACGCCAGTACTGGCAGCAGCACGGCGCCTTCTCGTCGCAGCCGAGGACGCGAACGACGTCGTCAAACCGATCGATCGTCGCCGGAATGACCTCCGTGCCCTGCCTCATCGGCCCAGCCCTAACGCCGTCGGCCAGCGCTGCACGATGATCTCGGCGTCGGCTGGATCCATCCGATACCCGCGGACATCCGCGTCCCAGGTGATGAGGTCGCGGCGGGCGACGCGCCGCATCACCTTGTTCGGGCCCGCCACGATGCCGGCGAACGCAGTACCGGTCCGCTTGCCGTAACGGGCGGCGAGATCAGCGTCCAGGACGAGTGCGGTGTCGTGCATGGACAGCTCAGCGACTTCGCGCAGGAGCCGACGGCTGTCCGCGCCACGAATAGCGTTGAGCACCTCTCCCAGCTGCCTACGCCGCAGGTCTGCCTGGTCCGCCTGATCACCGACAGGACCGCCGGGCTCGCGCTGCGGGCCCATCACCCAGCGCCAGGCAAGTGCCAGGAGCTGCTCTTCCGTATCGGCCTCGAATTCGATCCTTGCCACTTGAAAGTTCCTGTACAGATACGTGACGTAGCCGTCGCGAATATATCACGAGACGTTTCGTGTTACACTGCGTCCCTCGGCTGCAAGGCTGCGAACCGCATGATCCTCTGGCCCCTCGAACGACGGAGAGCCATCGGCAAATCCGCTTCGTGTCGACTTAGTGCTCCATTTCATTAGTACAGTGACGTATCGCGCACGGCTTGTTCCG
>JBOGTC010000095.1:0-17539 GCA_050692055.1 Candidatus Limnocylindria bacterium | reverse complement strand
GGCCCGCATCGGTGCGCGCGAGCTCGGCGGCCTGGTCTCCCGCCAGGTCCTCCTCCTCGAGCGCGGCGGGCCCGGTTGCCTCGGCTGCCTGTGCCTCGCCCACGGCGATGGCCGCCGTCTGGTCCGCACCCGCGCCGGATGCAGCGGAGCTCGCCGGCTCGGGCTCCAGCTCCGGCTCGGGCGGCATCGCCTCTGCGGCGGCCACCGCCGACTTGGGAGCCGCCAGGATCCGAGCCTCCTCACCGCCGACGCCCAGGATGCCCCGGCTGCCCTGCGCCAGGATCTCGATGTCGAGGTCGCCCAGGTCCGCGCTGAACTCGGCCATGGCGGCCCGGATTGCCTCCTCCACGTTCTTGCCGCTGAATTCTCGAAATGTCATCGCTTTCGGCCTCGTCGCTTGGCGCCCCTGGATCGTCGGCTCGCGTTCGCGGGCCGATTGCCGCCGCGCGCGCCGGACGCCTGGGGTCGCGGGTTCGTGGGCTGATCCGTCGCTGGCTGCGTGACCTCGCTCGTCTCGACTCCGCGCTTGCGGGTCGGGACGATGCCGGTCTCGGGGCTGGCCGCGAACGGCGGCCGCCAGCCGAAGAGCGGGAAGAGATTCCCCCAGCCCATGATGAAGTACTGCTGCACGACCAGGTACGCGGTATAGACGATCCAGTACAGGATCAGGCCGCTCGGGAACAGGCCGCCCCAGATGATCGTCAGCAGCGGGAAGGTGTAGGTCATCGAGCTCGTGATGCTCGCCGTCGGGTCGTCGGGGTTCGGCGGCGGCATCGTCATCTTCACCTGCACGAACTGCAGGACGGCCGCCACGACCGCCAGCAGCGACAGGGCGAACCCGAAGACGGGGAGCGCGAACACGGTGTCGACCCGCGCCAGGTCCAGCCCCAGAAGCCACGGGACGGTGGTGTCGACCGTCTCCGTCAGCTTGATCGGGTCGATGAGCTGGCAGTTGAGCGGCAGGAACTGCGGCAGCTGGCTGAACTCGGGCAGGTTGCAGGATGATCCCTCGACGGCGACCTGGTACCAGTCTGTCTGGCCCGGGACGGCGGTGACGATTCCCTCTTCCTGCAGCGTCGTGAACGCCTCGCGATTGCCGTCGTTGGGCGTGAAGCCCTGGATCACGCCGGAGGCGCGAATGAGCGCCTGGTAGAGGGCGAACAGGATCGGCAGCTGGACGAGGATCGGCAGACAGCCGGCCACCGGGTTCACGCCGTGCTCCCGGTACAGCGCCTGCTGCTCCTCCATGATCTTCTGGCGATTGCCCTTGTGCTTGCGCTGCACCTCTCGGATGAGCGGCGCCATGCGCTGCATCTCCTTCGAGGAGCGGATCTGCTTGACGAAGAGCGGCGCCAGGATCGTCCGGATGACGATGGTGAAGACGATGATCGCCAGGGCGAAATCGAAGAACGGGATCTCGTACAGGAAGATCAGCAGGTTGAAGAGCGGCAGGAAGAAGACGTCCCAGGGTGGCGTGAAGTGCTCAATCCCGAACAATGCCAACTCGCTCTAGCGAACCGGGTCGTAGCCGCCCGGATGGAAAGGATGGCAGCGGCCGATGCGCTTGGCGCCCATCCACGAGCCGCGCAGCAGGCCGTAGCGCTCGATCGCCTGGTAGGTGTACCGCGAGCAGCTCGGTTCGTACCGGCAGCTCGGAGGCATCCAGGCGGTCAACCTCTGGTACGCGATGATCAGTCCCAGCCCGACCTTTCTCATCCACCGATGTCCGATCGCCGCAGGAGGGCGTCGAGCGTCGCTCGGAGCTCGGCGTGGCTCGCTCGGGCGGAATCCGGCCGTGCGATCAGCAAGAGGTCCCACCCCGGCCCGATATCGCCGATTCGCTCACGTAGCAGCTCCCGCAGGCGACGCCTGACCTGATTCCGCTGGACCGCTCCTCCGAGCGACCGCGGCGTCGACAGCCCGACTCGCGTCTCCGTCCGCTCGGTCCGCAGCCAGCGCAGCACCAGGAGCGGGGTAGAGCGCGCCGTGCCTCGCCGTCCGATCTCCTCGAAGTCCGCCCGGCGCCGGAGCATCGGCAGCACGGGCATCGCGATGATCGGACCTTCGCCCGGCGTCAGACGGTGAGCCGCTTGCGCCCCTTCGCACGACGACGAGCGAGCACGCGACGACCTGCCTTGGAAGCCATGCGGGCCATGAAGCCGTGCTCTCGCTTCCGGGCGCGCTTCTTGGGCTGATACGTCCGCTTCATGGGTGCGTGCCGTTCCTCGTTCCTTCCGTTGCGCGGATGAGCCACCCATACACACGAACGGCTGGCGTCACGCCAGCCTCACGCGCACGAATCTCGGGTGGCCCGTCTCGCCCTGTGGCGGATTCTACCGGTGGCTCGGAGGCCAGTCAAACGTCTCCGGCGGGAGGTGCCCGATCGGCTCGCGCGGTTGGCTTCGCGAATCCGTTGCCCTGCCGTTTGGGGCGCTGCTATAGTGACCCGACCCCCGGCCCGAGCACCCCACCTGACCATCCGAATCGGCCCGGAGGCTGACTCATCCCAGGCTCGGCGGCGGCGCCGCACATCGGTTCGGAGAAGGTTGATTGATGGATGCGAAGCAGGTTTGGCGTGCCGCCCTCGGTGAGCTGCAGGTGTCGCTCTCGCCGGCCAACTTCGAGACCTGGCTGAAGGACACGCAGCTCGTCGAGATCGACGAGAACCGCTTTCGCATCTCCGCCCCGAACGGCTTCGCACGGGACTGGCTCGACAACCGATATCGCCCGCTCGTGAGCCAGGCGCTGGCCCGCGTCGTGGGCGGACCGGTCCAGCTCGAGTTCGTGGTGGCCGATGCGCCCGGCCCCGTCCCATCGCAGATTGACGAGGAGGCGCAGGTCGCCATGCCGCCGCTCTCGGCCGGCGGCAACGCGGTCAATCTCAACAGCCGATATGCGTTCGGCAACTTCATCGTGGGCTCGGCCAACCGCCTGGCGCACGCGGCGGCGTTGAGTGTCGCGGAGCGGCCGGGGCACGCCTACAACCCCCTCTTCCTGTACGGCGGCGTGGGGCTCGGCAAGACACACCTGATGCATGCCATCGGCAACGCTGTCGCTGGGAAGTTCCCGCGCAAGCGAATCCTGTATGCGACGAGCGAGAAGTTCACGAACGACTTCATCAACTCCATCCGCGAGCAGACGATGGAGGACTTCCGGAGCCGATATCGGCGGATCGATGTCCTCCTCATCGACGACATCCAGTTCATCGCCGACCGCGAGCGGACGCAGGAGGAGTTCTTCCACACCTTCAACGCCATCCACGAGGCCGGCAAGCAGGTCGTCCTGAGCTCCGACCGGCCGCCGAAGGCGATCACCACGCTGGAGGAGCGGCTGCGCAGCCGCTTCGAGTGGGGCCTCATCGCCGACCTCACGCCGCCTGACCTGGAGACGCGTATCGCCATCCTGCGATCAAAGGCGGAGGACCAGCTCCACCTCATCCCGTCGGAGGTGATCGAGTTCATCGCGCGCAAGGTCGTCAGCAACGTGCGCGAGCTCGAGGGGGCGTTGAACCGGGTCGTGGCCTATGCTTCCATGAGCGGCATGCCGGTGAACATCGAGCTCGCCTCGGCGGTGCTCTCCAACGTCATGTACAACCCGCGCAAGAAGTCGATCACGCCCCAGCGCATCGTGCGCGCCGTGGCGGACTACTACGGCGTCAACCTGGATCAGCTGCGCAGCTCCAAGCGCGACCGGGCCATCGTCGTCCCTCGCCAGATCGCAATGTTCCTGATCCGCGAGGAGACCGATATCAGCCTGCTGCGCATCGGTGCCGAGCTGGGCGGACGCGATCACTCGACGGTGCTGCACGCCTGCGACAAGATCACGCGAGAGCTGACCGAGAACGACGAGATGCGCCGGGAGATCAGCGCCGTGCGGGAGATGATCTACTCCGAGTGAGCCATTGTCCGGCCAGCGCCATCTTCCGACCCGGGGTGTCGCCACGAGTCTCGATGTCCGGTGGATAACCGAGCATATCCGGTGGATATCTGCAGGCCGCTGTGGACAACCAGAGCCGGGCCGCCCCAGGCAAGGTAGGCTTGGTCCACCGAAGGCTCCGCCTTATCCCCGAGCGGACCGCGAGATAAGGTGATCTTCCCACGCTACGGGCAAGGATATCCGCAGCGGAGCCCACGGTTGATCCGAGCGTCAGATTGGGTTCATGTCCACACCGTCAACACACCTACTAGGGACGGCGACGGATGAGTATCCTTCACTACCAGATCGATAGAGGAGCGTGAGGAGCCCGTGGAGACAGCCACGCGAAGCTCGACAGGTGAGGTGGCAATGAACATCTCGGTGATGCAGGAGAACCTGGCCCGCGGCCTCCACACGGTGAGCCGCGCGGTGAGCAGCCGCGCCACGCTGCCGGTGCTCGCCAACGTGCTGCTAAAGACGCAGGATGCCGGGCTGAAGCTGACCGCCACCAACCTCGAGATCGGCATCAACTGCTGGGTTCCTGGCAAGGTGACGGCGGAGGGCGAGATCACCGTCCCGGCCAAGCTGATCACCGATCTCGTTGCCTCCCTGCCGAACCAGCGGATCGACCTGCAGCTTTCCGCCAAGGACCGAACGCTCAAGCTCACGTGCGGCAATAACCGCGCGAGCATCAAGGGCATCGACGCGGACGAGTTTCCGGTCGTGGCGGCCATCGGCGAGACCCCGGCGACGAGCGTGGATGCGCGCGTCCTGCGCGAGGCCCTCGGCGAGGTGGTGTTCGCCGCCGCGGCGGACGAGAGCCGGCCCATCCTGACCGGTGTGCTCACCAGGCTCACCGGCGATTCGATGACGCTGGCCGCGGCGGACAACTACCGCATCGCGGTTCGGAAGGTGACGCTCGACCGCCCGGTGACGCCGGAGATCAGCATCGTGGTTCCGGCCCGAAGCTACTTCGAGCTCATGCGCATCCTGCCTGATGCCGAGGCGGCAATCGAGATCACGATCACGCCGAACAAGAGCCAGGCGCTCTTCCACATCGAGGGCATTGATCTGGTGAGCCGGCTGATCGAGGGGCAGTTTCCGAACTATGAGCCGGTCATCCCCGCCGGCCACTCGAGCCGTGCCGTCCTCGACCGAGAGGCGTTCTTGGCGGGCACACGGCGGGCGAGCATCTTCGCGCGCGACTCGGCCAACATCGTCAAGATCGAGCTCGGTGGGGAGAACGGCGACGGGGCGGGCGTGGCGATCACGGCACACGCCGCCGATGTCGGCGACAACGCCGACACGCTGGAGGCGGCCGTCGAGGGATCACCGACGTCAATCGCCTTCAACGCCCGTTACCTGATCGACGTGCTGTCGAACCTCGGTGCGGACGAAGCAGCGCTCGAGCTGTCCGGCCCGCTCGCGCCCGGCGTCATTCGCGGCATCGGCAAGGACGACTACGTCCATGTCATCATGCCGGTCCGCACAGCCTCCTGACCAATTCCCATCCCGGATCCATGGCGACGGCACTCGTCCCGCCGCCGATGGCCGGCTTCGCTTCGTCTGCGCGTCTGACCCGACTGGCACTCGAGAGCTTCCGAAGCTACACCGCAGCCGAGCTGCGGCCTGACCCCGGGCTCACCATCGTGGCCGGCCCGAACGGGGCCGGGAAGACGAACCTACTGGAGGCCATCCACACAACGGTCACCGGCCGCTCTCACCGCGCTGCAATGGACGCCGACCTGGTTCGCCATGGTGCCCCCTACGGAAGGGTGCGACTTGAGCTCGACGGCGGTTCAGCTGCCGGAGGCGGTACGGTGGAGCTGCTCATGCCGGGAGCGGCGCCGCCGCCGGAGCTGCGCAAGCGGCTGACGGTCAACGGCGTGGCGCGGCGCACCTCCAGCTTGAGCGAGCTGGTTCGCGTGGTCCTCTTTCGCCCCGAGGAGATGCTTCTGCTCGTGGGTTCGCCCTCCGAGCGACGGCGATTCCTGGATGTCATCGTGGCGCAGCGCGATCGTCGCAGCGCCCGCGACCTGGTCGAGCTGAGCCGCATCCTCGCGCAACGGAATGCGCTGCTGCGTGCCATTCGTGCGGAGGAGGCAACGCTCGACGCCCTCGTCTTCTGGGACGAGGAGCTTGCGACTTGCGGCGCGAGGGTTATGCGCGCGCGGCTGGGGGTCCTCCGCGGGCTCGACGCCCGGATCGGTGCCCTGCACGATGCCGTGGCGGCCTCGGACGAGGCGCCGGCATCGGTGAGCCTGGCGTACGTCGATACGCTGAAGGACGCGTGGCCACATCGCGCGCATCCGCGTGAGCGACTGCCGGACGAGACGGAGCTGGTCGGGGCGATCCGGCGGCGGATCACCGATGTACGGCAGAAGGAGGCGTGGAACGGCGTCTCGCTGGTTGGCCCGCAGCGTGACGACCTCCGCGTCGAGCTCGCCGGACGCGACGTCGCGGCGCACGCCAGCCGCGGCCAGCAGCGCACGATCATCCTGGCTCTAAAGCTGGCCGAGACCGACCTGCTGGCCGATGACGGGCCTCGTCCCGTCGTCCTGCTGGACGATGTCTTCAGCGAGCTCGACCCGGCGCGGTCCCGGCGGCTGAGCGAGCTCCTCGCCGGCCGCGGGCAGGTGATCGTGACCACCGCCGATCCGGGATCGCTGGGCGAGTCTCACCTCCGCGGTGTCCCCGTCTGGACCATCGCGGATGGGGATCTGTTGCCCCCCGACGGGCACCCGACATGAGCAACCGCGAAGAGGCCGGTGCCGCCGTCCAGCGTTCGCTGCTGGCGTGCATGGGGCCCGGCGCCGCGCAGGAGCTGGCGATCGCCCAACTGCGCCTGGCCTGGGCCGAGGTGGTCGCCGAGGCCGGCCTGGAGCGCGGCCCGCTTCGAAGCCGGATCGCGCGCGTGACGGGCGGCACCGCCCACGTGGAGGCCTCGGAGTCGATGCTGGCCCAGGAGCTCGCCCTTCGCGCGGAGGCGCTGATCTGGGCGGTGAACGAGCGGATGCGTGGCCGCCCGGGGGCGACCATCGTGTTGCACCGAGTGGCCGTTTCGGTGGGTCGAGGAGGGACCTGAAGGCTCCCTATAATCGGCGGCGGACCGTATGAGCAACCGCCTCGCCATTCGCATCGGACTGCCGTCGGCCGAGCTGCGGCCGGCCGGCGCCCTCGACGTGGTCGCATTCCACGAGCCGACGGTGGGAGCGCTGTCGCGAACCAAGGGCAGCCTCTTCCTCCTGGCCCAGCTGAGCGGATCGAGCGCGGCCCTGGGGCGTGCGGCGCGGGAGGCGCTGGCCTCGATCGAGCACGACTACTACTACGATCTGTCGGCCGGCGTCCTGGTCTCTCTGGCCAAGGCCCTGGCAACCGCGAACCGGCGCCTGTTCCACGCCCGCAAGCGGCTCGGGATCCCGCGGCGCGGCCAGGTGAGCATCATCGCCATGGCGATTCGGGGGCGGGAGGCCCACCTCGCCAAGCTCGGTCCCGCCAGCGCGGTGATCGTGCGAGGCGGCCGTATGTACGAGATCCCGCCCCCGCCCGCCGTGGCCGAGGAGGATCCGCGGGTCCGGCATCGCAGAGTCGCGGCCACGCTCGGCGAGGCACTCGAGATCGATCCCTACACGTGGCACGGCGAGCTGGCACCCGACGATCGGATCGCCCTGGTCAGCCGCAACGTGGCCCACACCGTGGGCGTGGACGAGCTGAAGTACGCGTTCGCCACACTGCGTCCGTCGCAGGCGGTCGAGCATCTGCAGCAGGTCTTCGCCATCCGCGGCGGCAAGGGGTCCGACGGCATGCTGGCCGTCGAGATCGACGAGCTGTCAGCGACCGCCACGACGCATCAGCTCGAGCCGGTTCGCCCGGCCCAGCCGCTGGCCGGCCTGCCCGATCAGAGCCCTGTGCCGCTGGCGGATGCGATCGGACGCGGCCTGCATCGGGCCGCCGATGCGGCCGAGGCCGCCCGCTCGGCGCTGGGACGCGGGCTGCTGGTCCTCCTCAGCTGGATCTTGGCCTTCGTGCCGCGTCGCACGCCGCAGTATCCGCGCAGCATTCCGCGGACGTCCGAGCGGGAGGCCGGCAGGCGACGTCGTGTGGGGCTCGTCGGCATGGCCGCGGTGGCCGCGCTCATGGCGGTGGGATCGACGGTCGCCAGCCTGCCGGCCGCACGGCCCACCGAGGCGATCCCGCGAGACACCGTGGCGCGCGAGGCGATCGGTGCGGCCGTGCAGGGGATCGAGGCGGTCGAGCGCACGATCGACGGTGCCGACCTCGTGGACCGGGATCCCGAGCTGGCGACCATCGAGCTGGGTGAGGCCCACACCGCACTCGACGAGGCCCGCGCGGCGGGCGTGGCGGAAGCAGAGCTCGCCCATCTGCGGGCTCGCCTCGATGCTCGCCTCGACGACCTCTATCGCGTCGCGCGCCTCGACGGCACGGACCTCGTGGTCGATCTGGCCGTGGTGCTCGACGATGTCGAGCCCCGGGACATGGTGGCTGCCAGCGACGGGTCCCTCTGGCTCCTGGATGAGGGCCGCGGCCGTATCCTGCGGGTGGACCCGGCCGACGGCAGCGTGGCGGTCATCTACCGCGCGGGCCAGACCCTGGACACCGGCGACGTGCCGGGCGACCCGTGGCTGCTGGCGACGGCCGCCACCGACGTGGTGGTGATCGACCGTGGCCGCATGGCCTGGCGGATCGACCTGGCCGAGCGGATCCCGCGCAGGATGACGCTCAACGGCGCTGAGCAGATCAGCGCCGAGACCATTCTGCTGGCGGCGCTGCAGCACCGTCCGCCGCTCGAGATCTTCAACCTGTATCTCGTCGACGGCGCCAGCGGCGAGATTCGCAGATGGAGCCCGCCGGCGGTCATCCCGGTCAACTATCCCGAGCCCTGGCAGCCGTTCCTGGCCGAGCCGGCGGATCTCGATCCCCGCGATGCCCACGACCTGCTCGTCGACGTGAACCTGTGGCTGCTGCACGACGACACGGTGACCCGCGTGGACTTCGGGGTGCCCCAGCGCCAGGCTGACTACTCGCTCGACGTACCTCCCGACGGCGACGTCCGCGAGACGCTCGACTTCCGCCTGCTCGACGGCGCGACGATCGGCGATCGCGAGTACCTCTACGTCTACGACGGTGCCAACGCGCGGATCATCGCCTTCCAGCGTGCCGATGGGGCCTTCGTGCGTCAATGGCTGGCGTCCGGCGGCGGCGAGGCCGGCGGGCTCCTGGGCGACGTTCGGGGCATGGCCATCCCACCCGTGGCGGATGGGCCGCCGGCCGCCTACCTGCTGGTCGGGGATCGGGTCCTGCGAGTCGTCCTCGAGTAGCCGGCGCTAGAATCGGTCCATGAGCGAGCAGCCTTTCCGCGTGCGGCTCATCGAGATGGTCGTCGAGAGTGTGCGGGTGCACATGCTCTCGAGCCAGCACGTGGTGATTCTCAAGGAGACCGAGCGAGACCGATACCTCCCCATCTGGATCGGCCCGGCGGAGGCGAACGCCATCGCCATGCGCCTGCAGGGCCTCTCAGCCGAACGGCCGCTCACCCACGATCTGCTGGTGGGCATCGTCGGCGCGGTGAGCTGGACCATCTCGCGCATGGTGGTCACCCACGTCACCGACGGGACCTTCCATGCCCGCCTCTACCTCGAGAATGCGGATGGCAATGAGGCCGAGGTGGACTCCCGCACGTCGGACGCCATCGCCGTCGCGGTGCGTACCGGCTGCGCGATCTACGTTGACGAGCGCGTCCTCGACGAGGCCGGCGTCGAGCCCGACCAGGAGGAGGAGGGACAGGATGACGAGCGGCTCGCCGTCTTCCGCGACTTCGTCAACTCGCTCGAGGTCGATCTACCGCACGGCGAGAAGGGCCCGCCCAACGAGGAGTCGAACAGCTAGCCGCGCTCGGTCGTCGGCTGCCTACCCCGCTCCGGCCCTCGCTCCCCGGGGATCGCCCAGCACTTCGCGTCGCCGTGTCCAGAGGGCCCACCGCAGCGCCGCGATGTCGCGGAAGGTGCGCACGATCTTGCCGAGGCTGGCGCCGGTGTTCGTCCCAGCCACGCGCGGGTAGTGACTGACACCGACCTGCACGATGCGCTCGCCCCGCGCCTTGAGCTTGATGAGCAGCTCGGCGGACAGGAACGGCCCGTCGGAGTCGAGGCGCACGCCCTCGAGCACGCTCCGCCGGAAGAGCTTCATGGCGCAGTCGATGTCGCGTATCCGCAGGCCGAACGCCGCCGAGATGATGGCGTTGTAGGTCTTGGCGATGACCAGGCGATGGAACGGGTCCCGACGCCGGATCCTGTAACCGACCACCACGTCAATCGCTCCGCCGGCTTGTTCCAGTCGGTCCAGCAGGCGCGACATCTCCGCCAGGTCGAACTGCAGGTCCCCATCGCTGAAGCACACCAGCTCGCCTCGGGCGTGCTCCAAGCCCGCCTTGACCGCGCCGCCGTAGCCGCGGTTGACCTGGTGGTGCACCCGGATGCGCGGATCGGCAGCGGCCAGCCCATCGGCCAGCTCGCCCGTGCGATCGGTGGAGCCGTCGTCGACGACGAGAACCTCGAGCGAACCGTCGACCATTGGTCCGATGGAGCTCAGCGCCCGGCGGACGGTCTCGGCCACGTTCTCCTCCTCGTTGTAGGCGGGGAAGAAGAAGGTCAGGCGCGGCGCTGCCTGATCGGTCATGGACGGCGACCCTCGATGAAAAGCAGGTCGGTGAATCCCGGGTACGTGGCGACCGTACGGGTCTCCCAGCGCTCGGTGATCCTCTCGACCTCCCAGTGAGGAGGCACGACGTACACGGGGCGATCGGCGATGTATGTACGGATGGCGTTGTGCATCGTACCCAAGCCGCTGTCGATGATGTTGCGCTCATCCACGATCGTCACGTCAGAGCGCGCCCCGAGGACCCAGCGGTGGTACCACAGTGGCGTGCTATAGCTCCACCAGCTCACGACGACCGCATTCGGCGGGAGGGCTTCGTGGACCGATGCGACCCAGCGGTCCGCATCGCGGTTTGCGCTCTGGTCGTGCGAGCTGTACTGCGTCACCAACGAGGCGGCGGGAACGATCGCGGCCAGGAGGATGACCACGGCTCCGGCGAGCGAGGCGAGGCGCCGCCGTGCTTCGATGTCCGCCAGCCGCCGGCTTGCCTCGGCGGCGGCGCGCGCGCACATCGCCCCGACCGACGCCACCGCCACGCCGAGCATCGGAGCGGTGGCCACGATGGTCGGCATGTAATAGCGGTCGATGTCACCGTCACGGAAGTTCGTGGAGTACACGACGTTCGCCAGCACCACCAGGCTCAGGAACAGGAGGGCGCCCGCATGGCGGGTGGCGAGCGTCGCGGCCCCGACGGCGACCAGCAGCCAGCCCGGGCCGAAGTACTGCAGCTCCAGCACGCGCTCGGCATCGGCCCACTTGGCGCCCAGATTTGCCAGCGGTGTCTCGAAGCTGTCGAACAGCCCGCGGAACTGCTCCGCGAAGACCAGGTAGCGCAGCCGCTCCCAGGTGTCCGGCCGAGCGTAGAAGAGCGGCGGCTCCGGATCGATGAGCGCTCGAACGGGGATATAGGCGTAGGTCGCCATACCCAGTGCCAGCACCGCGGCACAGGCGAGGATCAGCCGCCAGCGCCGCCAGATGCCGACGTCCACCACCAGCAGCCAGGCGACGATGCCGAACGCGAGCAGCCCCACCAGGGGATGCGCCCCCATGCCGATGCCGAAGGCGAGCGCGGCGCCGATGAGCCAGCCGCCGGCGCGGGGCGCTCCCGCACGCTCCGCCGCGCGCCAGGCGAAGAGCAGCCACATCACGAGCGCCACGAAGAAGACGTTGACGGCGTGGACGTCCGCGCGCGCCGCGTTCTCCCACGGCTCGGGGGCGAACGCAAAGACGGCTCCCGCGACGCCAGCTGCGGCAGCCGCCAGGCCCGCATGCCGCTGCGAGATCAGGTGACCGGCGATCAGCACCACCAGCGCGGCCGCGAGCGCGATGCACACGCCGGAGAGGAGGTTCATCCGCCATGCCACCTCGCCAACGGGCAGCTGGCTCCACAGCCAACCGAGCATGGCGTAGGTCGGAAAGCCGGTCGGATGGAAGATGGAGAGCGTGGCGGGGACCGTCTGAGCCTCGGCCGTGTCCCAGAACCCGGTCGAGGGCATCATCGTGCGCAGGTAGATGCCGAACGCCATCACGCCGACGAACGCGGCAGCGAAGGCGACCGCGTTGTCGCTGTACGGAACCACCTGGTGGCGCGCAACCCGGGCGCCGGCGGGACCGTCAGGGGCTCGATGTATACTCACCGCCACCTTGGCGTGCCATCCCATGCGGTCGCGCCCCTGCAGCACAGGGCGCCGACGACGATGACCCGCGGCCCCGTGGGGCGACGGGGCGCGGGGGCTCTCGATCTGGGTCGGAAGCTCGACACCGGCACGATCCTCGCGGCGCTCCTCGTCATCGGGCTTGTTCTCCGTGTCTTCATCGCCGGCATCTACCTGCCGCTGAGCGGGTTCGCCATCGACATCGGGGACTTCACGGCGTGGGGTCAGCGGCTTGCAAGCGTCGGACCAGCCGGATTCTACGCAGCCGACTACTTCAGCGACTACCCACCCGGCTACCTGTACGTGCTGTGGCTGCTCGGCGCCATCGGCGGAGCGCTCACTCCGCTGGCCGGTCAGGACGCGACCGGTGGCCTGGTGAAGATTCCGGGCATCCTCGCCGATGTCGGCGTGGCCTGGCTTCTGTTCGTCATCTGCCGCCGATGGGGCGGTGAGCTCCTGGCGCGCGCAGCAGGCGCGCGCATCGGTCCGTCAGCCGAGACGCTGGGCCTGGCGGCGGCCACGATCTACCTGTTCAACCCCGGCACCATCTTCAACTCGGCGGTCTGGGGCCAGATCGACTCGGTCGGCACCCTCGCAGTGCTCGGCACGGTCTACCTGCTCGCGCGCGGCTGGACCGAGGCCGCCGCGGTGGGTGCCGTCGTCGCGCTGCTGGTGAAGTTCCAGTTCGGGTTCATCGTCCCGGTCGTGCTGGCCGTGGGGCTGAAGCGTCACCTGTTCGGCAGGTCCGCGGACCCGGCGCGCGACGGCCGTCAGGAGCCGGCGCGCGTGCTGACCTCAGTGGCCGCAGGCGTGGGAGCGCTGGTCCTCCTCCTGCTGCCGTTCGAGATGACGCTCTATGCGCCGCTCGCCGGCGGCGATCCCCGCGGCCTGCTCGGCCTCCTGCCATCCGCCGATCCGAGCACCAGCCTGGTCGGCAAGTTCGTGGAGGCCGCCGGGACCTACAACGGGTTGACGATCAATGCCTTCAACCTGTGGCGCAACCCGTGGAGCGGGCTGGGCGACTCGCTGCACTGGGGCTGTGATGCGCCAAGCCTGGATCCCGCCAGCGCCTGCTCCGCGGCCGGATCGGGCATCGCCATGGTGATCGGCTCGACCATCGTCACCTGGCAGGCCGTCAGCACCGTGCTCTTCGCGGCCGCCGCCGCGCTGGCGCTGTGGCAGGTGGCCCGCCGCGACCACCTGCGCGGCGTGCTCATCGCGAGCCTCGTCCTGGCGGTCGCGTTCTACGTCCTGCCGACGCGGGTCCACGAGCGGTACCTGTTCCCCGCGCTGGCGCTGGCCGCGCCGCTCGTGCTGCGCCACTGGAGCTGGTGGGCGATCTACGGGGCGCTGAGCCTCTCTTTCTTCGCCAACGTGTACTGGGTGTACAGCGAGGACTGGTCCTTCGCGGGAGACAGGGTCATCAATCCCGGCGCACTCGGCGAGCCGATGCCGCAGGACCCCGTCTTCGCCGCCACGTTCGGAACCGATGCCGGCATCTGGCTGCTCTCCGCCATGATCGTGGTCGTCCTCGGCATCATCGCCTGGCGCTCGCTGCGCCTTGGCCTGCGCCCCGTGGCAGCGCCTGGGCCGTCCGCCGCCGCCGCGACCGCGGACGAGCCGACACCGCCCCCACGCCGGGCGCCGGATGCCACCGATTGGGCGACCGACCATGATGCGTACCCGCCCAGCGCTCAACCGCCGGTGCCGGCTCGCAGGCCGTCGCGCTTCGCCTGGCTGCGCTCCGATCCCCGCGACCCCTACCTGAAGGAGCCGACCCGTCGCCTCGATCGCGTGGACGTCGCGATCCTGCTGGGGCTGGTGCTGTTCGCCCTCGTCTTCCGCCTCTGGCGCCTCGACGTGCCGCGCGCGATGCACTTCGACGAGGTCTACCACGCCCGCTCGGCAACGGAGTGGCTCGCCGACTGGCAGCACGGCTGGCAGCGCGACGTGTACGAGTGGACGCACCCGATGCTGGCGAAGTACCTCATCGCGGGCGGCATCGTGCTGGCCGATCCGAACCAGGTCGTCGGCCGCACCGAGCTCGACCGCCCGGCATCCGCCCTGGCGGTTGCCCCGGAACGCTCCTCCGCCGGCCGCGACGCGTCCATCGCCTTCACGGCGGACGGGCAGGGCCGGATCACTGCGCGTGACGTGGACAGCGGCGAGGCGGTGGCGCAATGGGAGGCAGGCGGTCCGGTCGCCACCCTGGCCTTCGACGAAGCGGGCATGCGCCTCCTGGTGGGCCGCGCGGACATTGGGGAGATCGAGGCCTTCGATCTTGTCGCGTTCCTCTCGACCCAGGGCGAGCGCGCGCCACCGCCGCGCATGGCGCCGATCGAGACGGGGCTGGCCGCCGTGAGCCAGATCGTCGTGCCGCCCCCGTCCGAGGCCCGGCTCGAGTCAGACCCTGATCTGCTGCTGGTACGCGGACCGGGCGGGCTCGCGTCGCTCGACCGGGTGACCGGCGAGGCGCTGGCCGAGCTGGAGCTGGCAACTGCCGCCATCGGCCACCTCGGCGCCACCGGGGAGCTGCCGGAGCGCGTGGTCGCCACTGTGCCGGAGGCGAATTCCGTGCGCTTTCTGGACGCGGCGACGCTGCAGCCGACGGGCGAGGAGGCCACCGACGTCGCGGTCGACACGGCGCTCATCGGGCCGCTCGTCACCCGCGGCAGCGGCGACGACCAGCAGGTCTTCGCGCTCGCGGGGCCGCTGCCGGCCAGTGACGAGCATCCCGCGACCGGCGGTGGACTGGCGGTGATCGCCGGCAACCCACTGGCGCTGGTCGACGTGGCGCCGCTTCCCGGCGCGGCCACCGCCATCGGCTGGCAGCGGGTCGCCAATCTCGTCTACGTGGCCGGCACGTCGCCGGAGGGCGAGCCGGTGGTCTGGACGGTGGAGCCGCACGGCGAGGGAGATCGCCGAATGGTCGGATTCGCACCCTTCGATACCACGGCCCTGCCGGGCCAGGCGCTGGCGCTCGGGTTCGACGTCAGCGCGCACGGCCAGGCGGACGACCACGGGCGCCTGCTCGTCAGCACGGCCACCGCCGAGGGCGCGGCCCTCGTCACCGTGGACGCCGGGAGCAATGCCTTCGCCTGGCGACTGGCAGGCGTGCTCTTCGGGGCTGCCCTGGTCGGGCTCATCTACCTGCTGGCGGCCACGATGTTCAGCCGCCGTCGCATCGCGGTGCTGGCTGCCGCCTTCGTGGCCGTCGACGGGATGAGCTACACGATGAGCCGGATCAGCATGAACGACATCTTCGTGGCCTTCTTCGTCGTGGCTGCCTACCTCGTGTTCTGGCAGGTCTGGTCAGGCCGCTGGAGGCGGTCGGCCTGGTGGGCCCTGCCGGTGGTGGGCGTGCTCATCGGCCTGGCGGCGGCCACGAAGTGGGTGGGCTTCTACGCCCTGGCGGGGCTGCTGGTGCTGGTGCTCGCCCGATCGCCGCTCGGCCGGCTGATCCTGGTCGGCGCGCTCGCCTTCGTGGTGGTCGTGGCAGGCCTCGGCGCCCCATGGCCGTTCCTGCTCGTCATGCTGGCGGGCCTCGCAGTGGCACTCATCGTCGTCTATCGCCGCCCCATCCACATCGACTGGGCGGAGGCCCGCCTGGCGCTGCCGGCGACCGGCGCCGTCATTGGCGGCATCGGGCTCGCCTTCCTGCTCGCGTATCCGACCGTGGAGGGGCGGGAGCCCGGAGGCTCGGTCGAGCTGCTCTTCGGCATCCTCGCGCGCGGCGCGCAGGCCGGCTGGCCGGTCTGGATCATGCTCGGCGTCGGAGCGGTGCTGATCGTCGCGCGCGCGGTGGCGAGCCTGCGCGAGCCGGCTTCCGACGCGCGCTGGTTCGGGCCCGGCGAGCTGAGCGGGTTCGCGTGGGCCTGGGCGGGCGCATGCCTGGTGGTCGTGCCGCTGACGGTCTACGGGCTGAGCTACCTGCCCTACCTGCAGCTCGGCCATAGCTTCGCCATCTCCGACACCGGGCCGGGATACGGCTGGTCGCTCGACGAGCTGCATTCACAGATGTTCGGCTACCACTTCGGGCTGCAGGCCGGCCACGACTCCGCATCCCCGTGGTGGAGCTGGCCGCTGGCCCTGAAGCCCACCTGGTTCTTCAACGGCACGTACGACGGCAACCAGATCGCGGTCATCTACAACGGCGGCAACCCGATCCTGTTCTGGGCCGGCATCCCGGCCATGGTGGCCTGTGCCGCGCTGGCCTGGAAGCGCCGCTCGCTGGCCCTGTGCCTGCTCGTGGTGGCGTTCGCGTTCCAGTACCTGCCCTGGACGCGCATCGAGCGCGCCACCTTCTCGTACCACTACCTGACGGCGGTCGTGTTCACCATGATCGCGGTGGCGTACGCGGTCGACGAGCTGCTGCGGCGACCGGCCTGGCGCGACCTGGCGGTCGGCTACCTGGCGCTCGCCGTGCTGGCCGGCCTGCTCATCTTCCCGCTCGGGGCGGCGCTGCCGATGCCGGACTGGTACATCAACGCCGCGCGCGCCCTGCCACCGTGGAGCTTCGCCTTCCAATTCCCGGATCCGCCGCAGGGCGAGCGCGGCGACCTGCTCAGCGTGAGCGGCGCCAAGCTGCTGCTGGCAGGCGCCGTGAGCGTCGCGGCGCTCATCTTCGCCGTGGTAGGGCGCGACTGGTGGAGGCGGCGAAACGACCGCGGCCGCGGCGAGGCGGCGAAGCCCGCCGAGGGCTGACTCAGGTCGAGTCGCGGCCGCGGAGCGAGCCGATGAGCAGCGCGGCACCGATCGCGATCACGACGATCGGCCACAGCCTGCCCCAGTCAATGGCCGGCAGGTACTCGCGGACCAGGAAGAACGCGCCGAGCAGGATGAGCCCGATGCCCGCCAGCACCGTGCCCGAGCCGGAGCCCAGCCATGCCGGAGGACGCGGTGGCGGTTCCGCCGGCGCCCTGGCGGTGGTGTCCACCGCCGCAGGCGAGGGCTCCGGCCCGGCGGGCGTCTCGCTCGCGACCGGAGCAGGCTCCTCGGGGACGACGATCCACATCACCAGGTAGACGAACAGCGCGATGCCGCCGGTCAGCGGCACGAGAATGACCCAGGCAACGCGCACTAGCGATGGGTCCAGCTCGATCCATTGCGCCAGGCCACCCGCCACGCCGGTCCAGACCACATCGGTTCGGGATCGGTACAGGCGCTTGCTCATGGGCAGACCTCCATCCGGTGCAGATCGAAGCTCGATGCATTGCCCTCGACCGATAGCGTGATCGACGCCGCGCCGGCGTTCGCTCCATCGCTCAGCCAGGTATCACCTTCGCGACGCAGGC
>JBOGTC010000094.1:0-6411 GCA_050692055.1 Candidatus Limnocylindria bacterium | reverse complement strand
GAGGAGGAGAAGCAGAGCGTCTGGGAGGCCCTGGCCTCCGGCTCTCTGGCGCAGGGACCGAAGGTCCGTGAGTTCGAGGAGCGGTTCGCCGCGTTCGTGGGCGTCAGCCACGCCGTCGCGACCAGCTCCGGCACCACCGCCCTGCACCTGGCCCTGCTCGCCCACGAGATCGGAGAGGGCGACGAGGTGATCACCGTCCCGTTCACCTTCATCGCCAGCGCCAACAGCATCCTGTACACCGGGGCGCGGCCGGTCTTCGTCGACATCGACGAGGCGACCTACATGATCGACGTCGAGCAGGTCGAGTCGGCGATCACGCCGCGCACGCGAGCCATCATGCCGGTCAGCCTCTACGGTCAGCCGGCGGACATGCCCGCCATCATGGAGATCGCCGATCGCCACGGGCTCCGCGTCATCGAGGACGCGGCGCAGAGCCACGGCGCCGCCGTCGACGGGCGGCAGAGCGGCACCTGGGGCATCGGTGCCTTCAGCTTCTACCCCACCAAGAACATGACCACCGGCGAGGGCGGCATCCTCACCACCGACGACGCGGCGCTGGCGGAGCGAGCCCGGCTCCTGCGCGAGCACGGCATGAAGGTCCGCTACCACCACGACATGGTGGGCTACAACTTCCGCATGACCGATGTGCACGCCGCCATCGGCCTGGCGCAGCTCGAGAAGCTGCCGGCCTACAACCGGCGCCGCCAGGCGATCGCCGCCCGCTACGACGCGGAGCTGACGGGCGTGATCACCCCGTACGTGCGTCCGGGGACGACGCACGTCTACCACCAGTACACGATCCGCGTCCCGCGCCGCGATGAGTTCGTCGAGCGGCTCACCGAGCGCGGGGTGGGCACAGGCATCTACTACCCGATCCCGGTGCATCGCCAGAAGCCGTTCGTGGCGCGCGGCTACGGCGAGCAGCGGTACCCGGTGACCGATCAGCTCACCGAGGAGGTGCTCAGCATCCCCGTCCACCCGTCGCTCAGCGACGAGGAGGTGGGCACGGTGGTCGCAGCGGTCAACCAGACGGCCGCCGAGCTTGCGGCGCCGATGGCCGCGCGTTCATGAGCCTCGCCGACGACGGGCGCCCCCTGCGCGCGGGCGTGGTGGGCCTGGGGATGATGGGCCGCAACCACGTCCGTGTCTTCGACGAGGTGCTGGCCGACGTCGATCTCGTCGCGGTGGCGGACCCCGAGCCGAATGCCCTGCGGCGCGCCACCACCGGGCGCGCGGCGCGCGGCTACGACGACCCGCAGCGCATGTTCGCGGAGGAGCGGCTGGACCTGGTGAGCATCGCCTCGCCGACCTCGCTCCACCTCTCGGCCACGCTGGGGGCCCTCGAATCGGGCGCCAACGTGCTGGTCGAGAAGCCCATCGCCGCCACGCGCGAGGAGGCGGAGGAGATGATCACCGCCGCCGCGGCGGCCGGCCGGATCCTGACCGTGGGCCACATCGAGCGCTTCAACCCGGCCGTCCGCGAGCTTCGGCGCCGTCTCGTCGATGGCGAGCTGGGCCGGGTGTTCCAGATCAAGGCCACGCGGCTCGGGCCCTTCCCGGCGCGCATCCGCGACGTGGGTGTCGTGGTCGACCTCGCCCCGCACGACCTCGACGTCATGCGCTACCTCCTCGACGCCGACCCGGTGCGCATCCATGCCGAGACGGAGCAGCGCATCCACACCGACCACGAGGACCTGTTCTGCGGGCTGATCAAGTTCTCGAACGGCGTGGTTGGCCTGCTGGACATCAACTGGCTGACGCCCACCAAGCTGCGGACCATGGCGGTCACCGGCGAACGGGGCATGTACGTTGCCGACTACATCGCGCAGGACCTCTTCTTCTACGCCAACCCCGACGCCAGCCACACGTGGGAGGATCGCGGCGCCGACGAGACCGGCCCGCCCATCACCAGCGTGGCCGAGGGCGAGATGGCGCGCCGCTACATCAGCAAGCAGGAGCCGCTCGCCGTGGAGCTGGCGGAGTTTGCCAAAGCGGTGCGCGAGGGCGGCCCGCCGCCGGTGGAGCCGCACGACGCCATGGTCGCGCTGCTGCTGGCGCGCAAGATGGTCGAGTCCGCGCTCACCGGCGAGGTGATCGCCGGATCGGCGCTGTCCGAGGCGCTGACGTGAGGATCGCGGTCGTCGGGCTCGGCCATATCGGCCTGCCGCTGGCGGTGCAGTACGCGTCGCGCGGCCATGACGTCCTCGGCGTCGACGTGGCGTCCTGGATCGTGGAGGCCGTCAACCGCGGGGAGTCGCCGCACCGTGACGAGCAGGCGCTCATCGACCGCGTGCCGCAGTTCGTGGCGGAGGGGCGCCTGCGCGCGACCACGTGGGAGGACGCCGAGGGTGTCCGCGAGGCCGAGGCCGTGGTCGTCATCGTGCCCGTGGTGGTCGACTCGGAGCGCGAGATCGACTTCGCGCCCATCGATGTGGCGACGCGGGACATCGCGCGCGGGCTGCAGCGCGGGACGCTGGTGGTGTACGAGACGACGCTGCCGGTCGGCACCACCCGGGATCGGTTCGGACCGATGCTGGAGTCCGGCAGCGGGCTGGCCATGGACCGTGACTTCGACCTGGCGTTCAGCCCCGAGCGCGTGCTGGTGGGCCGCGTCTTCCTGGATCTGCGGCGCTACCCGAAGATCGTGGGGGGCACGAGCGAGGCGAGCACGCGTCGCGCGGTCGAGTTCTATCGGTCCGTGCTCGATGAGGGGACCGAGGTGCACGCCGTGGCCAATGCCGAGACGGCCGAGATGACGAAGCTGGCCGAAACGACCTATCGCGACGTGAACATCGCCTATGCCAATGAACTGGCGCGCTTCGCGTCGCGGCGCGGGATCGACGTTGCGGAGGTCATCGGCGCGGCGAACTCGCAGCCGTACAGCCACATCCACCAGCCCGGCGTGGGCGTGGGCGGCCACTGCATCCCGGTCTACCCGCACTTCCTGTTCAACGGCGACCCGGACCTGCGCATCCCGCCGCTGGCTCGCGAGATCAACGAGGGGATGGGCGCCTTCACCATCGACCTGGTCGAGGATCGCCTCGGCTCGCTGGACGGCAAGGCGGTGCTCGTCCTGGGCGTGGCGTACCGGGCCGACGTGCGCGAGGACGCCTTCAGCAGCGCCTTCCGCCTGCGTGACGAGCTGCTCGCCGCGGGCGCCACGGTGTACGGCCACGATCCGTACTTCGATGCCGATCACCTGCGCGGCCTGGGCTTCGAGCCGTACGACCTCGACGATCCACAGCCCGTGAAGGTCGCGATCCTGCAGGCCGCCCACGAGGCTTACCGCGGCCTCGACCCGGCCGGTCTCCCGAGCCTGGAGCTGTTCGTCGACGGTCGCAACGCGGTCGAGCGTGGCCCCTTCGAGACCGCCGGCGTGGAGTATGTCGGAATCGGGCGCTGAACCGGTCCTGCCCAACGTCGGCCTCGTGGCGGGGCGCGGGGTGTGGGTGGTGCTGCCGACCTACAACGAGCTCGGCAACCTGGAGCCGATGGTGCGCGCCATCCTCCAGGCCCTTCCGGAGGCCCGGATCCTGGTGGTCGACGACGGCTCGCCCGACGGCACCGGCCTCGCCGCCGACACCCTGGCCGCCGCCGACCCGCGCGTGGCCGTCCTGCATCGGCCCGGCAAGCAGGGGCTGGGCGCGGCGTACCGCGACGGCTTCCGGTGGGTGCTCGGGCGGCCCGAGACGAAGGCCGTGGTGCAGATGGACTGCGACTTCAGCCACGACCCGGCGGATCTGCCCCGGCTGCTGGCGCCGCTCATGGGCGACGCCGACCTCGTGCTCGGGACGCGCTACATCCGTGGCGGCGGGACGATGGGCTGGCCCTGGTATCGACGGCTGATCAGCAGAGGCGGCACGCTGTTCGCGCGCACGGTGCTGCTCCTGCCGTACCGCGACCTGACCGGTGGCTTCAAGGCCTGGCGGCGCGAGCTGATCGACGAGATCCGGCTGCGCGAGTCGGCGACCTCCGGCTACGGCTTCCAGGTCGAGACGACCTGGTGGGCGCACCGCCGCGGCGCGCGCATCATGCAGGTGCCGATCACCTTCCGGGAGCGTGCGGTGGGCACTTCGAAGATGTCGCGCGGCATCGTGGGCGAGGCGATGCTCATGGTCATCGGCCTGCGCTGGCGCGCCATCGGCGAGGCCCTGCGTCGCCGCTGACGCCGCGTGGGGGTGGCGGCGGCTCCGCCATGGACGCTTTGCACCGGGAGTCGCCAACTGACGAACTTCGGCCTCCTGCTTCGTGGTTTCTTGCATCTTGAGTCGCAAAGCCGGGAGGCAGAGCCCGATATCGGCCCATTCTTCTCCAGTTGGCTACTCCGGCTGCAAACCCGCGCCGAGGGGCGCCAAGGGCCGATGCGACACCGATGCTGCCTCACGGATAGCGAGTAGATCTCAGCCTCCTCTATGGATCGGGTCAGTAACGTCTCCGGACGTGCGGGCGGGGGCGGCATCGGCTAGCATGGCGCCTCGCCCAGCCCCGATGGCCCTGCGTCCCTGGCGTGGGCTGCCGCAGCATGAGCCTGAGCCTCACCTGAGCCGATGAGCTTCCGAAACCGTCCCGTCCTGGATCGCAGGCACCGACCCCGCTGGCAGGACGAGCTGCGCGTTCAGCAGCTCGTCGTTGCCACGTTCGCGCTTGCCATTGCGCTGGCCATCGGCATCTTCGGGGCGACTGCCTGGAACGCGTACTGGGACGCGCACCTGCGCCCGGTCGCGGCGGTGAGCGGGACGACCTTCCTGCGCAGCGAGCTCAACGCGCGCGAGGTGGTGATGGAGGCGGAGCTGACGGCTCGCGCGGTCGAGCTGCAGAGCCAGCTGGGCGGGCCGCGCGACGCGCTGGTGCAGCAGGAGCTCGAGGCCCTCAGCTTCCAGCTGCAGAGCCTGACCACGACCGCCAGCGACACCCTGGTGCAGGGCGCCGTGCTCGCATCGCAGGCAGATGCCTATGCCATCGACGTGAGCGAGGCCGATGTCGACGCAGAGGTGGCCAGGCGCCGCACCCTGCCCGAACGCGCGCGGCTGCAGCTGATCGTGATCGAGCCGCCCGGCGAGGAGCCGGAAGCAACGCCGGCCGAGGAGCCCGAAGCAACGCCGACCGAGGAGCCCGAAGCAACGCCGGCCGAGGAGCCCGAAGCAACCCCGGCCGAGGACGAGCCCGAGACCGACGAGCCTGCGGAGCCGGAGGAGCCGACCGAGGAGGAGCTGGCGGCCGCCCGCGAGGAGGCCGAGGCGGTGCTCGAGCGCATCGAGGACGGCGCCGAGTTCACCGAGGTCGCCGCCGAGGTAAGCGACGACTTCACCGCCCAGACCGGTGGCGAGCTCGGCTGGATCGAGGCCGACGATCTGCTCTACGCCGAGTACTTCGAGGCCACCCGGGAAGCGGAGGCGGACGAGATCGTGGGCCCCATCGAGACCGAGGGGGCGTTCGCGCTCGTCAAGGTGGTGGAGCGTCGCGAGCCGGCCGAGGACGAGTTCTTCAGCGGCCTGCTGGAGCGAAGTGCGGCCGGCGCGGAGGCCTATGCGTCCTACGTGCGCGACGCGCTGCTGCTCGAGGCCTTCCGCGCGCACTTCGCGGAGGAGGTCGCCGTCTCGCCCCAGCCACAGCGCCGCGTGGCCCAGATCTTCATCGCCGCGGCGGAGGGCGAGCCGCTTCCGCAGCAGCGCGCCCGGCACATCCTCATCCAGCCGCTGCCCGAGGAAGAGGACCAGGCCGCCGCCACCGACGAGCAATGGGATGCCGCCCTCGAACGGGCGGAGCAGGTGCGCGAGGAGCTGAGCGCCGAGGGCGCGGACTGGTTCGCGCTTGCCGAGGAGCATAGCCAGGATCCCGGATCGCAGGCCAACGGCGGGGATCTGGGCTGGTTCGACCCGAGCGCATCGGGCTTCGTGGAGCCGTTCGCCGAAGCCACCGCGGGGCTCGAGGTCGGCGAGCTCAGCGAGCCCGTCCGGACCGATTTCGGCTACCACC
The DNA here is from genome assembly GCA_050692055.1 of Candidatus Limnocylindria bacterium. GTDB lineage: Bacteria > Chloroflexota > Limnocylindria > QHBO01 > QHBO01 > JBOGTC01. Next base: position 435 of record JBOGTC010000094.1, on the reverse strand, counting down.
TCATCCAGCTCATCGGCGAACGGACGAGCCCGCAGGCGCAGGCGGCCGAGCTGGTCGAGGAGCTGCGCGCCGATCCGGACAGCTTCGGCGAGGTGGCGACCCGCGTCAGCCAGGACCACGCAACCGCCCGCGAAGAGGGTGACCTGGGGTGGGTCGCGCCCTATGAGCTGCCCGAGGACCGGGAGGAGGTGCTGTTCGGCCTGACGGAGGTCGACGAGATCAGCGAGCCCGTCGACCTCGGCGTCGAGGGCATCTACATCTTCAAGCTGCTCGAGACGTCCGAGAGCCGCGAGGTCCCGGATGACCGACTCGAGCAGATCCGCAGCGGGGGATTCGAGCGCTGGCTCGAGACCGAGGTCGAGGCCGACGTTCCGGTCTGGGTCGATCCCGCCTTCGCCTCGACTGCCGCCTAGGGCGCTGGACCCGATGCGGCCG
>JBOGTC010000093.1:0-6756 GCA_050692055.1 Candidatus Limnocylindria bacterium | reverse complement strand
TCGGCGCTGCCTGGGGCGGTGCATAATGGCCGCCTCGGGCTTCGCCCTCGCGCCTCGGGACGGGCGCCACCACTGCTGAGGAGGCCGATCGCGCCGATGGCAACCACGCCGCGCATGAAGATCACGTACGCGACGCTGTCCGCCGACAACGAGGAGCTGCAGTCGTCGTTCGACGCCGCAGTCGAGCGCGCCCGTGCCAGCCTGCCCCGGTCGTACCCGATGATCATCGGTGACGAGGAGCGTACCGCGGCCGAGACCTTCGAGGACCGATCGCCGATCGACACCGACCTGGTCGTCGGACGCTTCCCCGTCGGCTCGCGCCAGGACGTGCGCGACGCCATCGCCGCCGCGCGCGACGCCTTCCCGGCCTGGAGCGGAACCCCGTGGCGCGACCGCCTGGCCGTCCTTCGCCGCGCGGCCGACATCATCAGCGAGCGCCAGTTCGACTACGCGGCCCTGATGGCGCTCGAGGTCGGCAAGAACCGGCTCGAGGCGCTCGGCGACGTGGAGGAGACGGCGGACCTCATCCGCTACTACGGCGACGAGTTCGAGAAGGCCGATGGCTTCGTCAAGCCCCTGGGCTCCCTCTCCCCGCACGAGCGGACGCGATCGATCCTGCGCCCCTACGGCGTCTTCGGGGTCATCAGCCCCTTCAACTTCCCGATGGCGCTCGCCGGCGGTCCGGCCGCGGGGGCCCTGATCGCCGGCAACACCGTGGTCCTCAAGCCGTCATCGGATGCGCCGCTCAGCGCCGCGAAGTTCGGCGAGGCACTGCGCGACGCGGGCCTGCCGTCGGGCGCCTTCAACCTCGTCACCGGCCCGGGCGAGACGGTCGGCGCCGAGCTGCAGGAGAACCCCGGCATCGACGGGATGGTCTTTACCGGCTCGTACGAGGTCGGCATGAGGCTGTACCGCAGCTTCACGAAGGACTACCCGAGGCCGATCATCACCGAGATGGGCGGCAAGAACCCCGCCATCGTCACCGCCTCGGCCGACCTCGACGAGGCGGCCGAGGGCGTCATGCGATCCGCCTTCGGCTTCGACGGCCAGAAGTGCAGCGCCAACTCGCGCGTCTATGTCGAGCGCGCCGTGGCGCGGGACTTCGTCGACACGCTCGTCGAGAAGACACGCGGCATCAGCGTCGGCGACCCCACACGGCGCGAGCACTGGATGGGCCCGGTCATCAACCGACGCGCCCTCGACAAGTTCACCGAGGCGGTCAAGGCCGCCACCGCCGACGGCGGCACGGTCGAGATCGGCGGCGAGGTCCTCCAGGAGAACGGAGCGGATCGCGGCTTCTATCCGACGCCAACCGTCGTGACCGGGCTCCCGCTCGACCATCGGCTCTTCCGCGAGGAGCTGTTCGTGCCATTCGTGGTGGTCGGCGAGGTGGAGTCGCTCGACCAGGCGCTGCGCGAGGCGAACGACACCGCCTACGGCCTCGCCGCGGGCATCTTCAGCCGTGACGACGTGGAGATCCGCCGCTTCCTGGACACGATCCAGGCCGGCGTCGTCTACGTCAACCGCCGCGCCGGCGCCACGACCGGGGCGTGGCCGGGGATCCAGAGCTTCGGTGGCTGGAAGGGATCGGGCTCGTCGGGCAAGAGCGGGCTCGGGCCCTACTACGTCCAGCAGTTCCTGCGCGAGCAGTCGCAGACGATCATGGGCAAGGAGCCATCGGCCGGGTGATAGTCGGCGGCCCCGACAGCGACGCCGATGCCGTCGTCGAGCCGTCCGGCTGGTTCGCGGTGCAGCTGCGCTATGCCTATCTGGTCGGCGATCCACCGGCTGCGAATGTCGTCGAGGACCGGGTCATCCTGGTCGACGGCGACGATGAGGAGGCCGCCCTCGGGCGCGCGGTCGAGCTCGCCCCCGACTACGAGGATGACTTCGAGACCGATGACGCTCGCCGCGGCACCATCCGCTTCGAGGGCATCGTCGCCATCAAGGAGCTCGACGACCCGCCAGTGGCTGGCACGGAGGTGTGGCACGAGTTCATGTCGCCCGACGCCGCCGCTCCGGCTGCTGACGACGAGGGCCAGCCGCTGCCGCCGGTCTACCCCGAGGAGATGGCCTTTCCGCGCGCCCACGACGACTGACGCGAGCGGTCGGCGCCGGTGACCTGGCGTCTGGCCGCCTACCGCGCGGCTCGCCCGCTCCTCTTCGCTGCCGATCCTGAATCCATCCATCACGCCACGCTGCGCGCGCTCTCGCTGTCAGGCCGCAGCGCACCGGGACGAGCGCTCTGCCGGCTCGCGTCCGGAGCCTCGGCAGCCGATGCAGCGGCCTCCCCCGTCGATCTGCTGGGCCTGCGCTTTCGCAACCGGATCGGCCTCGGCGCCGGCTTCGACAAGGACGCCGTGGCGCTCGGGGGCTGGGAGGCGCTCGGCTTCGGCTTCGTGGAGGTCGGAACGGTGACGCCCGTCGCGCAGGCAGGCAACCCGAGGCCGCGGATGTTTCGCCTGGCGGCCGACGATGCGGTCGTCAACCGCATGGGCTTCAACAACGCGGGGGCCGATGCCGCGGCGCGGCGCATCGCGGCGGCTCGCCCGAGGCTCCGCGCAGGGCTCGTGGTGGGCGTCAACATCGGGCGCAACCGGCACACGCCGGAGGAGCGTGCCGTTGACGACTATGTCGCCGCCGCACGCGCCGTGGCCCCAGTGGCCGACTACCTGGCGGTCAACGTCAGCTCGCCGAACACCCCGGGCCTGCGCGAGCTGCAGGAACCGGGACGATTGATGGCATTGCTGGCCGAGCTCGAGGCGGTGGAACCTCGACGGCCGCTCCTCGTCAAGCTCGCCCCGGACATGGACGACGCAGCCTTCGACGCGCTGGTCGGTGCGTTGCTGGACTCGCCCGCTCGCGGCGTGATCCTGTCGAACACGACGGTGGCACGGCCCGGCCTGCGCTCGGCCGCGGCCGGCGAGGCCGGTGGCCTATCCGGGCGCCCGCTGCGGGGCCGCACCATCGCAGCCGTGGAGCGCGCACGCGAGCTCGCCGGCGTACGCTTGGCCATCGTTGCCTCGGGCGGCATCGGCTCAGCGGATGACGCCATCGCCGTGCTCGACGCCGGAGCGGACCTGGTACAGCTCTGGACCGGCCTGGTCTACGCGGGACCGGGCCTCATCGGTGAGGCAATGAGGAGGATCGGATGATCGAACCGGAGGTGCTCTTCAGCCCGCTCGCCATCGGCGGGGCGGTGGCCGGAGTCGTGATCGCGCTGATCGCCGGGAGGTTCCGCAACGACACGCCGGGCAACATCGCGCTGACGGCGGCCGGCAGCGGGCTGGCGCTGGCGGCGGTGGCCTGGGCGGTCGAGTACGGCGAGGGACCCCTCTTTGCGGCGCTCGCCGTGGGGCTCGGCGCCACCCTGTGGACGATGGGCATCGAGCGTGGCCGCCGCGTGATCATCCGCTGACGCCACCTGCTAGGATGCCCCGGACTAGCCAGGGGCGCGGGCAGGACGCGCCGCTCCGATCCGGAGTGCTACACCTGATGACCACCATGGAGGCCGCCACCTCAGCTGCGGCTGCCCCGATGCCGAGCGCGCCTCACATCCAGACCGAGCTGCCAGGCCCGAAGGCGCGCGCGCTCATCGCACGCGACGAGGCAGTCGCGAGCCCATCACTCACTCGGGCCTACCCGCTCGTCGCCGAGTCGGGCTCCGGCGTCGTGGTGACCGATGTCGACGGCAACCGCTTCCTCGACTTCGCCGCGGGCATCGCCGTTTGCTCCACCGGCCACTCCCACCCGAAGGTCGTGGCAGCCATCAAGGAGCAGGCGGATCGGCTCATCCACATCGCCGCCACCGATTTCTACGAGCCGCGTTACCTCGAGTTCATGGAGCGCCTGGCCGGGATTGCGCCGTTCGAGGAGAAGGCTCGGGTCTTCCTCACCAACTCGGGCACCGAGGCGATCGAGGGTGCCATCAAGCTGGCCCGATACCACACCAGGCGAGCCGGCATCATCGCCTTCGAGGGCGGCTTCCACGGCCGCACCATGGGGGCCCTGTCGCTCACGAGCTCGAAGATCAAGCAGCGAGCCGGCTTCGGCCCGCTCCTGCCGATGGTCCACCACGCCCCCTTCCCGCGCGTCCGCGCCTGGCGCGAGCGCTCGGGTGGCGATGGATCGGCCGAGCTCGAGCTGCTCAAGTCCTCGATCCTGGGCCGGATCATCGCGCCCAGCGACGTCGCCGCCATCGTCATCGAGCCGATCCAGGGTGAGGGAGGCTACTTTCCCGCACCGAAGGCCTTCCTCGAGGGCCTGCGCGAGCTGTGCGACGAGCATGGCATCGTGCTCATCGCCGATGAGATCCAGTCCGGCATGGGTCGCACCGGCTCGTGGTGGGCGATCGAGGCCTCCGGCGTTGAGCCGGACATCGTGACCACGGCCAAGGGCATCGCCTCGGGAATGCCGATCGGCGCCTTCATCGCCCGCGAGTCGATCTGGACCTGGCCGCCGGGAGCCCACGGCTCGACCTTCGCCGGCAACCCGGTGTGCGCTGCCGCTGGACTGGCCACGCTGGACGTGATCGAGTCCGAGGGCATGGCCAATGCCACGGCGATGGGCCGGCAGCTGCGCGCCGGCCTGGAGCAGGTCGCCGCCGAGTCGGACGCTGTGCGCGATGTCCGCGGCGCGGGCCTCATGATCGGCGTCGAGTTCGACTCGCACGAAGGAGCCGCGGCGGTCCAGCGAGCCGCGTTCGAGCGTGGGCTCCTGACGCTCGAGTGCGGCGAGGCATCACTGCGCTTCAGCCCGCCGCTCATCGTGGACGAGGCGACGGTCGAGACCGCCCTCGCCGTCTTTGCTGAGGCCGTCGCAGCGGCCGCTACGGATCCTCGATCGTGAAGGCGACGGTCCGGCGCTCCCCGGTTGCCGCGAGCTCGATCTCGACCTCGTAGCTCCCCGGCTCGAAGCCACCGCTGGGCGGCGTGATGTACGCCCAGGCCCAGGTGGTGTCCGGCGTCCAGTCGAAGTCCTGGGTGATGATCACCGCTCCGTCCTGGCGCCAGGTGAAGCTGACCGCCGTCTCGCTGTTGGGCTCCAGGTCGTAGACGAGGTAGATCGACGGCGCATCGGTCGGGAAGCTCGACTGGAAGGCCGCCGGGTCGAGCTCACCGCCCGAGGGAGGCGGCTCCAGCGCCATTCCGGCGTTGACGATGGCCCCGGAGCCCGTGGCCGGCTCATCGGTCCCGTCGCCGGACCAGGTCCAGCTGACGAGCATCCGATCCATGGTCGCCAGGTCAGGTGATGGATTGTCGACCCACTGGATGAAGTACAGCGTGCCGTCGCGCACCACCACCCAGTACTGGACGTAGACCTCCTCGTCCAGCGGCACCACCTCGCCCGTCTCCAGGTCGAGCTCGGTGTTGAAGCCGCTCATCTCCGCGCCCAGGGCGGGCGCTCCGGCCAGGCAGCCGCTGATGTCGGTGCTGAGCACCTCGCTGATGAACTCCTCGCGCTCGAGCTCGACGAGCTGGCGTTCGTATACCTCCCCGGTGGTCGAGGTGACGCCGTCAACCGCGAACACGGCCAGGGCGGGCACGCCGCTCGGCGACTGCAGCAGCACGCCGGCGTCGACCTCGGCACCTTCAGGCAGGCCCGTCTCGCCGAACGTCTCGACGTCGAAGAGCATCCCCGGCTGGTAGGTCACGCCCTCGCCGAAATCGTCCCAGTCAGCCGGGTAGGCAATGCTGAAGCCGAACTCCTCGGAGCTGGCGACCTGCCAGTCGGCCGGCGGGCTGACGATGTTGAGCTCGCAGTCCTCGCCGGCGGGCGAGCCAGCAGGCGAAGGCGTGGGCTGGACCGTCGGCGAGGCGGTCTCAGCGGCCGGCGTGGGCGAGATGGCCGGCGTCGCGGCCGGCGATTGGTCAACGTCCGTGACGTCCGCCACCCCGCAGGCAGCCAGGAGGGCGCCGAGGCTGAGCATGCTGAGCCGCTGTACCGGTGACATGACGTTGTCATCGCATCACAGCGGCATTGAACACGAGCATAACGCCAGTTGAACGCGGGCCCTCAGCTCAGGAGGTCGCTCAGGCTGGTCAGGGTGAATCCCCGGTCGCGCAGGCCCGGCACGATGAGCCCAAGCGCGTCGAGCGTCTCGTATCCACCGAGGTGGAAGAGCACGTTCGAGCCATTCACCGCATTGCCGATCACCTTGGCGGCGATCTGCTCGGCCGACGGTCCTCCCTGCGAGGTGGGCTTCCAGTCGACGGTATCGATGTCCCACATGAAGGTCTTCGTATACCCGACCGATGCGGCCGCATCGATCACGGATGGGTTCAGGGATCCATACGGCGGTCGCCAGTAGGGCTGCGGATCCTGCCCGGTGCCGTCGCGCAGGATGGCCTCGGCGTCGGTCAGCTCCTGGCGGATACGATCAGCCGATGGCGCGCCGCCCATCTGGCACGGGCCTGTGCTCGGCGATCCTCCGCCGCCGCGGGCGAGGTCGCAGTGGTACATCGTGTGGTTGGCGATCTCGAACAGGCCGGGGTTGGCCTTGATGATGGCCATCACCTGCTGGCCCTGCGGCGTGTCGCTCATGATGCCGGTGGCGAAGATCGTGGCGCACACCTCGTTGGCGACGAGGAAATTCATGATGTCGACAGCGGGATCCATGCGGCCGCCCATGTCGAAGGTGAGCGCCACGCCCGGGCCCGCGTTTGGGATCGTGTAGAAGGTCTGCGTCGACCCCGCCGCGGCGCGGCTCCCGGCCCGGCAGCCGCTGCCGCCGGCCGCCGGCGGCGTGGGCACGGT
>JBOGTC010000092.1:0-38594 GCA_050692055.1 Candidatus Limnocylindria bacterium | reverse complement strand
GCCGGGCGGCAGCTCGGCGGGGCGCGGTGGTGGGCGGGCGCTGCCGGGCGAGCGCCTGAGCGGCACGGGCGACCGGTTCGAGGCCGCGGAGGGCTCCGACCCGCGGCGCCAGATGGAGCAGGCGCTGGCCGACATGGACGCCGGCGCCGAAGCCGGCATCGATCGTCCCGTCGGCGCCAGCCGCCCCGCATCCTCCGCGGCACGGGCGCATCGGCCAATGAGCGTCCTCGCGTTCGGCGTGAGCCGCAAGCGCCTCGAGCAGGCGGTTCGGGAGCTCGGCGTGCCGGTGAACGTGGCACGCGACCTGGATGATGCCGACGCCGTCGTCACGCTGCGCAACTATTACAGGCGCAAGCCGGCGGCGCTGCGCGACGCGGAGAGCAACGGGGTGCCGATCTACGTGCTCAAGACGAACACGATCCTGCAGATGGAGAACATGCTCGCCTCGCTCTTTGACCTCGAGGCCGATCCGCAGGAGGCCGCGCTGCGCGAGACGGCCGAGGCGATCGGCCTGGTGCAGGCGTCGGGGCGGTCGATCGAGCTTGGCCCTCAGAACGCCTACGTCCGACGTCTGCAGCACCAGATGGCCGAGCGCAACAGCCTGATGTCGCGCTCGCGCGGCGCGGAGCCGAACCGGCGCGTCGAGATCGTGCCGGACGAGGGTGGGGCGTGGAAGTGAGCTGGTTCGTGGGGAGGGCTTGCTCCCCGTCGGCTCCGCGCACGGCGCTCGGCGGCGGACGTGTTGGGGCTGAGGCGCGGCGCGTGGCGGCTGCGCCGTGAGCGGGAACACGGGACGGGCGATCCTGCTTCTCGTGCTGTTGCTGCTGGTCGTCGCCTTCGTCTTCACCAGCGTCGCGCCGCCGCCCGTCTAGGCGAGCGGACAGGTGCGAGGACGCTTCATCACGGTCGAGGGGCCCGACGGCAGCGGAAAGACCACCGCGGCCAGACACTTGGCCGAGTGGCTGCGAGGTCGTGGCGTCGAGACGGTGCTTACCGCCGAGCCGGGCGGCACGCCACTGGGCGAGGAGGTCCGACGGCTGCTGCTTCACCTGCGGGATGTTTCGGACGCCCTCGATCCGCGCGCCGACGCGCTGCTGTTCGCCGCCGCCCGCGCGCAGCACACCGCGCGCCTGATCCTGCCGTCGCTGGAGCGCGGCGCGTGGGTCGTCTGCGCCCGCTACGCCGATTCGTCCCTGGCCTACCAGGGACATGGCTACGGCAACGACCTCGACGAGCTGCGCCGCCTGCAGCGGTTCGCCACCTACGAGACCCGTCCGGATCTGACGCTGCTACTCGACGTATCGGTCGAGGTGGGGCTCAGGCGCAAGCGTCACGGCGAGTGGAACCGCTTCGAGGACACCGAGGGCGCCGCGTTCTTCGAGCTGGTCCGCGCCGGGTACCTACGGCTCGCCGCCGAGGAGCCGGACCGGTTCCGGATCATTGACGGCTCGGGATCTGTCGCGGAGGCCGATGCGCTCGTACGTGAGGCCGTGGAGCCCCTGCTCACCTCGGACGGCGATGGAATCGGGCTGGCGGACCGGGCGGGCCGATAGGAGCGGGACTACTCACGGGCGCGAACGTGCGTTGCTCGCGGGCTGCCGCCGCGGCACGGAGGGTCCATGACGCCCTGTGTCCCGTCGCTTCCCTCACCCGGCACCGCGGCTGGAGCGGGCCGGCTGGAGGGCTATTTGCCGTTTCTGTGCCCCCAGCGCACGTAACTACCACGATCGGCGGTCTGCATGGTCATCCTGTGCGTCCGGGCGCAAGAAACGATCAAGCACGGGCCCGAATCGCGCCTTCCTCGTAGTTATGTGCGCGGGGGGCAAGAACTGGGAGTCGGCCGCGCCGACTGACGACGGTCCCGCGCTCGGCGGGGGCCGGCGGTCTCCTGGACCACGGACCGCACCCATGCGGGGCTCCAAGTAGTGACAGTTCCCAGGCTCATTCGCGGGTCCTGAGTCATTAAGACACACGCGTCGCCTCGGGGAACGTCGCTGGCGCCGTTCGACCAATGGCATACTTGGACCGGACCACGAGCCGCTCACCCACATGCACGCCACGGAGGAGACCGCCCGCGATGAAGCTCGTCACCGCCATCGTGCACAATGAGGATGCCGGCACGCTCGTGGACGCCCTTCTTGAGCGCGAGTTCCGCGCGACGCGCTTCAACTCTTCCGGCGGCTTTCTGAAGCAGGGAAACGCCACGATCCTGGTAGGCGTCGAGGACGATCAGCTCGAGGACCTGCTCGGCATCATCAGCGCCAACTGTCACTCCCGGAAGCAGTTCGTGAACCCCATGCCGCCGATCATGGAACCGGGCGAGTTCTACATGCCATACCCCGTCGAGGTGGAGGTCGGCGGCGCCACCGTCTTCGTCTTGCCGGTCGAGCGCTTCGAGCGCCTGTAGAAGGCACGGCGTCGCGACGACGCGCGGCCGCCGTCATCGTCATCGACGCAGATAATGGGCGCCGATGAGCACCGCTGGCTGGATCGCCGCGCTCGAGGCCAACGCCCCCGACGTGATCGCCTCCTGGCGTGCTCTCGACCCGAGCTGGTCCGGCGTGCGCGCCATGCGACGCCAGATGCGAGCGCGGGTCCGCGAGGGGGACGCGCCGCGGATCCTGGAGCAGCAGGAGGCGATCGGCGACGCGCTCGAGTCCGTCCTGCGCTCGCTGGCCGATGAATCCCTCCGCGCGCCCGGCGGCGAGGAGGACTGGAACGTGGCGCAGGCCTTCGCCCATACCACGGCCGCGCGCCGCTTCCTCGCCGCGTGGGCAGCCATGGCCGCCGCAGGGCAATGGCCTGCCGAGGCCCCGCCGACGGTGACGCCATCGGTCCCAGGTGCAGCCGAGGCCACCCGCGAGCACCTGCTGGGCCTCCTCGACAAGAGCCGGCGGTCCCTGCGGGAATCGGCGGAACACATCCGCGGCCACGAGACCGAGCGATGCCCGCTCGTGCACCCGCTGATCGGGCGGCTGCGCTGCGGCGACTGGCTCCTTTTCGTGGGCGTCCACGACCTCATGCACCTGGAGCAGCTCCACCGCCTGGCCGGCGATGCCGCGACCTGAGCGGCCGGCACCGCTCATCATGGTTGCGACGCCCGGCGATGCCGGATCGCCGCCGTTCGGGTCGTACGCCGCCGTTGCGCGCCATGGGAGACGGCTGCTGGCCGCCGAGCTGTCGCACCGCCTGGCCCGCCTGGGAGCCGCAGTAGCGCCACTGGCCTGGCACGAGCCGGAGGGCGCGCGGCCTCTGCGCTGGGGCCAATGGTTCGCCGATGGCCTCCGCGCCGCCAGGGACGAGGCGGCCGGATCGGTCGATGCGGTCGGCTACGCCGGCGCCGGCGCCCTCGCGCTCCTCTCCGACGACGGGCTGGAGACGCTGCTCTCACCCCTCCACGGCGAAGCGGTCGCGAACAACCGTTTCAGCGCCGATGCGTTCGTCGTGGCCGGAGGCCAGCGCGAGCTTGAGCGGGCGCTCACACACCTGGAGGCGTTGCACAACGACAACGGGGCACCGCGCAGCCTGGAGGGCGCCGGCTTCGCCGTGCGCGATCTTGGTGGCACGCCCTGGGCACGGTTTGACGTCGACACGCCGCTCGACCTCGCACTGCTGCGACTTGCGACACAACTCGACGGGCTGCGGCAGCCCGAACCATCGGTCGCGGGCTTCCTGGAGATGGCGCGCCTGCCGGGTGCCACAGCCGGCCTGGAAGTCCCGCACCTCGATCGCATCGGGGAGGTGATGCGCGACCCGAGCGCCGAGCTGGTCGTCGCCGGCCGCCTTCCGGCCGCCACCTGGGCCGTGCTCGAGACCCAGACGGCCTGCCGCGTGCGCTGCTTCGTCGAGGAGCGCGGCATGCGGTCCACTCGCGGCGAGCGTCCGCGATCGCTGCTCGCCTCCTTCGCTTCGCGCACCTCCGCCGCCGAGCTCGTCGCGGAGCTGGCAGGGCTGGGTGACGCGGTGGTGCTCGACACACGGGTACTGATGGCATCCCTTGCAGCCTCGTCGGAGGAGTCGTCCTGGCCGCCGGCCGAGGAGCGGTTCGCATCCGACTTCGGGGACGTGGCGAGGATCGAGACGGCCTGGCTGCGCGAGCTGACCGAGGCTGCCGCCGGCGCATCGATCCCGTTCCTGTTCGGGGGGCACGCCCTGGTCAGCGACGGCCTGCGGCTGATGGTGGCCGCCGCCTGGCAGGGACGCTAGGGCGACATCGGGCCATGCTCCGGGCGCCCTGCTAGACTGTGATTGCAGCGACCGTGCTTGCCACGTCGTTGCCTGAACGACGAACACATGTCGGGCATCGGCCCGACCGCACCATGCGCGCACACCGCGTGCGACCGGAGTGGAGATGGATCACACCGGCCTGCTCTACGTCATCGGCTTCGGATTTGCCGCGACGATCTTCGTCTTCGGCACGATCCTGTTCAGCTGGCTCGTCACGCATCGGCGGCGCCGGCCGCAGAAGGGGTTGCCCTACGAGTGCGGGATCGACACCATCGGTGACACGTGGAGCCGGTTCGGGCTGGCGTTCTACCTGTACGCCCTGCTCTTCGTCGCCTTCGACGTGGAGATCATCTTCGTCTACCTGTGGGCCGTCACGGTGCGCGGGCTGGAGATGCAGGGGATCGTGCTGATCGGCATCTTCCTTGCGATCCTCATGTTCGGCGAGCTGTACGCATGGAAGAAGGGTGACCTGCGATGGCAGTAGACAAGCAGACCACGACGACCACGACCGACGGACCGATCATCATCCCGGACCAGGCCGGCAACGATGAGCTCCTGGCGCAGTTCGGCATGGAGGAGCATCCGCGCGGCGGCTTCCACGGCCTCCTCGAAGTGATCCCCACCAAGGCCGACTACCTGCTCGACCTCATCCGTGCCAACTCGCTCTGGCCGCTCCTGTCGGGGCTGTCCTGCTGCGCCATCGAGATGATGAGCACGGCCACGTCGGTCAACGACATCGACCGCTTCGGGATGTTTCCGTTCCGCGCATCGCCTCGCCAGGCGGACGTGCTGATCGTGGCCGGCACGCTGACCACGAAGATGGCCGGGCCGCTCGTGCGCCTATGGGAGCAGATGCCGGAGCCCAAGTGGTGCGTCGCGATGGGCACCTGCACCACGTCCGGCGGACGCTTCAAGCGTTCGTACAGCGTCGTCCAGGGCGTCGACCGCGTCATGCCGGTGGATGTCTATGTGCCCGGCTGCCCGCCGCGTCCGGAGGGCCTCATCTACGGCATGATGAAGCTCCACGAGCTCGTCAAGCAGCGCCGCGGCGAGTGGCGCACCTACGTGGATCGCGGCCCGCAGCGGCTGTCCTGGGAAGGAGACGTGCGCTGACCGCACCGGCCACCGCGGGCGCGCTGGTTCGCCTGCTGAGCGACCGCCTGGGAAACGACATGCGGGACCTGTGGACCGACGAGGACACCGTCGAGGTCCAGGTCGACGCCGCGCGCGCTGCCGGCATCCTCGAGCACCTTCGGGATGACGAGGAGCTGGACTTCTTCTTCCTTGCCGATGCCGCCGCGGTGGACTACGGCCCCGGCGAGCGCTTCGAGGTGGTCTACCACCTGTACAGCTGGAAGCACCCCGCCTGGCTCCGCGTCCGCGCTCACGTCGACCGCGACGATCCGCGCATCCCGACCGTGACCCATCTCTGGGAGGGCGCGATGTTCCACGAGCGCGAGATGTACGACATGATGGGCATCATCTTCGAGGGCAACCGCGACCTGCGGCGGATCTACATGTCGCCTGACTACCGCAGCTTCCCGCAGCGCCGCGACTTCTTCCTGCCCGATGACGCGGCGGACTCGGCCGCTGCCGGCATCAACCCGCTGGAGCGCCCCGAGACATGGGACCTGGCGCGCCTGCGCGATGCGCCGGCCGTCACCTTCCCGCCCAGCAGCGAACGCCCCGAGGCCACCGGAGAAGCGGTCGCCACCGGCGAGACGCTGTCCGACAAGAGCCGGCCGCGATGACCGCCACCGATCCCGGGACCCGGGTCCCCGACCCGATCGATGTCGACCGCGCCGAGGAGGAGCGCCTGCGCAGCGCCGCCGGCCTCGCGCCGCGGCCGCAGCACGTCGATTACGTCGGGTTCGAGCAGATCGGCCTGCCCGACCGACCGCCGCAGACCGAGCGCGAGCGCCAGGTCTACTCGCTCGACGAGGGCGAGATGCTCGTCAACATGGGTCCGCAGCACCCGTCGACCCATGGCGTCATGCGCCTCGTGGTCAAGGTGCGGGGCGAGGTGGTCGTCGACATCGACCCGGTGCTGGGCTACCTGCACCGGGGCATTGAGAAGCTGTGCGAGAACGCCACCTACACGACCGTCCTGACCTACGTCGACCCGATGGACTACATGTCCTCCATGCACAACGAGCACGCCCCGGCGATCGCCTTCGAGAAGCTGTACGGCATCGAGGTGCCGAAGCGCGCCGAGTACATCCGCGCCCTGGTCGTCGAGCTGAACCGGGTCTACAGCCACGGCCTGATGATGGGCTTCCTGGCGCTCGACATGGGCGGCCTGACACCCATCCTGTACGGCTTCATCAACCGCGACGAGCTCGTCGACCTGCTCTCGGCGATCAGCGGCCAGCGCATGCTCTTCAACTTCTTCCGCGTGGGGGGCGTGAACTTCGACGTCAACGACGAGTTCCTCAGCCGCCTCGGCGCCTGGAGAAGCCGAGCCCTGAGGACAGTCGTGGACAACGAGCGCGTCCTGACCGACAACGAGATCTTCGCTGCGCGCACCAAGGGCCTGGGCGTGCTGTCCGGCCGCGATGCCATCCGCCTCGGCGTGACCGGGCCGAACCTGCGTGCCTCCGGGGTCCCGTTCGACGTGCGCAGGGCGCATCCGTACTCGATCTACGACGAGCTCGAGTTCGACGTCATCACCCACGACTCGGGGGACACGTACGCGCGATACCTGCAGCGCGTGGCCGAGCTGAAGCAGAGCATCCACCTGATCGACCAGATCATGGAGAAGATGCCGCACGGCCCGGTGCAGGCGCAGGTCCCCGGCATCATCCGGCCCAGGCCGGGACGAGCCTACGCGGCCATCGAGTCACCGCGTGGCCTGTACAGCGTCTACGCCATCAGCGACGGCGGCCCGAACCCCTATCGGTTTCGCATGCGCGATCCCAGCTTCATCAGCCTCCAGGCGATCCCGAAGCTCATGCCCGGCCACCTGGTGGCCGACACCATGGCCATCATGGCCAGCTTCGACCCGATCATGGGCGGAGTCGACAAGTAGCCCATGGATTTCGAGCTGCTGCTCGGCATCGGGCGTTTCGTGCTGGCCACGACGCTCCTGCTGCTGCTGACCATTCCCACCGCCTTCATCATCATCCAGATCGAGCTGAAGGTGATCGCCGGCATGCAGCTGCGCTACGGGCCAAACCGCGTCGGCCCCATGGGGATGTTCCAGAGCACCATCCACGGCTTCAAGGTGCTCGCCAAGGAGGACACCGTCCCGGACCAGGCGGATCGCAGCACGTTCACCATGGCGCCGTGGATGGTCTACATGGCGGCTGCCATGAGCATGCTCGTCATGCCCTTCGCGCCGGGCGCCATCGCCGCCGACTTCAACATCGGGGTCGTCTACTTCTTCGCCGTTCTGGGCCTGTCGGTTGTGGGCCTGCTCATTGCCGGCTGGGCCAGCTACAACAAGTACTCGCTGCTCGGCGGCCTGCGCAGCGCGGCGCAGATGGTCAGCTACGAGATCCCGCTGACGCTGTCGGTGGTGGGTGCGGTCGTGCTGGCCGGGACGCTGAACTTCGGGAACATCATCGCCTGGCAGCTGGAGAACGGCTGGCTCGTCATCTGGCAGCTCGTGGGCTTCGGCATCTTCTACATCGCCTCGCTCGCGGAGATCAACCGAACGCCGTTCGACATGATCGAGGCGGATTCCGAGCTCGTGGCCGGCCCGTTCACCGAGTACTCCGGCATGCGCTTCGGCTTCTTCTTCTTCGCCGAGTACGTGGCGCTGTTCATCATGAGCGGGATCATGGTCGCCCTGTTCTTCGGTGGCTGGCTGGCGCCGTGGCCCTTCCCGGCGCAGCTCGACGGCTTCGGGGGCACGCTGTGGGGCATCCTGTGGTTCTTCCTCAAGACCTACTTCTTCGTCTTCGTGGCCGTCTGGCTGCGTGCGACGCTGCCACGCGTGCGTGTCGACCAGCTGATGGGCATGGCCTGGAAGGTTCTCCTGCCGCTGGCCCTGGTCAACCTGCTGATCACGGCCATCGCGGTCGTGGCCTTCGACCTGTGATGCGCCGAGGGACCGACTGATCATGGCAATCCCGGGCTTCGGCATCGCCAAGGGCATGGCGACCACGCTGCGCAACCTCTTCGCGCCCAGGGTCACGCGCCAGTATCCCGAGGCGCGGCCGGAGATCCCCGACCGATGGCGCGGCCGGCTCGATCTCATCTACGACCCGTTCGGCGAGCACAAGTGCGAGGTCTGCTTCCAGTGCGCCCAGGTCTGCCCGGTCGAGGCGATCGACATGAGCGGCTTCGACTCAGAGGGCAACCGGATCCGCTACGGCATGCCGGAGATCTATGACGAGCGCAAGGACGCAAACGCCTACCGCCGCGCCGGCCTGGCGGCACGACCGATGCGCAACGCCGCACGCTGGGACGAGGTGATCGATACCGCTCTCGTGGACGGCGTCGTCGACGGCTTCGGCGGACGTCCCGAGGCGATGGTCGCGATCTTCGGGGCGGTGCAGGAGCGCTACGGGTACCTGCCCGAGCAGGCCCTGCGCCGGATCAGCGACCGGATGAGCATCCACTGGGCGCAGGTCTTCGCCGCCGCGGGCCTCGGCGGCTTCCGGCTGCTGCCCGCGGAGGGCCACGTCATCAGCGTGTGCGACTGCGCGGCCTGCCGGTTCGCGGGCGGTGACCGCCTGCTGGAGGCGCTCGAGGCCGAGCTCGGGATCCGTGCCGGCGAAACAACCGCCGACGGCAAGTTCAGCCTCGAGACGCGAACCGACGTCGGCTCCGGATCCATCAGCCCGGCCGTTCGGGTCGACACGCTCGTCTACGGGCCGCTGAACGAGGACGGCGCTCGTCATCTCGTCCACCAGCGGCGAGACGCACAGCACCGGGCCGCCGTTGGCGCCGGAAGGACCGGTTGAGCATGTCGACGTCGCTGTCGCCGGGGCTGCGCATCCTGGCCACCGGCGAGCATCGCGTGCTCACCGATATCGGCCGAGTCGACCCCAACAGCCTGGCCAGCTTCCGGCAGCATGGCGGCTACGACGGGCTCGAGCGAGCCATCACCAAGCTCGCGCCCGAGGAGGTGATCGCCGAGATCGAGGCCGCCGGACTGCGCGGCCGGGGCGGCTCCGGCTACCCCACCGCCGCCAAGTGGCGCGCGGCACGCGATGCCAAGGCGGATCGCAAGATCGTCGTCGCCAACCTGATGGGCGCCGATCCGTCCTCGCTCGGGGACCGGGCGCTGGCCGAGGGCAACCCGCACCTCGTCCTCGAAGGGCTGCTCATCGCCGCCTTCGCCGTCGGCGCCGGCGAGGCGATCGTGGCCGTACGTCGCGACTGGACGCTGGCGATCGAGCGGCTGCGGAAAGCGATCGCTGAGGCGAGCGAGGCGCGCCTGGCCGGTTACCTCGTCATGGGCACCGACGTGAGCATCCAGCCCAGCCTGTGGGAGGGATCCGGCGCCTACGTGGCCGGCGAGGAGACGGCGCTGATCCACGCCCTGCAGGGCGATCGCGGCATGCCGCTCATCCGCCCGCCCTACCCGTCCGAGCGCGGGCTGTGGGAGTCGCCGACGGTGGTGCAGAACGGCGAGACGCTGGCGCACGCGGCCTGGATCCTGTCGCACTCGACCGATGCGTTTCGATCAGTCGGCTCGGAGCGCAGCACGGGCACGAAGGTCGTAACGATCATGGGCCGCGTCGGCGACGCCGGCGTGCTGGAGGTGCCGCTCGGGACGCCGCTGCTCGACGTGCTGAACGTGGCCGGCGGCGGCACCGGCACGACCAAGGCGCTCTTCGTTGGCGGGCCGGGCGGAGGCGCGGTGGAGGCCGGCGCGCTCGACCTGCCGTACGACTACGAGCCGCTCGAGGCCGCCGGCGCCGTCATCGGCTCGGGATCGGTCCTCGTAACCGACACCAGCACCTGCATGGTCGCCACGGCGCGCTTCTTCCTCGATTTCAGCGCGCGGGAGGCGTGCGGCAAGGCGGTGCCGTGTCGCATCGGCACCCTGCGCCTGGTCGAGACGCTGGACCGGATCCTGGCCGCAACGCCGCGCCCGAACGACTTCGAGCTCCTCCGCGACCTGGCGCGCAAGATCTCGGACACCGCCCTCTGCAAGCTGGAGCGGCTGGCGCCGGGACCGATGCTCACCACGCTCGATCGCTTCCCGGAGGAGTATCGAGGCCACGCGGAGCGCGGCGAATGCCTGGCCGGCTCGTGCCGGACGAACGAGCTGCCGGCGCTCCTCGAGCCGCTGACCGGGCTCGATCCGGCAGCCACCGCCTAGCATCGGTACGATACGAACCATGTCCTTCGGAACCACCACGAACGGCAACGGCAAGGGGAACGGCAAGGCCGGCGACTTCGCGCCGCTGTGGCCGATGGTCCCCGGCACGCGCAGGATCAACGTCACCATCAACGGCCAGCAGGTCGCGGCCGAGGAGGGACAGACGATCCTGCAGGCATGCCGGGTGCTGGGCATCGACGTGCCGACCCTGTGCTACGAGCCCAAGCTGGCGCCGTACGGGGCGTGCCGCATCTGCGTGGTGGAGGTCAAGGGGCGCGACGACACGCCGATCTCGTGCGGCACGCAGATCGAAGAGGGGATGGCGATCACCACTCACTCGGACCGCGTCATCGAGAACCGGCGCATGGTGCTCGAGCTGATCTTCAGCGACCATGACGCCTACTGCCTCCCGCCGTGCCAGTTCAAGTGCCCCACGCGGGTCGACATCCCCGGCTACCTGAAGCAGAACACGCTGGGCAACTGGGAGGAGGCGACGCGGATCCTGAAGCGCTCGCTCCCGTTCCCCGCCATCCTGGGCCGCGTATGCCCCGCGCCGTGCGAGACGCACTGCCGTCGCGAGGAGGTGGATACCGCCATCGCCATCCGCGACTCGCACCGGTACTGCGCGGACCGCGTGCTCGAGGTGGATGCGCCGGCGCCCATCCCGTGGCCGAAGGAGCCGGCCACCGGGCGTCGCGTGGCGATCATCGGCTCGGGGCCGGCCGGGATGACCGTCGCGTACTACCTCCAGCTGCGGGGCCATCAGTGCGACGTCTTCGAGGCCGATCCGGAGCAGGGCGGCATGCTGCGCTACGGCATCCCCCAGTACCGCCTGCCGAAGGGCTGGATGGACCGCGAGCTCAACCACGTCTGGGAGCTCGGCGCGACCTTCAAGCCGAACATGCGCCTCGGGCGCGACTTCCACCTCGGCGACATCATCGACGAGTACGACGCCATCTACGTCGGCATCGGCTGCTACAAGCCGAACGAGCTCGGCATCCCGGGCGAGGATGCCGAAGGCACCGTCGCCGCGCTCGAGAACCTCTACAACTCGACGCGCGGGGTGCCGGTGCCGCGCCTGAAGGGCGCCCGCGTCGTCGTCATCGGCGGCGGCTTCACGGCCATCGACTGCACGCGCACCAGCGTGCGGCAGGCCGCCGCCGAAGTGACGCTCGTCTATCGGCGTGACCTCAAGGACATGCCGGCCGCGGACGAGGTGCACGAGGCGATCGAGGAGGGCGCCCGCGTCATCTTCCAGGCCGCGCCGGTGCGCATGGTCACCGGCGACGATGGCAAGGTGACCGGCGTCGAGTTCCAGCGCATGAAGCTGGGCGAGGCCGACGCCCAGGGTCGCAGGCGCCCCGAGCCGATGGCCGGAACCGAGTTCATCGTCGCATGCGACACCGTGCTGGGCGCCATCGGCCAGGGACCCGAGCTGTCCTGGATCGACTCGGAGCCGGAGGAGATCCGTGCCGGCCTCGAGGTCTCGCGCCGCGGAACGCTGGTCAGCGAGGAGCACATCTTCCGCACCGGCGTGCCGAAGGTCTTCGCCTCGGGTGACGTGCGGACCGGCGCCGCCACCGTCGTCGAGGCGATCGGCGAAGGGCGCCGCGCGAGCTACGCCATGGACTACTGGCTGCGCGGCCACGATCTCGACGACCCGCAGGTACGCCGCATCGTCACCGAGCCGCAGCCCAATTTCCTGACCATCGTGCCCTTCACCGATGACGTGAAGGAGCCGCGCGCGATCATGGGCAAGCTCGGCCCGGAGGATCGCTCCGACAACTTCAACGAGTATGAGCACGGCTACACGGGCGAGCAGGCCATGGGCGAGGCGTCTCGCTGCCTGCAGTGCACATGCGAGGCGATCGGCCACTGCGACCTGCGCGAGGCGGCGATCGAATACGAGACGACGCTCAACATGGCGATCGACGAGCGCTCGATCCAGGACAACCCGTACGTTGGCGTCAACCACGGCTACGGCCGCGATGAGACGCATTCGTTCATCCTGCGCGACTACTCGCGCTGCATCGATTGCGGGCGGTGTGCCCAGGTCTGCAAGGACATCGTGGGCGCCGGCTGCTACGACTTCATCGGCAAGGGCTTCGACTCGCTGGTCACCACCGCCGATTACGTCAGCCTCAACGAGACGCCGTGCGTCTCATGCGGGCGATGCGCCGAGACCTGCCCGGTGGGGGCGCTCATGCCCCGTCCGCGCGTGCTCGAGACCTACCAGCTCGACGTCAGCCGCTGCATCTTCTGCGGCATCTGCGCCGATGCCTGCCCGTACGACGCCCTGCGCTGCGGGCCCGAGTTCGAGTTCAGCGAGTACCAGCGTGACCTGCCGATGCTCGACATCCTGGAGATGAGCGACCGCGAGCGACCAACCCGCTAGCCGCCAGTGATGCGTCTGAGGTCGACGGACCAGTCGTCGCAGCCCGCCTCCGTCTGATCGATGACGAACGTGCCGCCGGGGACGTCATTGATGAAGTTGACGCGAATGGGAGGGTTCGCGTTCTCGTAAACGAACGGCTGGCCGTCCACGGAGGGTCCGCTCTCCTGAGTCATGGTGAACGTGAACGCGTCGCAGCTTTCGGTGAAGGTGACGCGGTAGCGGCCAGGAGCCAGCTCCACGGTGGCGGGCGCATCGGCGGCGGTGATCTCCGCCTCCTCGGGCAGACCCTCGAGCGCCTCCTCTTGAGCCCCGCCACCCCCGCCACCGCATGCAGCCAGCGTGGCGGCGAGCAGCGCCGCGACCGCCAGGGTCCGCCGTGATCCCTTCACCTCAACCCTCCGTTCATCCTGCGTCGAACCGCCTGGGCAGCGGTGTGCGCCGTACGTTACGAGGTCCACGCCGGACCGCGCAATGCTGATCGTGCGCTAGAATCCGAATGCGGCCTCCCCGCGGGGCCACGTTGAGCCGCTCGAACTTCCTGCTCAGGAGCCTTCGACCTGGACATCTCCAGCCTCCTCTTCGTCCTGCTCGCCGTTGGCGTGGTTGGAGCCGGACTGGCCGTCGTCACGTTGCGCAACGTCATCCATTCGGCCATCGCCATGATGGTCTGCTTCGGCTCGCTCGCGGGCATGTACGCGCTGCTCGGCGCGCCCATCGTCGCGGCGGCCCAGGTGCTGATCTATCTCGGCGCCATCAGCGTGCTGATCCTGTTCGCGATCATGCTCACGCAGGCCGGCGACGCCAACCTGCCGGCGCCCTTCCATCCGCAGCTGCCGCTGGCCATCTTCACCGCCCTGGCGGTCATCGGCCTGGTGGGATGGTCCGTGCTCCAGACCGAATGGGGCGCGGTGAGCGAGGCGCTCGGCGCGGGCGTCGATGCCATCGCCACTGCCCTCTTCACCGACTACGCCCTGCCCTTCGAGATCATCAGCCTGCTCCTCCTCGCCGCCATCATCGGTGCCATCTTCCTGGCGCGGCGGCCGGAGGAGGACGAACGAGCCAACTGAGCGATGATCGGGCTCGAGGGTTACCTCATCGTCTCGACCCTGCTCTTCGGGATCGGCGCGTTCGGCTTCATGGCGCGACGAAACGCGATCCTCATGCTCATCTCGATTGAGCTCATGCTCAACGCCGGCAACCTGAGCCTGGTCGCCTTCAACGCCTACCTGCCGAGCGGGCTGCACACCGGCGCCGTCTTCGCGCTGATGATCATGGCGGTGGCGGCCGCAGAGGCGACGGTTGGCCTCGCGCTCGTCATCGCCATCATCCGGACGCGGCAGACCTCCGAGGTCGACCAGTACGCCGACCTGAAGGAATAGGGCGGGACCGATGGAGCTGCTGATCGCCCTCATCCCCGCGCTGCCCATCGCCGGCTTCCTGTTCGCCGTGCTCGTGGGCCCGCGGCTCGATCGCCTGCCGTACCACGGTCACCACGGGCGCGAGGACCACCACGAAGGGCACGGCGCGCACGATGTGCACGACGTCGATGACTCCGCCTTCCAACCGGTGCCCAGCGAGGAGGCGCAGCGCGAGACAAGCCCGCACGCCGGGCACGCAGACGACCTCGCCAACGCCGAGGGCGCCGACGGCGTGATCCCGGCAGCCTACGACGACGGGCTCGGGCAGGCGGGGCACGTGGCGCCGGGCGCGGAGCGCCCGAGCTATCGGTCCTGGATCGTGCCGACCGGCCTGGTGGGGTTGTCGTGGATCCTGAGCATGATCGTCTTCGCCAGCGTGATCTTCGGCGGCAACACGCACCAGGTCACGGTCTACGAATGGATCGTCTCGGGCGACTTCCGGATCGAGATCGCGTTCTTCGTCGACGCGCTCACCGCCATGCTGCTGCTCGTCGTCAGCACGGTGGGCCTGTTCATCCACGTGTACTCCATCGGCTACATGGATGGGGACCGTGGCTTCTGGCGCTTCTTCGCCTACCTGAACCACTTCATGTTCAGCATGCTGCTGCTGATCCTGGCCAACAACTTCCTGCTGCTGTACGTGGGCTGGGAGGCGGTGGGCCTGTGCAGCTATGCGCTCATCGGCTTCTGGTACAAGAAGCCGTCGGCCGCAGGCGCGGCCAAGAAGGCGTTCATCGTGAACCGGGTGGGAGACTTCGGCTTCGGGCTCGGGATCATGATGATCTGGACCCTGCTCGGGACGCTCACCTTCGAGGGCGTCTTCGCCGGCATCGGCGGCCTCGAGGCGTGGCAGGTCACCCTCATCGCGCTGCTGCTGTTCGCCGGCGCGGTGGGCAAGTCGGCCCAGTTCCCGCTCCATGTCTGGCTGCCGGACGCCATGGAGGGACCCACGCCGGTCAGCGCGCTCATCCACGCCGCGACCATGGTCAACGCCGGCGTCTATCTCGTCGCCCGGTCGAACCCGATCTTCGCCGAGAGCCCCGCGGCGATGTGGGTCGTGGCCATCATCGGCGTCTTCACCGCGATCTTCGCCGCGGCAATCGCCCTGACCCAGAACGACATCAAGAAGGTGCTGGCCTATTCGACGGTCAGCCAGCTGGCGTACATGTTCTTCGCGCTCGGCATCGGTGCCTGGGTGGCGGCCATCTTCCACCTCGTCAGCCACGGGTTCTTCAAGGGCCTGCTCTTCATGGGCTCGGGCTCGGTCATCCACGGCGCCGGCGGTGAGCAGGACATGCGCTTCATGGGCAACCTGCGCGCGAAGATGCGCTGGACCTACATCACGATGGTGATCGGCTCGTTGGCGCTGGCCGGGATCCCGATCTTCGCAGGCTTCTTCAGCAAGGACGAGATCCTGGCCGAGGCCTTCAACCGCGGCTATCTGCTGTTCTACGTCGTGGGCGTCATCGTGGCGTTCATGACCGCCTTCTACACGTTCCGCATGATCTTCATGACCTTCTGGGGCGAGTGGCGCGGCCCGGCCAAAGTCTGGCAGCACGTCCACGAGAGCGCGCCGACGATGGTCGCTCCGCTGCTCGTCCTGTCCGTGCCGACCGTGCTGGTGGGGCTGCTGCTCGGCATTCCCCCGGAGGAAGGCGTCATCCACGCCTGGCTCGAGCCGGTATTCCGCGGCGCGGAGGAGGCGCATGCGGGCGTGCTGCCGGGCTCCCTGCTCGACGGCTACCACGCCCGTGGCGAGACGCACCATTTCGAGCTGTTCGGCATCGGCGGGCTGCTGCTGCTGGTCGGCGCCGCCGCCGGCGTGCTCGGCATCCTGCTGGCCTACCGCTGGTACGTGCGCGAGCCGGAGGCCCCGCGCCGTTTCGTCGAACGCTTCCCGGCGGGTCTGGGACCGGGCATGTACCGGGCGTCGCTCAACAAGTACTACGTCGACGACCTCTACCAGCTTGTCTTTTCCCGCGGCGGCGTGCTCGTCAGCAATGCGCTGTGGTGGTTCGACGCCAAGGTCATCGACGGCGCTGTCAACGGCGCCGGCTGGGTCAGCCAACAGGTCGGCGGTGGCCTGCGCAGGACCCAGACGGGGCGCGTCGAGAACTACGGGCTCGGGATCGCTGCCGGGCTCGCCATCGTGCTCCTCGCCTACGCCACGGTGGTGCGCTAGATGAACGGGCTGCCCGTGCTCAGCATCGTCGTGTTCGCGCCGCTCCTCGGCGTGCTGGCGCTCCTTGTCGTGCCGGGCACGAACCACCGCGCCGTTCGGTGGGTGGCGCTGATCGCGGCGCTGGCCAGCTTCGGGTTCAGCCTCTTCCTGCTCGGCTACAACGCCGGCGGCAGCGAGTTCCAGTACCGCGAGGACCTGGCGTGGATCCCCGCCTTCGGGATGCGCTACACGGTGGGCATCGACGGCCTGTCGATGGTGCTCGTGCTGCTCACCACGCTCCTCAGCGTCGTTGCCATCTACTACTCCTGGGAACCGATCCAGGTGCGGGTCAAGGAGTACTACGCCTCGATGCTGCTGCTCATGGTGGGCATGCTCGGGGTCTTCGTGGCGCTCGACCTGTTCCTGTTCTACGTCTTCTGGGAGATCAGCCTCATCCCGATGTACTTCGTGATCGGCGTCTGGGGCGGGCCGCAACGGATCTACGCCACGGTCAAGTTCGTCATCTACACGCTCGTCGGCTCGTTGCTGATGCTCGTGGCCATCCTGGCCGTGGTGATCGCCTATGCCGTCTCGGGC
The DNA here is from genome assembly GCA_050692055.1 of Candidatus Limnocylindria bacterium. GTDB lineage: Bacteria > Chloroflexota > Limnocylindria > QHBO01 > QHBO01 > JBOGTC01. The sequence goes on along the minus strand of JBOGTC010000092.1, from coordinate 21,519 downwards.
AACCCCATCACCTTCAGCTACGAAGCGCTGCGCGGCTTCGCCTATGCCGACGGCCTGCAGGCCCTGGCCTTCGCCGCCTTCTTCCTGGCCTTCGCCATCAAGGTGCCGATGTGGCCGCTCCACACCTGGCTGCCCGACGCCCACGTCGAGGCGCCGACCGCTGGCTCGATCCTGCTGGCGGGCGTGCTCCTGAAGCTGGGCGGCTACGGCTTCCTGCGCTACAGCCTGCCGCTGGTGCCCGACGCGGCGGTGAGCTTCGCGCCGGTCATCATCGGCCTGGCGCTCATCGCCATCATCTATGGCGCGCTGGTGGCGATGGTGCAGCCGGACCTGAAGAAGCTGGTGGCGTATTCATCGGTCAGCCACATGGGCTTCGTGATGCTGGGCGCCTTCGTCTTCAACGAGCAGGGCCTGCAGGGCGCCGTGTACCAGATGATCAGCCACGGCATCACCACCGGCGCGCTCTTCCTGCTGGTTGGCATCATCTACGAGCAGACGCACGATCGCGAGATCGCGCACATGGGTGGGCTCAACGCCCGGGCGCCTCATTACGCGGCGATGTTCGGGCTCTTCACCTTCGCCAGTATCGGCCTGCCGGGACTCTCCGGCTTCGTGGGCGAGTTCCTCGTCATTCTCGGTGCGTTCCAGTACAACGGCTTCGTTGCGGCGGCGGCGATGCTGGTCGTGATCGCCAGCGCGGTCTACATGCTGTGGATGTTCCAGCGCGTCTTCTTCACCGTCCCGTCCGACTGGATGAAGCGCTTCTGGCCCGGGCTGCGCGACATGAGCCGCAGCGAGTGGATCGCGCTGGCTCCCCTGGCGCTGCTCGTGGTGCTGCTCGGCGTGTATCCCGCGCCGATCCTGGAGGCGATCAGCGCCCCGGTCGACCGCATCCTCACCGCCGTCGAGGGCGCCGGGCTCACCGCGCTTCGCTGGCCGTGGTAGGCGACTGAGCCGATGGATCACCTCGACGATCTCGTCACCCTGCTGCCGGAGCTGATCCTGTCGGCCCTGGTGCTGGTCGTGATCACCACCGACCTGTTCCTCTCGCGCCGCAACAAGTGGGTCCTGACGCCGCTCACCGTCGGAGGTCTCATCCTGGCCGGCGCCGCCTGCTTCGTGGTGTGGGGCATCAACGAGGAGGTCTACGCCGGCTTCTACGTGGTCGACGACCTGTCCGTCTTCTTCAAGGCGTCGACCATCGTCATCGGCATAATCAGCGCGCTCTTCGCGCCGTCGTACCTGCTCGTGCGACGGCTGCCGCTGGGCGAGTTCAACACCATCCTGCTCTTCAGCCTCATCGGCATGTGCGTGCTGGCCAGCAGCAGCGACCTCATCACCCTCTTCCTGGGGCTCGAGCTGATGGTCATGCCCGCCTACCTGCTGGCCGGCTTCCACAAGACCGATAGGTACAGCAACGAGGGCGGGCTGAAGTACTTCCTGCTCGGTTCGTTCGCCAGCGCCATCCTGCTCTTCGGCATCGCCTGGATCTACGGGCTGACGGGATCGACCAACGTGGGCACCGTCGCCGCGGCGCTCGAGGGCCAGATGAGCGGGGCGCTGCTCGTGGCCGTCGGCTTCCTGACGGTTGGCGGCACGTTCAAGGTCGCGGCAGTGCCGTTCCATTACTGGACGCCGGATGCCTACCAGGGCGCCCCCACCCCCCTCACGGGCTTCCTGTCGGTGGGCCCCAAGCTCGGCGCCTTCGCCATGCTCATCCGCATCTTCGCCGAAGCGCTCGCGCCCCTGCGGGCGGACTGGCTCGCCGTCTTCCTGGTGCTGACGGTGCTGACCATGACCGTCGGCAATATCGTGGCGCTCACCCAGGTCAACGTGAAGCGCATGCTTGCTTACTCGAGCATTGCGCACACGGGGTACATCATGGCCGGGCTGGCGGCGTTCGCCAACGCCGCCGATCCCGGGGGCGCGCGCCAGGGGATCGAGTCGATCCTGTTCTACGTGCTCGGCTACGCGGTGATGAACATCGCCGCCTTCGCGGTGGTCGGCATGCTGCAGCGCGACACCCGGCGCTTCGGCGGCCTGAACTCCTTCGCCGGCCTGGCCTCGCGCTCGCCGAACCGCGCCGCGGCGATGGCCATCCTCATGCTGAGCCTGACCGGCATCCCGCCCACCGTCGGCTTCTTCGCCAAGCTGTACGTCCTGCTCGCCGCGGTGAACGCCGGGCTGGCATGGCTGGCGGTCATCATCGTGCTCAACGCCGCGCTGGCCGCCTACTACTACCTGCGCGTCATCGTCTACATGTACATGCGCGACCCAGAAACCGAGCCGGCGCCGATCGACACCTCGCCGTTCGGCTCGGTGGCGCTTGGCATCTCCATCGTGGGCGTAGTGGCGCTCGGCATCTTCCCGGAGCCCATTCTGGACCTGCTGAGAACGTCGGCGGAGAGCCTGTTCTAGACCCATGGCCGGCACGAAGGGGCAAGAGCTCGGTCAGGGCGCAGGTGCCCGCCTCGGAGACGCGGCCGCGGCCCTGCTTGGCGACCGTCGCCTGATCATCGCCACCAACCGAGGCCCCGTGACGTTCGCCACCGCGGCGGATGGCTCGCTGCGGCCGCGCCGTGGCTCGGGTGGGCTGGTCACCGCGCTCGGCCAGGTCGGCCAGCACGTGCCGTTGACCTGGATTGCCGCCGCCATGACGGACGGCGACCGGCGCGCGGCCGCCGACCCCAGGCTGCTGCGGGCGGTGGCAGGCGAGGACGACGGCATCCGCCTGCGCTTTGCGGCGGTCGAGCGATCCGTGTACGAGGCCGCCTACAACGTCATCGCCAACCCGTTGCTCTGGTTCCTGCAGCATCAGATGTGGAACCTGCCCGAGCGCCCGGTCATCGATGTCGGAGTGATGCGTGCCTGGGACCGCGGCTACGTTCCGCTCAACGAGACGTTCGGCAAAGCCATCCTCGGGCAGGCGGGGCGCGGCGACCGGGCACCGCGCGTCATGCTCCACGACTACCACCTCTACCTCGCCGCGACCACCATTCGCAGAGCGCGGCCCGGCGCGATCCTGAGTCACTTCACGCACATTCCGTGGCCGCCATCGAGCATCTGGCAGACGGTGGCGCCGCCGATCCGCGAGGGAATCGTGGCCGGGCTGCTGGCCAACGACGTCGCAGGCTTCCAGACCGGGCGCTACGCGCACAACTTCATGCGATCGGCCGAGTCGTTCATGCCGGGCGCGTCGGTCGACTACGACGCCTCCACAGTGCGCTTCGGCCGGCGGACGACGCACGTGCGCGCGTATCCCATCAGCGTCGACGTCGAGGCCACCCTGCGTGTCGCCAACTCCCGCGCCGCCCGGAGACGAGCGGAGCAGCTGCTGGCGACGGCGCGCCAGCAGATCCTGGTGCGCGTCGACCGGCTGGAGCCATCGAAGAACATCCTGCGCGGCTTCGCCGCCTTCGAAGCGCTCCTGCAGCGCCACCCGCGCTATCGCGGACGCGTCTCATTCCTCGCCTTCCTGGTGCCGTCACGGACCGGCCTGCGCGAGTACGGCGACTACGGCCGCAAGGTGCAGGGGGCGGTCGACCGCATCAATGCCCGGTTCGGCCGAGCCGGCTGGCGTCCAGTGCAACTCTTCTACGAGAACGACTACGCCCAGGCCCTGGCCGGCCTGTCGATCGCCGATGTCGTCCTCGTCAACCCGCTCGTCGACGGCATGAACCTGGTCGCCAAGGAGGCAGTGCTCGTCAGCCAGCGCGAGTCGGTCCTGGTCCTGTCCGAAACCGCCGGCGCCTTCGACCAGATGGCGGGTGGCGCGCTGGCGGTCGCGCCGGCCGACGTCGTCGGCACCGCCGATGCCATCGCGACCGCGCTCCAGATGCCCGTTGAAGAGCGGCGCAGGCGCCTCGCCAGGCTGCGCCGCGGTGTGGAGGGCGAGGACATCACCTGGTGGCTGCGCCGCCAGCTCGAGGACCTCGCCGAGATCGCCGAACGCCGAGGCTGACGGTTACATCAACGCCCGCAGCAACGCCACCGCGTCCGACGGGCTGGCGACCATGGCGTCCGCCGTGGCGGCGACCTGGTGTGGCACCTCGCGGCCGGCGCCGACCGCGACGATCGCGGCATGCAGCTGCCCCGCGGCGCGCAGCTCGGCGGCGGCGCGGAACATGTCGAGGTCGGTCAGATCGTCGCCCATGACCAAGAGGCCGCGCAGGCCGTAGCGCTCCACGACCTGGTGCACGGCGCTGCCCTTGTCGCCCATGCCCACCGGGCGCAGCTCCACGCTCATCCGACCGTGACGCAGCTCGATCCCCTCGGGGAGGCTCGCTTCCAGCGCGCCCAGGATGCGCGCTCGGGCCGCGGCCGGGTCGGCGGCATTGCGATAGTGGACGGTGGCGGACAGTCCCTTGTGGTCCACCGACACACCCGCTTCGCCCGGCACCGCGGCCAGCATCCGCTCCAGCGTGCCGGCGACGGCGGCGAGACGGTCCGACCGCTCCGGCCCCGCGGCACCCGGCGCGAGCCACTCCAGCCCGTGGTTACCGATGACCAGCGCCCGCGCCGGGCCGATGATGCGCCGCGCGTCATGGGCTGCCCGGCCGGTCACGATGCCCACCACCGCCAGGCGGTCGGCGAGCGCGGTGAGCGCGGCGCCGGCGCCGTCGGCCAGGAGGACCGCGGCGGGGTCGGCCACGATCGGCGCCAGGGTGCCGTCGAGATCGGCCAGCAGGCCGGACGGTGACCGGGCGAGCGCATCGAGCGCCAGGCCCAGCGCACTCGCGCCGGTCGGGGTCATCGAGCCGAGATGGTCGAGCGCAGGATCATTGCTAGACTCGGCCTCGTGAAGCGACTCTCCGGCTGGCTGCTGCCGCTCGCGCTGGCGACTGCCGGCGTGGCCCTCATTATCCTCGGCCAGCTCGACCTCGACGGCGAGCCGGCGAGGAGCCTGCCACCGATAGCGACTCCGTCGCGCTCGGAGGTGGCGCAGGCGAGCCCCACGCCCGAGCCGGAGGGGAGCGAGACGCCCAGCGCGGGCCCGACGGCAGATCCGACCGCCGAGCCCACGCCCACGCCCCTGCCATCGAGCGTGGTGGCCACCCAGCTGGAGGTGCCTTCGGTAGGCGTCAACGTGGCGGTCAACCAATCCCTGACCGAGGGGACCGACGATTTTCCGGAGGACGACGCCGCTTACATCCTGCGCTCCAGCGCGCAGCCGGGCCGGAACACGAACTCGTACATCTTCGCCCACGCGGTGAGCCACCTGTTCAAGCCGCTGTGGAACGTCCAGATCGGGGCCCAGGTGCTGGTTCTGATGTCGGACGGCAGCGTGCTCGAGTACCGCGTCACCGAGGTGCGGCCGAACGTGCCCTGCCCCGATCCCGACCCGCCCAATCCCCAGCTCAACCCGCCCGATCCGCCCCTCGCGCTGCAGTTCGCCACCGACTGCGGCGAGGGAGCCGCGTGGACGCGTCGCACCGACTACGAGCGCCTCACGCTGCAGACCTCACAGGGCTTCAACCGCAACTGGGGCGAGCTGGTGATCATCGCCGAGCCGGTGCGCTAGGCGCGCCGGACTCGCCACTCTCGCGGCCGCCCTGCACGAACCAGGCGGGGATGAGCGTGACGGCCGCGACACCCAGCGCGATGGCGAAGATGAGCTGCAGGACCTCCGCGGACTGCCCGCGCGACCAGGTCTCGAGCACGTCGATCAGCGCCAGGCTGGCATTGGGGCTCACGCCAACGAATTCGGGGCGGCCCAGCTCGGCGACCAGCTGATCGCGCCGCGCCGGGTCGTTGATGAGCGCCGACAGCTCATCAATGCGGTTCTGGCCGATGCTCGTCAGCAGCGCCAGACCCACGCTCATGCCAAGCGTGCGCGTGATCTGCAGCATCGCGCTGGCCACGCCGTAGGCGCCGCTGCCCGCAGCTTCGACCGCGGCGGTCGCCCGTGGTGAGACGGTGAGACCGAACCCCGCGCCAAAGATGGCCAGGTCGCGAACCAGCCGGTCGAGTCCGGTCTCCGTGCCCCAGCCCATCGCCAGCCAGAGGCCGATGCCGCTGGCGGCCACTCCGGCCACCGTCACCCGCCGCTCACCGAGCACGCCCGTCAGTAGCCCGCCCGCGAACGCGCCGGACGCCAGCGCCACGGTGAGCGCGGTGAGCGCCATCTCGGCCTCGACAGTGCTGCCGTTCAGCACGCGGTTCACGAACACCGGGCCGCCGATGATTGCGGTCGCCAGCGTGTAGCCGGTCAGCAGGCTGACGATGTTGGCGGCGGCGAATGGCCGATCGCCGAACAGCCGCAGATCGACGAGGGGCGAGGCGGATCGCAGCTGCGAGGTCGCGAAGGCGACGAGGAAGATCAGGGTTGCTCCGAGGCCGGCAAGGATCAACGGATCGGCCCAGCCACGCTCGCCGGTCAGCGTCAGCGATCCGACGCCGGCCACCAGCGCCAGTGACAGCATTGCCGCCCCGAACAGGTCGAGCGGGGCGCGGATCCGCGGCGTCTCGATTCCCCCGGCAGCCACGTAGATCAGCAGCATCGTCACGATGCCGATGGGCACGTTGAGCAGGAAGATCCACTGCCAGCTCACCATGTCGAGGCCGGGAACCGGCAGGCTCACGTTGCGCAGCACCCACGAGCCGTAGATCGGCCCCAGGGCCATCCCGACGAACGTGGCTGCCCCCTCCACGCCCAGGGCGGCAGCGCGAGCGCGCCCGGTGAACAGGTGCGAGGCAAGCGCCATCGAGAGTGGTACGAGGGCGCCACCACCGAAGCCCTGCACCACCCGGGATGCGACGAGCCAGTCGAGCCCGGACTCCGGGCCGGCGATGCGGGCCAGCCCGGCCCCTGCGCTACCGAGGACGAAGAGCAGGAGGGCCGCGATGTACAGGCGTCGCGCGCCCCACAGGTCGGCGCCGCGCCCGGCGATGGGCATGGCGACCACGTAGGCGAGCAGATAGGCGTTCACGATCCAGCTGACCCGAGCCAGGTCGGCCCAGCCACCGAAGTCGGCGACGATCGCTGGCAGCGCGATCGCCACCACCATGAGCTCCGCGCCGCCGATGAGCACGCCCAAGCTGGCGATCACCAGCACCGCCCATGCGGTGGCCGGATGCAGGCGAACCGATGCCTGGCTCCCGCTCACAGGTCGGCGCGCTCGAAGGCAGCGCGGGCAACGGCGAGCAGGATCGCGGCGGCTCCGAGGCTGACTCCGGCCGCCTGCAGGGCTCCTCCGAGCGGGCGTGGCGTGTCCGGCAAGCCGGCCAGCGCCTGGTGGCCCGCCCCCGGCAGGAGCGACCCAATGGCCGGCGCGGCGATCGTCACCGCCGCGACGCCACAGCAGATGAGCAGTGCCACAACCGGCGCCGCGACGCTGGACAACGTGGTGCCTGCCAGAAGGCCCAGCGCCGCCGCCGCGAGCGTTCCGCAGCCCACCGCGACCAGGTCCAGCGCGAAGGAGCCGGCCGCCGGGGCACGAGGTGATTCCGACAGCGCCAACCAGGCGACCAGTCCGGCCGCGGCAAGCGCCGGGAGCGTGGCCGCGCAGATCGCCACCAGCCAGCCGGCGAGCAGGCTGCCACGGGGGACGGCCTGGCTGACCAGCCATCCGGCACGACCGAGGCGTCGCTCGGTCGCGAGCGAGGTGGCGGCCACAGCGGCGACGATCATTGTGGCAACGCCGAGCGCAGCGGCGAATCGATCCGTGGCATCCGAGACGCTCATCGGCAGGAGCGCCGCCAAAGCGCCGGCACTGATGAAGGGGACCAGCAGGACCAGGAGCCGGGGGCTGATCCACAGCTCTCGCAGCGCCAGCCAGGCCATCGTCATGATGAGCTTCACGCGACGGCGAGCGCCTCGACGCCGCGGACCGAGAGCGGCAAGTCGCGCGCGGCGAGCTCAGCCACCGTCGCCAGGAACGCCAGGCCTCCTTCCCGCAGCAGGGCGACATGAGTGCAGTGGCCGGCCTCGGTCGCCGGCTGCCGGCTGGCGAGCAGGATCGTGCGGCGCCGTCCGGGCAGGCTCAGGATCCGGGACCGCTCCTCGGGATCGAGCGACGGCAGCGGCTCATCGAGCAGGAGAACCTCCGGATCGCGCAGCAGCGCAGCTGCCAGCGCCACCCGCTCGACCATCGCCTCGCTGCCCCACGACAGGGGCTGGTTGAGCGCCGCGCCGATCCCCAGCGCGGTCACGAGGCGGTCGACGTGCCAACCCGGCGCGCCGTGCAGGCGCTCGGCGAGCGCCAGGACCTCGCGCGGAGTCATCCACGGCCACAGCCCCTGCTCGGGACCCACATAGGCGACACGACGCGCCCAGCCGGCGCGCGACGCATCGGTCAATCCGGCGAGCTCCGTGGATCCACCGTCAGGGCGAGCCAGGCCGGCCAACACCCGCAGCAGGAGCGGGGCGGAGTCCTCGGGATCGGAGATGACGAGCAGGCGCATCCCGGCGGGAACCTCGAGGGTCAGGCCGTCAAGAAGCAGCCGCCCTCCGACCTGCCGGCGTAGCCCGCGACAGGCAATGGCCGATGGACGCAGGACGCGCGACTCAGGCGCATTCCACAGGGCGTCGGGGGTCGATGTGCCCAGCAGCCCCACCTCCTTCGCGCGGCTCAACCGGTGGATCGAGCGCCGATCCTAGCACGACGCCTTGACGACCCCGGCACGGTGCCATAGCATAAGGATTCGCTTACATAAATCTCCGTTTGATAAAGAAGCGCTACGACATGACACTTCCCCCAGAGACCGCGGGCGAGCACGACCTGCGGCGACTGCGAGCGCTGTACCGGGCGCTGGGCGACGAGACGCGCCTGCGCGTCATCGGCCTGCTGGCCGAGATCGGCCCCGTCCCGGTCAGCGAGCTCTCGACACGCGTCGGGCTGTCGCAGCCGCTCATCAGCTGGCACCTGCGCATCCTGCGCCTCGCCGGCTTGATCGAGACCCGCAAGACCGGCCGGCAGGTCATCTGTCGGCTGCGCACCGCCGCATTCGAAGAGCTGCACGACGCCGAGGCCCGTCTCATCGGCGGGACCGTCGGTGTCGCGATTGCCGAGGAGCCGGGAGGAGGCAGGGTGGCCGATGTCGGCTAGCCGCGATCACGCTCACGATCTGCGGCGCGGCGACTCCGTCCTGCCGCGCTGGCTCAAGGAGGCAGGCCGCGCCGTGCTCGACCCGGTCGTGAGGCTCGCGCAGGCGCTGCACCTGACGCCGAACATGGTGACGGTCATTGGCCTGCTGATGACGGTCGTCGCCGCTGCGCTCGTCATGCAGGGGTGGCTGCTTGCCGGCGCCGCCATCCTGACCGCCGGATCGCTGCTGGACGCCGTGGACGGCGCCCTGGCGCGCGCCAGCGGAGGTGGCACCAGGTTCGGAAGCTTCCTCGACTCGACCCTCGATCGTGCGGGCGAGGCCGTCCTCTACATCGGCGTGGCAGGCTACCTGCTTGGTGCCCTGGCGGACCCGACCTGGCCGATCATGGCCGCCATGGTCGCGCTTGCCGGCTCGTTTCTCGTCAGCTACTCGCACGCCCGAGCGGAAGGCATCGGCCTCTCGGCCAGCGTCGGCCTGGCGCCGCGCACGGAGCGACTGGTCCTCGTCATCGCGGGCATCGCAATTGCCGGTCTTGGCTTCGTACCCGCGCTCATCGGGGTCATCGTCATCGTCGCCGCGCTGACGGTGGCGACCGTCATCCAGCGAATCTGGCACGTCTGGCGGCTCAGCGCCACTGCCGTGAACGACAACAAGGAGAGTTAGACCACGTGGCACACCGCAACGGCAAGAGCGCCAGCAACGGACAGCGGCCTTCCGACGGCAAGGCCCGCGTCGCGATCGTGGGCGTCGGGAACTGCGCCAGCAGCCTGGTCCAGGGCCGCACCTATTACGAAGGCGCCAAGGCGAGCGACTTCATCCCGGGCCTGATGCACGTCGAAGTCGGCGGCTACCACGTCCGGGACATCGAGTTCGTGGCCGCCTTCGACATCGATCGCAACAAGGTCGGCAAGGACCTGTCGGAGGCGATCTACGTCGAGCCGAACAATACCTACAGGTTCGCCGATGTCCCCCACCTCGGCGTGCCGGTCGAGCGGGGCATGACCCACGACGGGTTGGGCAAGTACCTGTCCCAGATCATCGAGAAGGCCCCGGGACCCACCGCCGACATCGTCAACATCCTGCGCGATCGCAACGTCGACGTCATGGTCAGCTACCTGCCGGTCGGCAGCGAGCAGGCCACCAAGTGGTACGCCGAGCAGGCGATCCAGGCCGGCGTCGCCTTCGTGAATGCGATCCCGGTGTTCATCGGCCGCGAGCCGTACTGGCAGCGCCGATTCGCCGAAGCCGGGCTGCCGATCATCGGCGACGACATCAAGAGCCAGGTGGGCGCCACGATCACCCACCGCGTGCTGACGCGCCTGTTCATGGACCGCGGCGTGCGCATCGACCGCACCTACCAGCTCAACTTCGGCGGCAACACCGATTTCCTCAACATGCTCGAGCGTGAGCGGCTGGAGTCGAAGAAGATCAGCAAGACGAACGCAGTCACCAGCATGATCGACTACGAGGTCGAGGACGGCAACGTGCATGTCGGCCCCTCCGACCACGTACCGTGGCTGAAGGACCGCAAGTGGTGCCACATCCGCATGGAGGGCACCACGTTCGGCGACGTGCCGCTCAACGTGGAGCTCAAGCTCGAGGTCTGGGACTCTCCCAACAGCGCCGGCGTCATCACCGATGCGATCCGCTGCGCAAAGCTCGCGCTCGACCGCGGCCTGGCCGGCACGCTGGTGGCGCCCTCCGCCTACTTCATGAAGAGCCCGCCGCTGCAGATCCACGACGACATCGCCCACGACCGGGTCGAGGCCTTCATTCGCGGCGACGAGGACGAGACGCTGGTCGGGACCGAGAAGCCCACTCGGCGACCGAAGAAGCCGGCCGACACGCCCGAGAAGGGCAGGGAGAGGGCCGGCAGCGTCGTAGGCTGAGCGGGTGACCGAGCGCAAGCGAGAGCTGCTGACCTACTGGGCCTACCGCGCCGGCGAGCGGGCGATCAACGCCCTGCCCCGATCGCTCACGCTCGCCGTCGCCACGGCGGTCGGCAACGCGGCTTACGACGCCGCGGGCGCGAAGCGAGAGCTCATCCACGGCAACCTCGCCCGGCCGATGCGTCGTCCGCCGCATGACCCGGAGGTGGCACGGGCCGGCCGGCGCGCCTTCCGCAACTACGCCAAGTACCTGGTCGATATGATGCGCATCGGCGAGCTCACCGAGACGCAGGCCGCCGAGCTCGTGCACATCGAGAACATCGAGGTCCTGGCCAAGGGGGGTGCCGGGGGACGGGGCATGCTGCTGTGCACCGTGCACGTGGGCGGCATGGACCTCATCGGTCCCGGCCTGAAGCTGGCGGGGGAGTCGATCCACGTCGTGGCCGACGACACCACCTACGGCCGGCTCTACGACCACATGTCGGACGCGCGCGCGCGTCAGCACATCTTCCTCATCGGCCGGCGCAACCTGCGTGGCCTCTTCCGTGCCCTGCGGCGCGGAGAGAACCTCGTCCTGTTCTGTGACGGCGGCTACCGTGCCGGCGACGTCCCGGTGGAGTTCTGCGGCGAGCCCACGACCTTTCCGGCCGGACCGGCCACGCTGGCGGCCAAGACCGGCGCTCCGCTCCTGCCGGTCGCCTGCCAGCGGACCAATGACGACCGCTTCGTGGCGAGAGGCCTGCCGCTCATTCACTGCGCCAGCACGGATCCCGGCGACATCCACCGCGCCACGCAGGCGGTCGCGGATGCGCTGGGCGAGGTCATCGCCGCAGATCCGGGCCAGTGGTACATGTTCCGACCCGTCTGGCCCCAGACCGACGCGGAACGCGCACGCGCACGCGCGGCGCTCGACGTCGCCCGACGCGGGGATGACTGGACCAAGGCCGCCAGGGCCGTCGCCTGATGCTCCTGCGCATCGGCCTGGAGCTGGCCGACCGGATCGTCGCCGCCCTTCCGTCGGGCGCGGCATACGCGCTGGCCGATCTCGTCGGTGATGCATGGCGTCGATTGGCCCCCGACCGCAGGAGCCTGGTGGCGGCCAACCTGGCCCGGGTCTGCGAGGCGACCGGGCGCCCGAGCCACGGCCGCGCCTTCGATGCGCTGGTGAGGAGCGCGTTTCGGCACCACGCCCGCTACTACGTGGAGCTGCTGCGAGCGCCGCACTACGATCCCAAGCGCATCGACGAGGTCGTTCGCGTGGAAGACTGGCCGGCGCACGAGGCAACGCTGCGCGCCGGCCCCTCGATGCTTGTCTCCTCGCACCTGGGCAACTTCGAACCGTTCGGCGTCTTCCTCGCCGCCCACGGGTTCCGGCCGCTGGCGCCGGTGGAGGAGATCGAGCCCAGGGTCCTGTTCGAGTTCCTCGCCGCGCGCCGCGGTGGGCGTGGCGTCGAGCTGGTGCGGCTGGCCGCATCGCGCCGAGCGCTGCTCGACCGGCTTCGGTCCGGCGGGCTGGTGGGCATCATCGGCGACCGGGACATCACCGGGTCCGGCGAGGCGGTGACGATCTTCGGTCATCCCACGACCATTCCGAACGGCCCAGCCATGCTCGCGCTGGCTACCGGCGCATCGATCACCGTCGGCCGTTGTCTTCGAGTAGGCCCGGACCGCTTTCAGGCCAGCGGCGAGCTGCTCGGCCACGAGCCGAGCGGGCACCGGCGGGACGACGTGGCGGCGCTCACGCGGCGCGTCGCCGCCCGCTTCGAGGGCGACATAGCCGCGGCGCCCGAGCAGTGGTGGGGCGCCTTCCAGCAGTTCTGGCCCGATCTCGGCCGCCCCGGCGAGACCTCGGCGACCATCGGTGCAGACCAGATATGAATCTGGCGACACGAGGCGCGAACGGCCGGTGAACCACAGACGCGCCGCGGGCCTACGCAGCGGACCACGCGGCGGACCACGCAGCGGCGGCGTGCACGGCAAGGCCGACATGCACCTGCACACGCTCTACTCCGACGGCACGGCCTCGGTGGCGGAGCTGCTGGAGCACGTCGAGCGCCGCACGAACCTCGATCTCATCGCCATCACCGACCACGAGCGCATCGACGGGGCGCTGCGCGCCCGGGAACTTCACGCCGCGGCCGAGTACCCCTTCGACGTGGTGGTGGGCGAGGAGGTCACGACGCGACGGGGTCACATCCTGGCCCTCTTCATCACCGAGCGGATCCCCGCGCTGCGGCCGCTGACCGAGACGATCGAGCGCATTCATGACCAGGGTGGGCTGGCCATCGCCGCTCACCCCATGGCGCCGCTCACCCCGTCGCTCGGCGCCCGCTCGTTGCTCGCGCTGCATCACGATCCCGAGGAGCGCCGCCATCTCGACGCGATCGAGCTCATGAACCCGTCGGCAGCCGGCCTTGCACGACGCACGGCGCGCCGCCACTTGAACTCCGAAGTGCTGCGCCTGCCCGCGGTCGGCAACTCGGATGCGCACGTGCTCGACGGCATCGGCAGCGCGTGGACCTGGTTCCCGGGCGCCGGAGCCGATGACTATCGGGCCGCGATCGCCAGCGGCAGCACGCGCCCGGCCGGGTCGTACTGGACCCATCGCCACAACCTCGACGTCTACCGGCGCCAGCTGGTCGCCAAGGCGCGGCACCTGCGCCATACTCTTCGGCCCACAGGAGAGTGGCGGTGACATCGGTCCAGCAGGCGCCGGCCTCGACGGCGCCATCGGTTCCGCGAGAGCGACCGCGGCGGGAGCCGCTCAAGGTGGGGATCGTCAGCCCGTACGGCTACCCGCACCCGGGAGGCGTGAACGAGCACGTCCGCTACACGTACGAGGCGATGCGGCGGATGGGACACGACGCCTGGATCATCACCTCGAAGTACGGCCGCGAGCGGGAGAACGAGGGCCGAACCATCCGCCTCGGCACCGGCTGGGCGTTCCCGGCCAACGGCAGCGTCGGGCGGGTGACGCTCGGCTGGCGCTTCAAGCAGCAGGCGCGCGACATCCTGCGGGCACACCGCTTCGACATCCTGCATTTCCACGAGCCGTTAGTGCCCTTCCTGTCGCCGACGATGCTCGACCAGTCCGACACCGTGAACATCGCCACCTTCCATGCGTTCGGCGGCTTCAGCCCGTCCTACTGGGTGGGCAAGCGCTTCGCCTCGCGCCTGGCGTCGCAGCTCCAGGGCCGAATCGCGGTCTCCGGTGCCGCACGCCACTTCATCAGCACCTACTTCCCGGGCGATTACCGCATCATCCCGAACGGGGTGCTCCTGGACCGATTCACCGATGCCGAGCCGTTCGACGAGCTCCGCGACGGAACCCTGAACATCCTCTTCGTCGGCCGCCTGGAGGAGCGCAAGGGCCTGATCCACCTGCTCAAGGCCTACCACCGCCTGCGCAAGCGCAAGGTCGACGCTCGGTTGCTGGTGGTGGGGGCGGGGCCCAAGCTGCGCGAGTACCGGCGCTTCGTCGGCCTGCGCCGCATCCGCGACGTCGAGTTCCTGGGCAGGGTCTCGGACGAGGCGAAGGCCCGATACTTCTCCTCGGCCGACATCTTCTGCGCGCCGAACACCGGCCAGGAGTCGTTCGGCATCGTGCTATTGGAGGCGATGGCCGCCGGCGTGCCGATCGTCGCCTCCGACATCCACGGCTTCAAGCGGGTGATCGAGCGCAACGTGCAGGGCATCCTGGTGGAGCCGCGCAACCCGCGGGCCCTGGCTGCGGCGCTCTACGCGCTCGCCCGAGACCCCGACCTTCGCCACGAGCTGGGCGAGGCCGGCCGCGCGCGCGCCCCCGAGTACTCGTGGGAGCGGGTCACCGAGCGCATCGTCGACTACTACTACGAGGTCCGCGACCGGGTCCTTGCGGCCAGGGCATGACTGATGCTACAGCGGCTTCCGGTACGCCGTGAACGACCGCTCCGGCGCAAAGCCGAGCGACTCGTAGAGTCCCAGCGCCCCGGTCGGGTTGGCGGTGTCGACGCCCAGTCCGGCCGAGGTGAAGCCCTCGTCGCGGGCCGCGACCATGGAACGAGCCAGGAGCGCGCGAGCGAGGCCGCGGCGCCGCCAGGCACGGCGCACCGATACGTCCTCCACCCAGACCCGGGCCCTACCGTGCTTCTCGTTCTCCTCCTCGGGGACCGTGGTGATCACGACGCCGGCAACCTGGTCGCCATCCCAGCCGATGCGCCAGAAGCGCGGGTCGGTGTTGTCCGGATCGGCCTCGAATCGCTTCCGGTCCGTCTCGGTCGGCTCCGTCTCGCCCCAATGGTCACGGAAGGCCTCGACGTTGGCCTCCCAGATGGTGCGGTACTGGTCCCGTGACGCCGGGCGCACCTCGATGCCGTCCGGCATCGGCGGCGGCTCGAGCCGGTCGAGCGCGGGCGCGACCATGTCGTAGAAGTAGCGCACCGGCTCGTACCCGGCGCCGCGGAGGAGCGCCGCGTTGCCGGGGTCGGCGTCGATGCTCTCCGACGCGAGCCACTTCGGCGAGACATCCGGATGCCCGGCCGCGATCTCCCGCAGACGCGCCTCGTTGTGCCGATGCATGGCCGTGCCGATCCCTCGGCGCCGCCAGCGCGGATCGATGAACCCGAAGCACTCGTACGAGCGCCCGCCCTCCACCAGATCGGTCCAGAAGACGCGCGCGTAGGCGCCGAGCTCGCCCTCGACCTCGGCCAGCACGATGTCGCGCTCCGGATCGCAGTTGACAAGCGTCGAGTAGTTCAGCGTGAACTCCTCGAGCGTCGACACGTCCTCGAGCCCGTCGGCCGCGTGGGCGGCGCTGTAGACGCGCAGCATGGCGGGGAGATCGACCTTCCCGCGGTAGTGCCGGAAGCGAAGGCCGGGCATGTCGGGGGCGCCGTCCAGCCGAATCGGCAGGCCGGCGTCAGCTCGAGTCGTCATGTGGTTTCCTGCATGGGCTTGCGCCAGGCCGCGCCGCGCTCCGTGGTCCCGAATCCGTACGACTCGTACAGGCGCAGGGCGCCGGATGGGTTGTCGGCGTCCACGCCCAGCGCCGCGGTGTTCATGCCGCGCTCGGCGAGGACGTGGAGCGACCGCGCGATCAGGCCGCCCGCGATCCCGCGCCTGCGCCAGGCGCGACGGGTGAAGACGCTGTCGAGCCAGCCGCGGCGCCGGCCGGTGGCCTCGTTCTCGTGCGGGTAGATCGTGTTGAGCGAACCGGCGACCACCTCGTCGCCGTCCCAGGCCACGACCCACAGCGACGGATCGAAGTCAGGCGAGTCCCGGTGGCGCAGAAAGGCCTCCTCCGACTCGTCGTGGCCGCCCCAGTGGTCGCGGAAGGCCTCGATGTCCGCCTGCCAGATGGCGCGCAGGTGGTCTTCGGCGACCGGGCGCACGTCGATGCCCTCGGGCAACGGCTGGGTGGCGGGCAGGTCGCGATCGATCCCGGGCCGCTCCATGTCGAAGAACCAGCGCACCGGCTGGTAGCCCAAGCCCGCCGCCAGCGCGTTCGCTCCCGCGTTGCGGCCCTCGGTGAAGACGCCCAGCACTCTGGGCCGATCGCTCTCGTGCGCCGCGGCGAGGTTCATCGCCTGGCGCTCCCCGTCCCCGGCCAGCGCGCGGCCGATGCCGCGACGGCGCCACGCCGGATCTACCGCACCGCGGCCGCGATACTCGCGCACGCCGTCGGTCGCGTCGACCCAGTCACGCCGGGCGTGGCCGACCATCCGGCCGTCCACCTCGGCAATCGTGACGTCGCGCGCCGGATCGAACTGCTCGGACGGATGGCCGAACCAGGCGACTTGCTCAGCCACCGTCTCGCGGTAGTCGAGGCCATCGGCCTCCCACTCGGCATTCTGGATCCGGACCATCTCCGGAAGGTCGGACTCGCCGGCGTACGGCCGCAGGACGAGGCCCGGGATCTCGGCCGCGCCAGCGGCCGCATCGGTCTGTGTCATGTCATTTGCTTCCTATCAGCCGACTCGCTTGAGCTTCCCGGTCCGCTTGGCATAGCGCTCGGCGACGCCGAAGACGTACACGCCCAGCGGGATGAGCACGATACCCGCGACGACCAACGGCCACACGTTGTGGAACAGCTCGGTGATGGGCGTACCCCTGATCAGCCCCTCTCGGACGCCCTCGAGCACGTACGTGCCGGGGGAGAACTGGGACACGAACTGCATCCACTCGGGCAGCACGTCAGTCGAGTAGTAGACCCCACTGAAGAGCAGGATCACCGACTGGATGACGAAGACCATCTGGTCGCCGCGCTCCACGTAGAGCAGCGGCAGGATGGCAGCCATCATCCCGACCCCGATGAAGCTCACCGAGCCGAGCAGGATGAAGACGCCTGCCGTCACGAAGTTGCCCCCCGTGAACTCGAGGTCGAAGAAGAGGACCATCACGCCCAGGATGATGAGCATCTGGATCAGCGCGTAGGCCACGGCGAACAGCGTCGACCCGACGAGCTGGGTATAGCGTCGGACGGGCGCCATGAAGGTGTACTCCAGGGTGCCCTCCCAGCGCTCCCAGGTCACAGTCTCGCCGATGAAGCCAAAGACGATGGACAGGAAGTTCCAGAAGATCGTGCCGATCACCAGCGTCTGGAGGAGGACGCCGCTCCCCTGGTCGACGCCGATGAAGGACACGGCCAGCGCCCCGGCGATGGAGTAGACCAGCCACGCCACCTCCCAGCCCCAGTAGCGCTTCGTCAGGTTGAAGTTCCGCTCGATGAAGGCGTAGCTCGCCCTCAGCTCGCGCGTCGCGATCGTCATCGGTTCGTCTCTTTCTTCCTCAATGGACCGATGGGCCTGACCCGGCCCGCTTCGTCAGCGGGCACGGGCCGGGCGCATCGTCGGCTCGCCGGCCAGGCGGGTGCCGAAGCGCACCATCTGGCGGCCGATCCAGCGCCGCACCACGCGGCGTGGCTGCCGATGCTCGCTCACCTGGAGGCTCGTGCGGCGCAGGCGCATCTCGCGCTCATGGCCGAGCACGAGCAGCACTCCGGTGCTCAGCATGCTGTGCACGATTCATCACCTCCTCTCATTGGTCTTCAGTCGTCTTGTTCGTCGTCTTCGCTGATGTCGTCGTCCAGGCTCTTGCCGGTGAAGGTCATGAAGACGCTCTCGAGCGTGGGCTCCTTGTCGTGGAGCTCCGCCACCATCGTTATCAGCCCCGCCGGCGTGTCCTCGGCCACGATCCGTCCGTCGTTGATCAGCGCGATCCGGTCACACAGCCGCTCGGCTTCGGCGAG
Organism: Candidatus Limnocylindria bacterium; assembly: GCA_050692055.1. Classification (GTDB taxonomy): domain Bacteria; phylum Chloroflexota; class Limnocylindria; order QHBO01; family QHBO01; genus JBOGTC01. The sequence continues at coordinate 3,357 of JBOGTC010000092.1, read as the reverse complement.
GTCGTGCGTGGTCAGCAGGATCGTCGCGTCATGCGTGTCGCGCACCTCCTCGATGAAGGACTGCACGTCGAGCTTCGACCGCGGGTCGAGGCCCGTCGTCGGCTCGTCGAGCAGCAGCACCGTTGGGCTCGTCAGCAGCGCCCGCGCGATGGCGACCTTCTGCTGCATGCCGCGGCTCATCTGCTCGAGCGGCCGGTTCAGCCGCTTCTCACCGATGCCCAGCCGCGCCAGGATCCGAGTCGCGTCCGCCCGCGCCTGCTTGGGATCCATGCCGTAGAGCCGGGCCGCGTAGGCCAGGTTCTCGTGCGGCGACAGCTTCTTGAAGAAGGCAGCGTCGACGCTCACGCGGTTGATCAGGCGCTTCACCGCCATCTCGTCCCGGGCCACGTCGTGGCCGAAGACGTCGATCCGTCCCGCGTCGATCGTCAGCAGCGTGCTGACCAGGCGGATCAGCGTGCTCTTGCCCGAACCGTTCGCGCCGAGGATCCCGTAGATCTCGCCGCGCCGGATGCGCATGCTCACGTCGTTCACGGCCAGGATCGCCTTGCGCTTGCGGCCGACCACGAATCGCTTCGTGGCGTGCTCGATCTCCAACGCCGGCATCTCGTCCACCGGCGGCGGCCCGACCCGACGCACGGGCGTGCGCGCCGGCGCCCCCGCGGGCATCGGCCCGAGCGGCCTGAGCCTTTCGCTCTTCTGTTGATCAAGGATGCCGGTCATGTCTGTCGTCTTCCTGCGTATGCGTCTTGATCGCGGTGGCCGGACACAACGTGAGCCGCGGCCCGTGTCATCGGTCCGCGGCTCGTGGATTGCCCCGAGGGGCAAACAAAAACCGTGGACCCGATCTGGCCCACGGCTGGCGGTCTTGCGTCAGGCGGCTTCGCCGCCATTGGCTACCTCGGCCAGGGCACAGATCTCCCGTCGTCGGCGCTGCCGGTGGGCGACGCCTTGCGCGCGATGAGGGCGCGGATGATGAGATCCATTGCCTTCGAATCGGTCCTCGCTGGTGGTTTGAATCGCCGGGCAGCCGCGCGCGACAAAGGTCGCATGGTGGCCGCGGCGGGAGTCTACGGCCGGGGCCTGGTTGCTGTCAAGGTGCGCTCGGGGTAGGAGATAGAGAAGGTCAAAGTTGCCGGTCCGGCGGGCGCCCGTTGGTCAATCCTCTCGGATGCTCGCTCGCGCCGCATTGAGCTGCGCCTCGATCGCTTGTGGCGCGAGCCGCATCCCCCAGTAGTCGAGCAGTTCCTTGACTACTTCGACCGCCAGTTCTGATCGCCGCTCGCTCACGTGAAGCTCGGACGAAATCTGACCGTCCACCTGGTAGTCGCGCTGCCAGAAGTACGGTGGGCTGGTTACGACACAATCCACCGATTGACCGGGCAGCTCCTTCAGCGCTTGGCGCGCATCGCCAGATACTAACCTCCAGGTGGCCGTCGCGGTCGATCCGCTCCAGGACGTTCCCAACTCGTGCTCCAAGCCGTGTGTGCTATAGCGTAGATTGTAGCATACTTGTCTGCGTGGCGCGCAGACCGCGAACGAAACAGATCAACATTCGGGTGCCTCCGGACATCGAAGATGTCCTGGAGGCGGCTCGGTATGTAGGTCGCTACAGGAGCATTCCGGAGCTGTTACTCCCGGAGATCAAGCGAATCGCCGCGAAACTCGCTGAAGAGGAGGAGGTGCAGGCGACGGTGGAGCAACGCCTCAAGCGCGATTCACGCAAGTCAATGCGGCCTTCGCGCACCCGGCGAGATCCGGAGGCAGCCACCAAATAACGCATCCAGTCCAGAGTGGCACCGAGTTACGACAGCAGGCGATCGCGCCCATCATGAGTCTTGCCGTCTCAAGTGCTGATGACGGACGAAACCGACTCCGCCGGCCAGCGCAGCTGGAAATAGGGCTCAACCGAGCGGAGTGCGTCTAGGATCGCTTCTTCCTCTTCGACAGTCGGCCGTCAACTCCGCCTGCAGCCTTGGCGGGATGGTATGACCAGAAGTAGGAAGCGGCGATTTCGCTGGTCAGCGCCTCCCGCCGCCGATCAACATCGGGCTTATCTCGCTGTCGAGGGGGGCCGTGCTCCGCCATCAGCTGACGATAACTGGCGGTCGCTAGCTTCAGGCCACGGTAACGCGCAACCAAAGTGCCGCGCACGTAGACAAAGAAGCCCACCGGGTCCGGACAAGCCGGCCCGCGCCGTATCTCAACAATCCCCCGTGGTGAGGACGCCCGATAGTTGTCCACAGGACCTATCGTAGCGACCCCCTCTCGACCGGCAACTTTGACCGGCTCTATCTACTACCCCGTCAAGGTGCGCTCGGCGGCCGGCCGGCACGCAGGGCGCGCTTCGTAGAATGGCGCGAACACGGAGGACCGAGCATCCCGCATGCGCGTCAACAACGACCTGCTGTTCTGGGGACTGGCGCTCATCACCGCCGGCGCTGTCGCGCTGGCGATCCAGGCCGGCCTGCTGCCGCGGGAGCTGCTGCGCGACGTGTGGCAGTGGTGGCCGCTGATCCTGATCGGCATCGGCGTTGCCATGCTCGTCTCGCGCACGCCGTTCGCGCTGCTGGGAACAGTGGCAGCCGCGCTCGTCATCGGCGTCTTCGCCGGCGGCGTCCTCGGCGGCAGCGGGTTCCGATTCGGCGATTGCGGCGACGAGACCCTCAAGGAGTCGGTCGCCCGGGATGGCGCGTTCGACGCCCTGATCGCGCAGGTCAGCCTCGACTTCCATTGCGGCGATCTCTCGGTGGCGACCGGCACCGGGCAGGGCTGGACGCTCGACGCGCGCCGCTCCGGCGGCCCGGCGCCGGATGTCTCGGCCGACGGGTCGTCCCTGGACATAGATGCGGACGGCGGCGGTCCCTTCGGCTTCGGCGGCGACCGCGAGGAGTGGGAGCTCGTGCTTCCCGCGGATGTGACGCTCGAGCTGGAGGTCGACGCCAACGCCGCCACCAGCGAGCTCGACCTGTCGGGGGCACGACTCGCGCAGCTCGAGCTGAACGCCAGCGCCGGCGAGGTCGCCATCCTGCTCGGCGGCGCGGAGGCGAGCGGCGTGTCGATCGAGGTCAACGCCGGATCGGTTTCCATCCAGGCCGATGCCTCGACACGGCTGGGCGGCAGCATCGCGGCCAACGCGGGTTCCATCGAGCTGTGTGCGGCCGAGGACGCCGAGCTGGCCATCACGGTCGAAGAGGGCAACGTGACCTTCAGCCACGACCTCGACGAGAGCGGCCTGCGTCGCGAAGGTGATACCTGGCTGAGCGATGGAGCGAACGCCGGCGCGGCGTCGATCACGCTATCGGTCGAGGGCAATGCATCGAGCTTCGATCTGCACCGGATGGAGGTCTGCCCATGAGC
>JBOGTC010000091.1:0-3922 GCA_050692055.1 Candidatus Limnocylindria bacterium | reverse complement strand
GGCCATCGAGCGCTTCACCCGCGAGTGGAACGCGTCGGCAACGCCCTTCGCATGGGTCAAGACCGCCGACGAGATCCTGGCCAAGGCGGTCCGCAAGCCGCAAGACCATTCCGGCGGGGCACACTAGGTGTCGAGATGCGCGAAGTCACCCTTCTTGATCCAGTGTGCGTCCTCCAGGGTCGCGGCACGGCTCCTCCTCTCGCGCGAGGGTCGCGAGCCGATGGACGACCGATCGAGACTCGCGGTAGAGCTCCAAGAACAGCCGATAGGGGGACTCGTAGCAGGAAGCGTCGTCGCCCGGATTGATTGAGGTGCCCGGCTGAACCCACCGGGTCGCGAGCTCGGACCGATCAGGGATCAGCCCGGATGCCAGTCCGGCGAGGAACGCGTCGCCGTAGGCGGCTCCGATCGTTTGACGCGGAACGATCTGTGAGCGACCGGTGGCGTCCGATACGATCTGCAGCCAGAGCCGGTTGGCCGCGCCTCCGCCGACGGCGACGATCCGCCGAATCGGTGCGCCCGCCGCCGCCATCGTCTCGAGATTGTGGCGGATCCCATAGGCGACCCCCTCCAGCAGCGCTCGATAGACGTGGCCGCGACGATGGCCAAGTGCAAGACCGGCGAGCACGCCACGGGCGTCCGGGTCGTGGATCGGGGTCCGCTCGCCGCTGAGATAGGGCAGGAAGAGGAGCCCGGCAGACCCGGCCGGCGCAGCGGCCGCCTCGTCCGCGAGCGCGGCATAGGGATCGGCACCGCCCCGGACTCGAAGGTCGCGCCCGAACTGGTCACGGAACCAGGTCGTGGCGCTTCCGGTCGTCGCCATCCCAGCCGCGAGTGCGTACTGGCCAGGGAACGCACCCGCAGTTGCCCAGAGGTCCGGATGAGATCGGCGGCCGTCCACAACGAGGATGAGGAATGCGGTCGATCCGTACATGAGCATCAAGTCGCCCGGCTCGACGACGCCCACGCTCACCGCCTCAGCGAGGGCGTCGACGGCGCCGGCGGTCACCGGCGTACCGGCCGTGAGACCGGTCTCGGCCGCAGCCTCATCTGTCACCGTTCCCACGATCTCGTCGCTCCAGCGCAGCTCGGGCAGCTGCTCGAGCTCGGTGATGCCCGCCGCGAACCGACCGTCCCACTCGAGCCGATCGAGGGCGATGAGCGGGTTGAAATGCGACGCGGTGTGACGGTCGATCACAGTTTCGCCGGTCAGTCGCCGAACCAGATAGGAGGTCGCCGTGAGGAACCGGTCCGCGCGCTCGTAGATATCCGGTTCGTGCGCGCGCAGCCAGAGGATCTTCGGGCCGATCGCCTGGCTCGTCAGGCGCATGCCGCCGAGCTCGACGAGGGCCTCGCGGCCGTAGCGCTGCTCGAGCTCCTCGATCTGGGCGGTTGCCCGCGCGTCGACGCCGTACAGGATCGCGGGGCGCAGTGGGCGCCCGGCGGCGTCGACCGGCAGCAAGCACGGTCCGATGGCGCTTACGGCGACAGCAGCGACGCGGTCACCGGCTGGGATCCGGGCCGTCAGCCCGCGGCCGATCGCCACCACGTCTGCCCACCACACTCGGTCGGCATCGTGCTCCGCCCAGCCCGGCCTGGGGACCGACATCTCGTGCGCGGTGCGGGTCTCGGCGAGCACCGCACCGTCGGGCCGACACAGCACGCCCTTCGAGCTATAGGTGCCCACGTCGATGCCGAGCAGCAGCTCGCTCATCGTGGATCAGATCTGTGGCAGGCCCGATGTCGAGCCGACGTGGGCGCCGTCGCGGTCGAGGAGCACCGGTGCCACGCCGATTGCCCGGCAGACCGCGACGAGCTCGGACGTCAGATCGCCGTACACGCCGTGGATGTGGTTCGCGGCGAATGTCCGCAGGAACGTCTCAGCGCTGGCCTCGAAGCGGGCGAATAGGTGCGGCCACTCCCAGGTCGTCGCGCGCATGTAGCGCTCGTCGCGCTCGTCGCCGAAGCGGATCGACTCTCCGCGTAGGATCGCCATCCAGTAGTGACCGTCCTTGCGGGTCAGCCGGGCGAAGGTCATCTCGCCGGGGGCGGCGAGGTGTTGGACCGAAGCGCCACCGGCCGGGAAGTAGAAGATCTCCGGCAGGAAGCGAACGTGCGGCATGTTGTCACCGGGATCGGTGCTCCGCGCCGCGAAGAAGGTGGCGTGCTGCCCGGAGTTGCACAGGTCGAAGAAGTTCTCGGCCGCCTCGTAGTGGCGGACGTCGGCGAACAGGACCGGAGTGCCGGCGATGAGCTTGAGGATCTGCATCGTGAGCGCCCCGTCACTGTCGGCCTCAGTCGCGCACACGACCGGCTGCTTGGGTCCCTCCCAGTCGTAGGGGTCGTTGAGGAACGCCTCGGCGATGTCCATGGTGGCGTAGTGGTTCGTCAGCTCGGGCTGGCCCTTAATGCCGCAGAAGTCGAGGTCCCACTCGTCGATGAGCTCGCACATGGCGTGGTAGCTGCGGATCTGGCGCTCGAGGATCTCCGGCGTCAGCCGGTCGCCGTCGTAGGCTACGTTGCCCCAGCGCTCCAGCCACTCACGACCGGCCTGGACCCGCTTCGAATCGACGAGCTCGCCGCGGCGGACGATCTCCCATTGGTCGATGTGTTCGACGTCGATGCCGAACTGCCGCTGCCAGCCCGCAGGGTCGACGGTCGCCGTGTACATGCCCATCGAGCGGCCGCCGACGAGACCGTACGTCTGCCCGCGGAGGCGGCCCGCGACCTCCGCGGCTCGCGCGAACGCGGATACCTGGCGGGCAACCGCGGGATCCTCGATCTCGCCCCAGGCGCGTTCGTGCGAGATGCCGAGCTGATTCAGTGAGCCGGCGGCGGCCAGCATCGCCACCAGACCAGGAAAGCGCGGATTGACGTTGGAGAACATCAGGATCGGCCGCGGCGCAAACGTCGAGGCTATCGCGGTGAAGTGGGGGAATGCCCAGACCGCGTAGTTGAAGATTGTGGCGTCGCAACCATGCTCGGTCAGTCGCCGGGCCTCGCACTCGGCGAGCTCGGTCGTCCAGACGATCTCCTGGCCGGTCACGACCTCGTGGCCATCCGCCTCTAGCCGGGCTCGTAGTCGCCGCTGGAAGTCCTCGTTCATCTCGACGAGGTCGCGAGCTACGAAGTCGCGCCCGTCGGAGAAGGTCAAGACACCGATCCGCGCCATTTAGTCGCCTTCCTCTCGTGGGGCATGCTCTGGTGCCGGCCCGATTGACCCTCGCATTACCAGACGCGCCGAGAGCAGCACCTCGCGGCTCGAGGCGGCCGGGTCGCCGATACGGCGCAGGAGGAGCTCCGCGGCTTTGGCGCCGATTTGGTGGGTGGGCTGCTGAACGACCGTCAGCGGTGGGTCGAGCAGATCCCCGATCGGCAGGTCGTCGAACGCCACCACCGATATCTGGCCCGGGATGTGAACACCTCGCTCCTTGAGCGCGCGTAGCACGCCGAGCGCCGTAAGGTTGTTGACCGCGAAGATCGCCGTTGGCGGCTCGCGCAGGCCCAGGAGCGCGAGCGTCTCGGCGCGGCCCCCGCTCTCGCGAAAGTTGGCATGGCGGACCAGCTCGGGATCGATCGGAAGCCGGTGGTCGAGCAGCGCGCGCCGATAGCCGGCGAGACGCTCGTCGGCGGTGCTGACCCCTTCCGGTCCGCCCACGATGGCGATCCTCCTGTGGCCGAGATCGATCAGACGGGAGACAGCCTCATGGGCGGCTGTGGCGTTGTCGACGGCCACGACATCGGTCATCACGCTGGTCAGCCGTCGGTCGATGGCCACGACCGGGATGTTGAGGCGGATGACATGGGCGAGCGACTCGGCTGCATGGTTGGTCGAGGCGAGCACGAGGCCGGCCGAGCGTTCCGCGCCCACCACGTTCAGGCAGGCCGCCTCACGGACCGGGTCTTCGTCGGTGTTGAAGAC
>JBOGTC010000090.1:0-6666 GCA_050692055.1 Candidatus Limnocylindria bacterium | reverse complement strand
GGCCAGCGCTCCGTCAAGCTGGCGCTCGGCGCCCTGCCGCCACGCGGCCAGCTCGTCGGGCGTGACGGCCCGCGCGGGGAAGCCGGGGGTCTGCGGGTGCGAGGCGAGCGCCGCGTGCAGCTCGGCGGTGAGCCTCCCGATCTCCTCCGCCGCCTCGATGGCCGCCGCCGGGTCGGTCGCCAGCCGGTCGAGCACCAGCGCCCATGCATCGCCGGTCGAGGGCACGAAGGCCTGGAGCATCGCGGCGGCGCACCGCTCGCCGCCGTCGGGCCGGTAGTGCACCGACCCGGCCAGCGCGGGCGTGTGGGCAAAGCCGGCATCGCTCAGGAAGGCGCTCACCTCCAGGTCGGGGTTCTCGCCCTCCTCGAGCAGCCGGTACACCTTGAGGATCAGCCGCTCCCCGAGGACCACCGAGGAGTTGCTCTGCTCCACGCCCAGCCGCCGCTCACCGAGGGCGCCGGCGGCGTCGCGGGCCGAGGGAAGGAGATCGTCGAGTGCCGGCGTCGCGTCGAAGGCGAAGCGACCGCGATCCGCGCGGACCTCGGCGCCACTGGCCATGAGGCGCACGAACGCGGCCCAGACCCCGTCGCCATCTCGCGGCTCGCGGCCGTCGATGGTCGGCACCAGGTAGCGGTCCGGCGCGCCGGCATCGGCGTAGCCAACCTCGATGACGAGGAGGTCCCCCGCATCGCCCAGCGCGGCGCGGTCGGCTTCACCGACCGTCGCGATCGGCCGCTGCTTGGCGCGGAACCAGCGCTGGGCGCGGAGCCAGTCGGGAGAGAAGCCGCTCACCGCGGCGTCTGTTCCCGCGCCTTAGCAACGGGATGACTGGTACGTGGCAGAAATTCGGGTGTGAGGCACCGAAAACTCGGCAAATCTATGCCGGAGATGCCCGGCCAGGCCCCGGAAGTCGCGTACCAGTAACCGTGTTGCTGAGACGTGGGGCTGGCGCGGGGCGCCGGCTCAACCGCCGCCATCGGTCAGCTCGAACCAGAAGAAGTCGTGCGGTCCCAGCGTCAGGAGGTAGGGCAGCTCGCCGACGGGCGGGAAGTGGACGCGCCCGATCAGCTCCACCGGCACGCGACCCCTGAAGCGCGACATGTCGAGCTCCACGTACTGCGCGAAGCGGCTCAGGTTGGCGACGCACAGGATCGTCTGGCCGTCGAGCTCCCGCAGGTAGGCCAGCACGCGCCGGTTGTCGGGGTGCAGGAACTCAAGCGAGCCGCGCCCAAAGACCGGGTGCGCCCGGCGGATGCGGATCAGGCGCTTCATCCAGTTCAGGAGCGAGCCAGGCGTTCGCTGCTGAGCCTCCACGTTGACCGCCTGGTAGCCGTAGACCGGGTCGGAGACGAGAGGCGCGTAGAGGGCGTGCGCATCGGCCTTGCTGAAGCTGGCGTTGCGGTCACCGGTCCACTGCATCGGCGTGCGAACCCCGTTCCGGTCGCCCAGGAAGACGTTGTCGCCCATGCCGATCTCGTCCCCGTAATAGATGACCGGCGTGCCCTTCATCGACATGAGCAGCGAGTTGAGCAGCTCCATCCTGCGCCGACTGTTGTCCACGAGCGGGGCGAGGCGGCGGCGGATGCCAAGGTTGATCCGCATCCGAGCGTCGGTGGCGTACTCGTTGTACATGTAGTCGCGCTCCTCATCGGTCACCATCTCGAGCGTGAGCTCGTCGTGGTTGCGCAGGAAGAGCGCCCACTGGCAGTCCTCGGGGATCTCCGGGGTCTGGCCCATGATCTCGATGATCGGGTAGCGATCCTCGCGCCGCAGCGCGATCCAGATGCGCGGCATGAGCGGGAAGTGGAAGGCCATGTGGCACTCGTTGGCGCCGTCGCCGAAATAGGGCAGCACGTCAGGCGGCCACTGGTTCGCCTCGGCCAGCAGCATCCGGCCGTCGTAGCGCGCATCCACCGCGGCCCGGAGCTGCTGGAGCACGGCGTGTGTCTCGGGCAGGTTCTCGCCATGCGTGCCGTCGCGCTCGACGAGGTACGGAACCGCATCCAGCCGCATCCCGTCGACGCCGAGATCGAGCCAGAAGCGCATGGCCCGCGTCACGGCCCTGACGACCTGCGGGTTGTCGTAGTTGAGGTCCGGCTGATGGCTGAAGAACCGGTGCCAGTAGTACTGCTGCGTCTCGTTGTGCCAGGCCCAGTTGGACGACTCGGTGTCCGTGAAGATGATGCGCGCGTCGAGGTAGCGCTGATCGGTGTCCGACCAGACATACCAGTTGCGGCGGGCGCTCTTGCGGGACGAGCTGGCATCCGCGAACCACGGGTGCTGGTCCGACGTGTGGTTCACCACCAGCTCGGTGATGACGCGCAGGCCGCGCCGGTGCGCCTCGCGCACGAAGCCTCGGAAGTCGCGCAGCGTGCCGTAGTCAGGGTGGATGCCGACGTAGTCGGCGATGTCATACCCGTCATCGCGGAGCGGCGAGGGGTAGAACGGCAGGAGCCAGATGGCCGTGACCCCCAGGTCGGCGATGTAGTCGAGCTGCTCGGTCAGGCCCGCGAAGTCGCCCACGCCATCGTTGGTCGAGTCGAAGAACGCCTTCACGTGCAGCTGGTAGATGACCGCATCCTTGTACCAGTGCGGATCGTCGCGCAGCAGCTGCGGCGGGCCGGCATCGGGCCGGCCGGGAGCGCGGCGGCTCATCGGCCGGGCGCTCGGATCGTGAAAATGCGGAACGGCTCGCCTGCGGGATCGAGGTCCACGGCGAGGTCGGCACCGCGCTCCCCATGGCTGCGCCCGGTCAGCAGATCGGTCATCTCGTATGGCTCGTCCCAGCCGATGCCGATCGCCGGCAGGTCCGGGTGCAGCACCGCCTGCTCGCCACGGGTGGGATCGCAGTTCACGGCCACGTAGACCGGCTCCCGCCAGCGGTAGGGAAACCCGGACAGCGGGTCGACGCCACCGTCCGGCAGCGCCTTGCGATAGAACAGCGTGCGATCCCCGCTGACGGACTCGAAGCGCAGGTTGTCGTAGCGCTGCAGCGCCGGGTGCGTCCGGCGCAGGGCGTTGACGGCGGTCACCAGGTCCTTGATGTTGCCGGGCGCGTCCCAGTCGCGAGCCCGGATCTCGTACTTCTCGGAGTCCAGGTACTCCTCGCGATCGTCCAGCCGCGCGCTCTCGCACAGCTCGAAGCCGGAGTAGATGCCGTAGGAGCTCGACAGGGTGGCAGCGAGCACGTAGCGCACGACGAACGCGGCGCGGCCGCGGTCGAGGTGATGCGGGTTGATGTCAGGCGTGTTGGTGAACAGGTTGCCGCGGAAGTACTCGCGCATCTCCGACTGGGTCAGCTCCGTCAGGTAGCCGCGCAGGTCGTCACGCGTCTCGCGCCAGGTGAAGTAGGTGTAGCTCTGCGTGAAGCCCACCTTGGCCAGCATGCGCATCATCTTCGGCTTCGTGAAGGCCTCCGACAGGAGGATGACATCGGGATGCTCGCGCTGCAGCTCGCGGATGAGCCAGCCCCAGAACGGGATCGGCTTGGTATGCGGGTTGTCGACGCGGAAGATTCTGATGCCACGCTCGATCCAGGCCTCGAAGACGCGCTTCCATTCGCCCCACAGCGCGCGGCGAGCCTCCGCCTTCTCGCCGTAGAAGTCGATCGGGTAGATGTCCTGGTACGTCTTAGGCGGGTTCTCCGCGTACTTGATCGAGCCGTCGGGAGCGTGGCGGAACCAGTCGGGATGCGCCGTCACGTACGGATGGTCGGGTGACGCCTGGATGGCGATGTCGAGCGCCAGCTCCATCCCGTGCGCCTCGACCGCCTCGCGGAAGTGCAGCAGCTCGTCGATGCCGCCGAGCTCGGACGCAACCGCATCGTGCCCTCCCTGCGCGGAGCCGATGGCGTACGGGCTGCCAACGTCGCCCGCGCCGGCGCTGAGCGCGTTGTTCCTGCCCTTGCGGTGTGTGGAGCCGATGGGATGGATCGGCGGCAGGTAGACGACGTCGAAGCCCATGGCGGCGATGTTGGGCAGGCGCCATTCGGCCTGGCGCAGCGTGGTGGCCTTCGGCTTCTTCGGGTCGCGGCCCTGCGAGCGCGGGAAGAGCTCGTACCAGGCGCCCGAGCGGGCGAGGGCCCGGTCGACCACGACCTCCAGCTCCGGCAGGTAGCGGGTCGCGTATCGCCGGTCGGGGTGGCGGCGCATGGCGCCGAGCAGCTCCTCATCCAGCAGGACGGACGCTCGGCTCGCCTCCGACCGCGCCCGCCCCAGCGCCTGGAGAGCGCCGCGGATCAGCATGACGTCCGTGCCGGCCTCGGCCTCCTCCGCTCGCTTCAGGGCCTCCGCCAGGAGCACCCGCCCCTCCGCCAGCTCGGTCGGCACCTTCACGCCGGCGTCGATCTTCGTGACCAGGCCGCCGCGCCAGGTGCCGAAGGCGTCGCGCCAGGCCTCGATCGTGTACCGATGCCACCGGTTGCGCGTCAGCTCGATCGTCCCCGACCAGCGGTCGTCGTCGATCGGCCGCATCGGCGATTCGCGCCAGGCCTCCTCGTCGTCGGCTCGGAGCAGGAGCGCGGCGCCGAGCAGGCCGTGGCCGTCCGCGAAGATGTCGGCCGTGACCAGCAGGCTGTCCCCCACCACGCGCTTGACGGGGTGGCGTCCGCCATCGAGCTCCGGCCGCGGGCGCTCGATGACGATCGCGCGTCGGGTGCCGATCTGCTCGGCCGAGGGTTCAGGCGCGTCCGCTCTGGCCTCCGCCGCCACGCGGCGGATGGCGCTCTTGGTGGTCGTCATGTCAGCGCGTCAACCCTACCCGATTCGCGGGCAGATTCGCGGCGCCGGCGCCGATGCCCAACAATGTCCCGCCATGAGCCGCCACCTGCCTGCACGACGCGCGCCCGCGTCCCTGCTCGCTGCCGTCCTGGCCCTCGCCGCATGCTCGTCGCCGGACGCGACGCCGTCTCCTTCCAGGAGCCTGCCCGACGACACCGCCGCGCCCGCCACGCCGGCGCCGGCGCCGACCGCCCCGGCCCGGACGGAAACGCCAACCGAGTCACCGACACCGAGCCCGCCCGCACCCATCTCGGCGGAGCCGCCTCCGATCGCCCTCGAGCAGGTCGCCTCGGGGCTGGACTCGCCGATCGGGATCACGGGAGACCCGGCCGGGCGTCTGTACGTCAACGAGCGCGGCGGCCGCATCGTGATCCTGGAGCCCGATGGCGGCACGGGCAGCTTCGTCGATCTCGGCGATCGCGTCGGCAGTGGAGGCGAGCGCGGGCTGCTGGGCGTGGCGTTCCATCCCGGCTGGCCGGAGGTGGAGCGCCTGTTCGTTCACTACACCGACCTCAACGGCAACACGGTGCTCTCCGAGCTCGCCGCCTCCGCCAACGGCGACGCGCCGGCCGCGGATCCGGGCAGCGAGCGCATCCTGCTGCAGGTCGAGCAGCCGTTCCCGAACCACAACGGCGGCCAGCTGGCCTTCGACCCGGACGGCTACCTGTACATGGCCCTGGGCGACGGCGGCTCCCGCGGCGACCCGCTGGGGCACGGACAGAACCCCCAGACGCTGCTCGGCTCCATCCTGCGCCTGCACGTGGAGGCCGATGACGGCTACGCGATCCCCTCCGACAACCCCTTCGCCGATGGCGGCGGCGCCCCCGAGGTCTTCATCTACGGGCTGCGCAACCCGTGGCGGTTCAGCTTCGATGCCGCGACCGGCGACCTCTGGATCGCCGACGTCGGCCAGCTCGGCTGGGAGGAGATCAACCGGCTGTCGCCGGGAGAAGCCGCCGGGGCAAACCTGGGCTGGAACGTGATGGAAGGGCTCCACTGCTTCAGCGCCGCGAATTGCTCGACCGAGGGACTCGTCCTGCCCGTCGCCGAGTACAGCCGCGACCAGGGCAACTGCGCGGTGACCGGCGGCCACGTCTATCGCGGCGAGGCCCTGCCCGACCTGCGCGGCTGGTACCTGTTCACCGACTACTGCTCCGGACGGCTGTTCGGCATCCCGTCGGACGCGTCGCCGCCGGCCGCCGGCGAGTCGATCGAGCTGCGGCTGCTGCTCGAGACCGGACTGCGGGTCACGGCCTTCGGGCAGGACGCGGACGGCGAGCTGTACCTCGCCGACATCGCGGGCGGCGGCATCTACCGCATCGTCGCCGGCTGACCCAGCGCGCCCAGCGCGCGCAGGCTCGACCAGCGCCCCCGTCCGACCACGAGATGGTCGAGCAGATCGATGTCCAGCAGCCGTCCGGCCGCCGCCAGCTCGCCGGTGATGCGCAGGTCCTCGCCCGACGGGGTCGGGTCGCCGGAGGGGTGGTTGTGGACCACGACGACCGCCGCCGCGCAGGCGCGCACCGCGTCCCGGAAGACCTCGCCCACCCGCACCGCGGAGCCGCCGAGGTTGCCCACGTAGACCGTTCGCTGCGCGGTCACGACGTTCTTGGTGTCGAGCAGCAGGACGCGCAGCTCCTCTCGCTCGAGGCCGGCCATGGACGCCGTCATGGGCTCGCCCACGTCCTCCGGCGTGCGCACGATCCACGCAGCCTCCGGCCAGGCAGCTCCCAGCCGCCGGCCCGCCTCGACACCGGCGACGAAGGTGATGGCCACTCGCGGCGGCACGCCCATCCCCTGCAGCTCGGTGGTCGTGGCGCGGGCGGCCGCCGGCACCCCGCCGAGGTGATCGAGCAGCCGGCGCGCCCGCCCCTGCGCCATTGGGCCC
>JBOGTC010000089.1:0-2706 GCA_050692055.1 Candidatus Limnocylindria bacterium | reverse complement strand
TCTGCAAGTGCGGGATCTCGTCGCGGGGTTAGGGCTCAGCTTCGAGGATCGAGGCGAGCACACGCTCCTCCCCCGGCCCAGACCGGCAATTGTCTGTGCCAGACGCCAGGCTCAGCCGATGCCCCACGGAACTGGCTGGCTGTGCAAGTTACAGCCGCTTCCATTCGGCTTCGCGGTCCGATGACCGGCCGATGACCCCGCCAGTTGGCACGGTGAGCACGCTAGGGGAGTCATCCAGGCCGATCATCGGCCCCGAGGCCCGCCGAACTTGCACGGCGGGCAATTTGACATGGTCATCGTCGCGGTACGCCCGGAGCTCAGTCGAGATCGAGCAGGCGGCGACTCAGCGCAAAGCGCCGCGGAGGGCGGAGCGGGCCGCGTGCCACCCACACAACCCGTGGACGCCACCGCCCGGCGGCGTGGAAGCGGAGCAGATGAAGATTCTCGCGTCGGGCGTCGAGTACGGATCCCAACGCAGCGCCGGCCGCGTCAGGAACTGGGCCCAGTGCATGAGGCCGCCGTTGATATCGCCGCCCACGTAATTGGCGTTGTAGGCCTCGAGGTCCGCGGGCATCATGACGTGGCGGGCCACGATCCGATCGCGGAAGCCGGGGGCGAAGCGCTCGATCTGACGCTCGATCCGCTCAGTCGCATCGCCGGTCCAGCCATTCGGCACGTGGCAATAGGACCACACCACGTGCCGGCCCTTCGGCGCGCGCGTCGAGTCGAACGAGCCCGGCTGCGAAAGGAGCACGAACGGCCGATCACTCACGCGCCCGTGGCCCACCGCCCGCTCCGAGGTGGCGACCTCCTCGGCCGTGCCGCCCAGGTGCACCGTCCCCGCCAGCCCGACCTCCGGATTGCGCCACGGGATCGGCCCATCCAGCACGAGGTCCAGCTTGAAGGTGGCCGGCCCGTACCGATAGCGGCGCAGCTGCGCCGCGTATCCACCACGCAGGCGATCTCCGGCAAGGGCCAGCACCTGGCGCGGCGTGAGGTCGAGCAGCGCTGCCCCGTACGCGGGCAGCTCCCGCAGACTTGCCACGGTCCGCCCGGTCTCGATCTCCCCGCCGAGCTCGCGCAGGACCGATGCCAGCGCATCGGCGATGCGCTGCGATCCACCGCGCGGGATCGGCCAGCCCACGGCGTGGGCGCTGACCAGGAGCGCCAGGCCGAAGCCGGCGGAGATGGGCGCGCTCAGCGGCAGGAACGAGTGCGCGGCGCAGCCCGCGATGAGCGCTCGGGCGGCGGGCGAACGAAAGGCCCGCGCCAGGGCCATCCCGGGCAGCAGCGCCGGGAGCCCGAAGCGCGCCAGCGCCAGCGGATGGCGCAGCGGCGCGAGCGGACGTATCGGTCCGAGAAGCTCGCGGACGATGACCTCCCAGTCGCGTGCCATCGGCCCGATCCAGCGTTCGTAGCGGGCTGCGTCGCGCGGATCGGCGAAGGAGGCGGTGGTCGTCGCGATGTCGCGACGAACGACGGCGGCCGATCCGTCGTCGAGGGGATGCGCGATCTGGACCGGCGGCTCGATCCACTCCAGCCCATGGCGCTCGAGCGGCAGCTCACGGAAGAACGGCGATGAGCGGCCGAGCGGATGGATGGCGCTGCAGACGTCGTGCTGCACGCCCGGCAGCGTCAGCTCGGCCGTGCGACATCCCCCGCCGACCGTGTCGCGCGCCTCGATGACGCGCACGCTGCGGCCGGCACGCGCCAGCGCGATCGCCGCCGCCAGCCCGTTCGGACCCGCGCCGACCACGAGCGCATCGAGTGTCACCTCTCGCGCCGCTCCACGCCAAGATAGTAGGGACGCCTCACGCCGCCCCGCGCCGCCCCGTCGCGCTAATGCCGCGCCTCACGCCGCCTCGTCACGTCATTGCCGCGCCTGTGCAACTTATCCGAGTACGACGGGCCTGGGACGGCGATCAGCGTGGCTCACTGCGCCCGATACGGCACATTGGCCGACGCTATTGTGCTGAGCAGCGGCCGCATCGAGCGGCGTAGCCGCATAAGTTGCAACAGGCGAGCATTGAGAGGGGCTCCCCCGCGTCAGGCGGCCTCGTCGAAGAGCACCTCAACCAGCGGCGCGTCTGCGACCATCACGCCGAGGTCGTAGCGCCACCCGGCCGCGATCGGCGCCAGGACGCGCTCGCGCTCTGCCCGATCCGTGACCGGACGCGCCCGTGCCGGCAGGTCGGCCGCGATCGGTCCCTTCAGGTGGAAGGTGAAGTCCGGGTGCGCGACGAGGTTGGCGTACCAGCCGCGCCGCCCCGGACGGCCGCTGATGAAGATCCGGCCGTCCAGGTTGTGGAACACCAGCTCGACCCGATGCTCCTGACCGCTGCGCCGCCCGGTGGTGGTGATGTCGACCAGGTGGCCCCGCCGGAGCGCCCGGCGCGCGCGATCATCCATGAGTCCTCAGCCCTCCACCGTGACCGTGCGCTGCTCGGTGCCGCGCACGAGGGTGATCTCGAGCGCCGCGTCCGCCGCGACCGAGCCGATGGCGTCGAACAGCTCATCAGCATTGGTCACCGGCTTCCCGGCCGCCGCCACGATGAGGTCGCCTTCCGCCAGCCCGGCCTTCGCGGCGGGGGAGTCGTCCTCCACCTCGCGGACGAGGAGCCCGTCGCGCTCGTCGAGGCCCACCGCGCGGCGCAGCTGGCGGGCGACGTGCCCTGGCGCCAGCCCCACGCCGAGGCGGCGCCGCTT